>JBEBTI010000242.1:0-4618 GCA_040393845.1 Nocardioides daejeonensis
GAACCCGCCTGGGTGAACCGGAAGATGTTGTCGATGAACAGCAGCACGTCCTGGTTCTTGACGTCACGGAAGTACTCCGCCATCGTCAGAGCGGACAGGGCGACCCGCAGACGCGTGCCCGGAGGCTCGTCCATCTGACCGAAGACCAGGGCGACCTTGTCGAACACCCCGGCTTCCTGCATCTCGACGATGAGGTCGTTGCCCTCACGGGTGCGCTCACCCACACCGGCGAACACGGACACACCGTCGTGGTCCTTCGCCACCCGGGCGATCATTTCCTGGATCAGCACGGTCTTGCCGACACCGGCTCCACCGAACAGGCCGATCTTTCCACCCTGCACGTAGGGGGTGAGCAGGTCGATGACCTTGATGCCGGTCTCGAACATCGTGGTTTTGGGCTCGAGCTGGTCGAAGGCCGGAGCCTTGCGGTGGATGCCCCAGCGCTCAACGCCCTCGAGGGTCTCGCCCTCTTCGAGGTTGAGGCACTCACCGGTCGTGTTGAACACCCGACCGAGAGTGGCATCGCCGACCGGCACCATGATCGGCACGCCGGTGTCGCGCACCTGGCCGCCGCGGACGAGGCCGTCGGTGGGCTTCATGGAGATGGCGCGCACCATGCCGTCGCCGATGTGCTGGGCGACCTCAAGGGTGATCGTGGTGGTCTCGCCGCCGAGGGTGATGTCGGTGTGGAGCGCGTTGTAGATCGCCGGCATCTCGTCCGAGGAGAACTCGATGTCGACGACCGGGCCGATGACCCGCGCGATCCGACCGACCCCGCCAGCCGCGGTTGCGGTGCTTTCAGTAACAGTGGCAGTCATTTCTCTCACTCACTCCCGGCGGATGCATCGGCCAGCGCGTTGACGCCACCGACGATCTCGCTGATTTCCTGGGTAATGCCGGCCTGGCGGGCCTGGTTGGCAATTCGGGTGTACTTCTTGATCAGCTCTTCAGCGTTGTCCGTTGCGGACTTCATCGCCTTCTGCCGTGCTGCCAGCTCGGAGGCGGCAGCCTGCAGGAGTGCGAAGAAGATCCGGCTCTGGACGTAGCGCGGGAGCAAGGAGTCGAGCACCTCGGCAGGCGACGGCTCGAACTCGTAGAGCGGAAGGAGCTCAGACTCCGTGGGCGCCTCGGTGCCCTCGACGACCTCGAGGGGCAGCATCCGGGTCGCGGTCGGCTCTTGGACGAGCATCGAGCGGAACCGGGTGTAGACCACGTGCACCTCGTCGACACCCTGGGGTGCCCCGGGCGCCGATTCGGCCTGGTCGTCACCGACGAACGCCTGGATCAGCGTCGCCCCGATGTCGGCCGCCACGTCGTAGGTCGGCTGGTCGGAGAAGCCGGTCCACGCCTGCACCACAGGGCGCTGGCGGAACTTGAAGTAGGCCTCGCCCTTGCGACCCGTGACGTAGAGGTCAACCTGCTTGCCCTCCTCCTTCAGCTTCTCGACGAGGCGCTCAGCCTCCTTGAGAACGCTGGAGGAGTAGGCCCCGGCGAGACCGCGGTCGCTGGTGACGACCAGGATCGCGGCCCGCTCGGGGTTCTCCGGCTCGGTGGTCAGCGCGTGGTCGACGTTGGAGAACGTCGCCACGGCCGACACCGCACGGGTCAGCTCTCGGGCGTACGGCGCGGCCGCCCGGGCCCGCTGCTGCGCCTTGATGATGCGCGACGCAGCAATGAGCTCCATGGCACGCGTGATCTTCTTCATCGACTCCGTCGACTTGATCCGCGCGCGGTACTCACGCAGCGATACGGCCATCGTCAGCCCCGCTTCTGCTTGACGATCTGCTCCTGCTCGACGTCCTCGTCCTCAAGAGCGACGTGCTCTTCGCGACCGGCCTTGACCGAACGGCCGTCGGAGGTCTCGAACTGGTCGAGGAAGGCGTCGTAGGCGGAGGCGAGCTCAGTCTCGGTGGAGTCTTCGAACTTCAGCGACTCGCGGATGCCGGCAAGGATGCCGGCGTGCGAGCGACGCAGGAAGTCGAGGAACTCCTCCTCGAAGCGGAGCACGTCGTCGGTCGGCACGCGGTCGAGACGACCACTGGTGCCGAGCCACAGGGAGACAGTCATCTCCTCGACCGGGTACGGCGAGTACTGCGGCTGCTTGAGCAGAGCCATCAGTCGCTGACCGCGGTCGAGCTGCTGACGCGAGGCGGCGTCGAGGTCGGAGGCGAACATGGCGAACGCTTCCATCGCGCGGAACTGCGCCAGGTCGACCTTCAGCGAACCGGTGACCGCCTTCATCGCCTTCGTCATCGCCGAGCCACCCACGCGGGAGACCGAGATACCGACGTCGATGGCCGGACGCTGGTTGGCCGCGAACAGGTCGGACTGCAGGAAGATCTGACCGTCGGTGATCGAGATGACGTTGGTCGGGATGAACGCCGAGACGTCGTTGGCCTTCGTCTCGATGATCGGCAGACCCGTCATCGAGCCCTTGCCCATCTCGTCGGAGAGCTTCGCGCAGCGCTCGAGGAGCCGGCTGTGCAGGTAGAAGACGTCGCCCGGGTAGGCCTCACGGCCCGGCGGGCGGCGCAGCAGCAGCGACACGGAGCGGTAGGCCTCGGCCTGCTTGGTCAGGTCGTCGAACACGATGAGGACGTGCTTGCCGTCGTACATCCAGTGCTGACCGATCGCGGAACCGGTGTACGGCGCGAGGTACTTGAAGCCAGCGCTGTCGGACGCCGGCGAGGCGACGATGGTGGTGTACTCGAGCGCACCGGCCTCTTCGAGGGCGCCACGCACGGAAGCGATGGTCGAGCCCTTCTGGCCGATGGCGACGTAGATGCAGCGCACCTGCTTGTCCGGGTCACCGGACTCCCAGTTCTGCTTCTGGTTGATGATCGTGTCGATCGCGATGGTGGTCTTGCCGGTCGCGCGGTCACCGATGATCAGCTGGCGCTGACCGCGGCCGATCGGCGTCATGGCGTCAATGGCCTTGATGCCGGTCGCGAGCGGCTCGTGGACCGACTTGCGGTCCATCACGGTCGGAGCCTGGAGCTCGAGTGCGCGACGCGCGTCGGTGGCGATCTCGCCGAGCCCGTCGATCGGCTTGCCCAGCGGGTCGACCACCCGGCCGAGGTAGCCCTCGCCGACGGGGACCGACAGGATCTCGCCGGTACGGCGGACCGTCTGGCCCTCTTCGATCTTGTCGAAGTCACCCAACACCACGACGCCGATCTCGCGGGCGTCGAGGTTCAGGGCGATGCCCAGCGTGCCGTCCTCGAACTCGAGCAGCTCGTTCGCCATCGCCGACGGCAGGCCGCTGACGCGGGCAATGCCGTCGCCAGCCTCCGCCACGGTGCCGACCTCTTCGCGGCTGGCAGTCTCGGGCTTGTAGTCGGAAACGAAGCGCTGGAGCGCGTCCCGGATCTCGTCCGGACGGATGGAAAGCTCCGTCATCACTCTTCTCTCATTCTGGTTCGCTCGAAGTTCTCGGATGGTGGGGGCTGGTGGCGGTCAGCCGGCCAGTTGACGGCGTGCGCCGTCCAGGCGACTGACGACCGTGCCGTCGATGACGTCGTCACCGATCTCGACGCGGATTCCACCGATCACCTCGGCGTCCACCACGACATTGACGTGCACCGGACGGCCGTACTGACGACTCAGCACGTCCACCAGGCGCTGGCGGTCGGCGTCGGACAGCGGCTTCGCCACCCGAACCTCGGCCACGGACTGGTTGTGCACCTCGGAGGCGGCCTTCTGGAATTCCTCGATGGCCACGGTGAAGGTGCGGTAACTGCCAGCGAGCGCCTGGCTCGCGAGCGCGGTGGTGGCCGGGAGTGCCTTGCCGGCCAACAAGCCTTCGACCAATGCGCGCTTGTCGTCGACCGACCGTGCAGGGTCGCCCAGTGCTTCGCGCAGGTCGCTGTGGTCCTTGACCGTCTGCGCCACTGCGAACAGCTCGTCTGCGAGCTGGTCGGTGTTGTTGCCGGCGGACCGGACGGTGCTGACCACGCCGAGGTGCTCGAGCACATCAGCCAGGTCGCGGGTCGAGGTGTAACGCTGCCCGACGGCTGACGCAGTCAGGTCGAGCACCGGGTCGATGACCTTGCCACCGAAGATCTGACGGATCAGATCTGCCTTCGCCTCCGCTGCGACCGAGACATCGGTCGCGACCCGCCGCAGCGCCGGCTCGTCCCGGAGGACGCCCGCCACTGCGAACAGGCCGCGACCGGCTGCTGCCTGGTCGCCGCTGAGCTGGTCCAGTGCCGAGGAGAGCGCACTGAGCGCCTCGGCCGAGGCGCCCCGGAAGGTGCCCTTGGACATCAGTTGACGCTCCCGGTCTCGAGTTCGGCCAGGAACCGGTCGACGACGCGACTCTGACGAGCCTCGTCCTCGAGGCTCTCGCCGACGATGCGGCCGGCGAGGCCGGTCGCGAGCGCACCGACCTCGGCACGGAGCGAGGTGACCGCCTGCTGGCGCTCGGCCTCGATCTGTGCCTTGCCGGCTTCGACGATCCGGGCCTGCTCGGCCTGACCCTGGGTGCGCAGCTCCGCAATGATCGCGGCGCCCTGCTCACGCGCTTCCTCACGGATGCGTGCGGCCTCGTGCCGGGCCTCGGAAAGCTGCTGCTCGAGCTCGGCAAGCTTGGCGTCCGCCTCGGCCTGCTTGGTCTCGG
>JBEBTI010000243.1:0-4616 GCA_040393845.1 Nocardioides daejeonensis
GCCAAGAAGGCCACCCGGACCACGATGGCCGTGCGCGAGGACGAGAGCGCGTGGACCGAGGGCGAGCTCGATGACGTGCTCAAGGAACTCAACGAGCACGCGGGGAGGCTGCGGACGGAACTCGATGATCAAGAGGCCGAGTTGGCTGGTTTGATGCGCGACGCCGGCGACGGCGCTGGCCAGGACCAGGCCGACATGGGTGCCACCAGCTTTGAGCGCGACCAAGAACTCACGGTGGTCAACAACGCCCGGGAGATGTTGAAACAGATCGAGCGAGCCCTCGAACGCATCGAGGACCACACCTACGGCGTGTGCGAGTCGTGCGGCAAGCCGATCGGCAAGATGCGGTTGATGGCCTTTCCCCGTGCGACACTGTGCATGTCATGCAAGCAGCGCGAGGAGCGTCGCTGAACCCCAGCGGCACCGACCCCACGTCCCCGTCCGAGGCGTCCCGCAGGGCGCGAACACGCAGCCTGGTGGTGTTCTGGGCGATCGCTGCGATCTTCCTCGGCCTCGACCAGTGGTCGAAGAGCTTGGCTGTCGCGGAGCTCGACGGCCAAGGCACCAAACCGCTGCTGGGCGACTGGTTCGGTCTGCACCTGGTCCGCAATCCGGGCGCTGCCTTCAGCATGGGCACGAGCTTCACCGAGGTGCTCAGTGTCATCGCCTGTGTGGCAGCACTCGTGGTGCTCTGGCTCAGCCTGCGGTTGCGCAGCGTGCTCTGGGCCGTCGGACTGGGCTTCCTGCTGGCCGGGATCGTCGGCAACCTGATCGACCGGCTGACCCGGGAGCCCGGCGTGCTGCAGGGCCACGTCATCGACTTCTTCCAGTTGCCCAACTGGCCGGTCTTCAACGTGGCCGACATCTGCATCAACGTCGCCGCTGGGGTGATCATCATCCAGACGCTGCGCGGCATCGCGCTCAACGGTGGGCGACACGACGACCGGCCCGAACCGAGCGACGAAGGATCAACCGATGTCTGAGCACCGGGTCGTGCTGGTCCCGGAAGGACTCGAGGGCGAACGCGTCGACAGTGCGATGGCCCGGATGTTCGGACTCTCCCGCACGAAGTCGGCTGACCTGATCGCCGGCGGCCACGTGCAGGTTGATGGCCTTGCCGTGGGCAAGAGCGACCGCGTGGTGGCGGGAGCCACCCTCGAAGTGACGATCCCTCGCGAGGTCGACCAGTTGGCCGTCGTACCGGAAGCGGTCGAGGGCATCAAGATCATCCACGACGACGATTCGATCGTCGTGATCGACAAGCCGGTCGGTGTCGCGGTGCATCCCAGCATGGGATGGACCGGACCCACTGTCGCCGGGCACCTCGCTGCGGCCGGGTTCCGGATCGCCACCAGCGGTGCCTCCGAGCGTCAGGGCATCGTGCAACGTCTCGACGTGGGCACCTCGGGTGTGATGGTGATCTGCAAGTCCGAGCGCGCCTACTCACTGCTCAAGAACGCCTTCCGTCACCGCACGGTCGACAAGACCTATCACGCGCTGGTGCAGGGCCATCCCGACCCGCACGAGGGCACGGTCGATGCGCCGATCGGTCGGCACCCGAAGTCGGACTGGCGGTTTGCGGTGATGGCCGACGGGCGCGCCAGCATCACGCACTACGAGACCCTCGAGGCGCACCGCTTCGCCAGCCTGCTCCAGATCCATCTCGAGACCGGCCGCACCCACCAGATCCGCGTGCACATGTCCGCGCTCAAGCACCCGTGCGTCGGCGACCTGACCTACGGCGCCGATCCGGTGCTGGCGCGTCGCGTGGGGTTGGAGCGGCAATGGCTGCACGCGGTGAAGTTGGGCTTCGAGCACCCGGACACCGGTGACTACGTCAGCTACGAGTCGTCGTACCCCGATGACCTTGCCGCCGCCCTCGACGTGATCCGGAACTCCCACTGAGTTCTGTCCAGCTGCGTCCCGCGACGGCGACCGACCTGCCTGCCGTCGCCGAGGTGTGGCTCCGGTCGCGCCGCGCCGCCCACCCGGCGATGCCACCGGCCGTGCGCTCCGACGACGAGGTGCGCGCCTGGGTCCACGGGTGGGACCTGACCACTGCCGAGGTGTGGGTGGCGGAGGTCGACGGTGTCGTCGGTGCGTTCCTCCGAGCCACACCGACCTGGCTCGACGACCTGTACGTCGACCCGACGTACGCCGGACAGGGCCTCGGGTCCGCGCTCCTGGAACTGCTCAAGAGTTTGCGTCCGGAGGGCTTCGGGCTGTGGGTCTTCCGGAGCAACCGGCCGGCTCGGGCCTTCTATGCCGCGCACGGCCTCGTCGAGGGTGAGCACACCGACGGGTCCGACAACGAGGAGCGCGAGCCCGACATTGCCGTGCACTGGCCGCGACAGGTGGCAGGCTGAGGTGATGGAGCCGTGGGGCGAGACCGCGCAGCAGTACCGCGACTTCGCGGTGCACGCTTCGGACTCGCCCTGCTTCGTCGACTGGGCGACCCGCGTGGCGGACGACCGGGAGGTCTTGGACTGGCTCGAGCAGTTCCCGTCGGTCAAGCGCCAGCCCAACCTGGTGTTCGCTGCCGCACGGTGGCACGGTGCCGCCGCACCCGGCCCGTACGGCGGTCTGCGGGCAGTTCTGCGCGACCGGGCCGACGAGGTCGCGGCGACGATCCGCAGCCGCGCCACCCAGACCAACGAACCGGGCCGGATGGCGACGCTTGTGCCAGCGCTGTGCCTGGTGCCAGGACCGATTGCGTTGATCGAGGTCGGCGCCAGCGCCGGTCTCTGCCTCGTTCCGGACCGTCACGACTACGACTGGGGGCCCTTCGGCGAACTGCGGGGCAGTGGCGGCCCGGTCCTGCGTGCGGTGCCGCACGCGTCGTTCCCGGTGCCCACGGCGCATCCCGAGATCTCGTGGCGCGGAGGTTGTGACCTGGCCCCTGTCGACCTGCGTGACCCCGATGCCTGCGCCTGGCTGGAGAACCTCGTCTGGCCCGAGCAGGACGAACGCAGAGCCCGGCTGCGTGCCGCGATCGAGGCGGCCCGGGCCGATCCACCGTCTGTGGTCCGAGGCGACCTGTTCGACGTGCTGCCGGAACTGCTGGCCGAGGCCGGGCGACACGGCACCCCCGTCGTCCAGCACACCGCCGTGATCGCCTACCTCACCCCCGAGCGGCGTGCCGAGTTCGACGAGATGATGCGTGCCCACGTCGCCGCGGGGGATTGCCGTTGGCTCAGCAACGAGAGTCCGCGCGTGCTGCCGTCGGTCACGGCGACCGGCCCGGAGCCGCCCGGGAGTCGGTTCGTGCTCGGCCTCGACGGCACCTCGGTGGCGTGGACGCACGGGCACGGGAGTGAATTCGGCTGGCACGGTTGTGTCGGAGTGCCCTGTCAGGGTGGTCCTCGGTGAGCGCGTAGGCTGGCGGTCTTCCCCCCACGAAGGCCCTGGCCGGCGTCGTGAACCCCTGTCCCGTCCCTCTGTCACATCCCAGGAGTAGCGCTCAGCATGGCCTCCGGCTCCGGTGATTCCTTCGTTCACCTGCACGTCCACACCGAATACTCGATGCTGGACGGAGCCTCGCTCCTCGACGGGCTCTTCACCCGGGTCAACGACCTCGGGATGACCTCGATCGCGATGACCGACCACGGGAACCTCCACGGTGCCTACGACTTCTGGTCGAAGGCGAAGAAGCACGGGGTCAAGCCGATCATCGGCATCGAGGCCTACGTGACGCCGGGCACCGCCCGGGGAGAACGCCGCCGGGTCCGGTGGGGCAAGGGCGACATGGCCGAGGAGGGCGGCAACGACGTCGCCGGCGGCGGCGCCTACACCCACATGACCATGTGGGCCGAGAACACCGAAGGCATGCACAACCTGTTCCGGTTGTCGTCGCGGTCCAGCCTCGAGGGCTTCTACTTCAAGCCGCGCATGGACAAGGAGATTCTCGCCGAGCACAGCGCGGGGCTGATCGTCAGCACGGGCTGCCCCAGCGGTGCGATCCAGACCCGCCTACGGCTCGGCCAGTACGACGAGGCGGTGCGTGAGGCCGCTGAGTTGCAGGACATCTTCGGTCGCGACTCGGTCTTCCTCGAGCTGATGGACCACGGCATCGACATCGAGAAGCGGGTGCGTGACGATCTGTTGCGGCTCGGCAAGCAGCTCGACATCCCGCCGATCGCGACCAACGACTCGCACTACAACAACCCCGAGGACGCCGACGCGCACGACGCCCTGATCTGCGTCGCCTCCGGCAAGCGACTGGCCGACCCCAACCGGCTCAAGTTCGACGGTGGTGGCTACTACATCAAGTCGGCCCAGGAGATGCGCGAGCTCTGGGCCGAGCGGTTCGACATGCCCGAGGCGTGCGACAACACGCTCGCCATCGCCGAGCGGTGCTCGATCGACTTCACCGAGTCCACCGGCGGCTACATGGCGCGTGCCGACGTACCGGCGGGGGAGACCGAGGACTCCTGGTTCCGCAAGGAGGTGTGGCGAGGCATCGAGGCACGCTACCCGGGCGAAGCGTTGACCCAGGACGTCCGTGATCGCGTCGAGATGGAGCTCGCGATCATCTCCCAGAAGGGCTACTGCGGCTACTACCTGGTGGTCGCCGACTTCATCAACTGGTCCAAGGACAACGGCATCCGGGTGGGACC
>JBEBTI010000244.1:0-4606 GCA_040393845.1 Nocardioides daejeonensis
GATCAGCCCGGGCGGACGGCGCCGGAGTACGGCATCGAGAAGACTCCGGAGATCACCACGCCGGTGCGCGGGTTGGCAGCGTGCACGATGCGGCCGTTGCCGATGTAGATCGCCACGTGGCTGATCGGGCTGTAGTAGAAGACCAGGTCACCGGGTTGGAGGCTGTCGGACGACACCGGCGTGCCATAGCCCTTCTGTGCAGCCGAGCTGTGCGGGAGGCCGACGCCGGCCTGGGCCCAGGCAGCAGCGGTGAGACCCGAGCAGTCCCATGCGTTCGGGCCGGAGGCGCCGTAGACATAGGAGTCGCCGAGCTGGGCGAGAGCGAACTTCACCACTGCCGCGGCGCGACCGGTCGCCTTGACGTCGGTGGGCATCCGGGTGGTGTTGCCACGACTGGACTCGGCCTCGAACCGGGCCCGCTCCTCGGCCTTGAGCTCGTCGAGCAGCTCCTTGGCCTCGCCGTACTTGTCGTCGGCGGTTGCCTTCTCCTCGGCGAGCGCTGCCTCGACGTCGGCAAGCTCAGCAGCACGCTCCTCGGTCGCCTCGCGGCGGATGTCGAGCGCCTCCGACTCACGCTCCAGGTCAGCGACCGTGCGGTCCTGAAGATCGTTGTAGGCCGAGAGAGTGGTGAGTTCGCTGAGGAAGGCGGCCGGGTCCTCGGAGATGACCAGGTGGCCGGTCGCGGAGATGGTGCGGCCCTCGTATTGCGCGGCCAACGACTGGTCGACCTCGGAGCGGAGTCCGTCGACCCGCGCCTGCTGCTTGGCCTGGTCGGCCTTGAGCTGCTTGAGGTCGGCGGTGAGTTCAGTGAGGCGCAGGCGGGCATCGTGATGACGCTCGGTGGCGACCTCGGCCTCGTGGAAGAGGCGGTCGACCTTGACCTGGACGTCGTCGATGTCCGGCTCTGCGTTGCTCTGGGCGAGGGGCATCAGGACGAGGCCCGCTGCCGCGGCGATGCTGGCGAATCCTGCGGTGAGCCGCAACCGTGCGGAAGGCACTAGTTGACTTCTCTCCTCCGTGTCAACGCCGCTGTCCCCCGACTCGGCGCGGCTCCCGAGCCGGTCCGGTCTGACCAACTGGTGCGGGAGCCTCGCCACACGTTAGTCGGTGGGCCTGCCCCCGCCAAACGCATCGTCCCAGTGTTGGACGCCACTCAGGTCACGTCGGTCACGTTGTGCATCATCAGCCCCACAGGTCCCTGGTCAGGCTGACTCGACATGCCGCTCGGCGACCTGGGTGACCAGGCGGAGCGGCGGCACCAGGCCGGAGTTGGCCAGCACGTCGAGCGCGCGGCGTTCTTCGGAGTCGAAGGCGAGCTCCGGCGGCGGACCGAGCAGCACGCTCACCACACAGTCGTGGCACGCCAGGCCACGGACCGCGCAGGAGTCACAGTCGATCGTCAGGTTGTCGGTGGAGTTCTGCTTGCACATCGAGGTCTTCCTCTCGTCAAGCCGGGAGGGGAAGTTCCCAGCAGTCGAGACGCTCGCACCACCCTCCGACACAAGCACCGCAACAAACCGGTCGCAACCCGATGCCCAGCCCACTAGCCTGCGCGTCACCATGCCTTCTCGAAACCTCGCCCACGGGGCCATCGTCATTCGCCAGGAGACGGGCGACGACATCGACGCGATCCGTGAGGTGGTGGCTGCGGCCTTCGCGCTTGCCGAACACTCGGCACCACCGACCTCGCCGGGCGGCCCGCCCGGGGAGGTCGACCTCCTGGATGCGCTGCGCGGCGACGCCGGTTGGCTCCCCGCCCTCGCGCTCGTCGCGACCGCGGACCACCGGGTCGTGGGGCACGTGGTGTGCACCAGGGCGCACATCGACGGCGCCCCCGCGCTCGGCTTGGGACCGCTCAGCGTGTTGCCCGACCGCCAGCGCGAAGGAATCGGCGGAGCCCTGATGCGGGAGGTCTTGGCCCGTGCCGAGCAATCCGGCGAGTCCGTCGTCGCGCTGCTGGGCGATCCGGCCTACTACCGACGGTTCGGCTTCGCACCAGGACACGCCCTGGGCGTCAGATCACCGGAAGCAGCTTGGGGTGACCACTTCCAGGCACGACACCTCGGCGCGGGACCGCACCCGGTGGGGCACTTCGCCTATGCGGAGCCGTTCAACGACCTGTGAGCAGTCCCAACAGGGAGCCCGCACCGACCGCGCGGGCACCGGCACGGCGTACGTCGCGAGCCACCTCGCGGTCAGAGGTGACGACCACGACCAGACGGCCCTCCGGCTCGGCGGCGACCAGGTCGCGAAGCACATCGTCGGCGATCACGCCTTCGGGGCTGAACAGCACGCGTACGCCGCGGGGCGCGGCAACAGTCGGGCGCTTGACCACCGACGCGGCGTCGAAGACCACCGTCGTCTCGGCGCCGGTGCGCGCCACCAACGGCGCGATGCCGTTGAGCAGCCTGATCCGCTGGGCCTCCAACGACGACGAGGGCCAGCCCTCCTTGCTGACGTTGTAACCGTCGACGAGCAACCGCACCCGGGGCATCGCGAGGTAGTTCTCCAGCAGCACCGGGTCAGACGGTCCCTGCGCCGCCTGCGGCGCGGTGCCGCGCTCGGCCTGGTCGATCTCGTCCTCGAGGTGAGCCGCCGGCGCACCCGTGACGGGCGGGAGCGCGAGCTCACGGCGCAGACCCTGACCGGCGTCGAGCAGCGTGTCGAGGAGCAGTCGGGCCCGCAGCGTCACCTCGTCGCGCTCACTGCGCGACTCCCGGCGGAGCCCGGCGAGTTGCGACTGCACCTCGTCGACCTGGGCGCGCAGCCGCCGTACCTCCGCCTCGGCGCCCGCCTGAGCCGATTCGGCAGCCTCGGCCCGGGCCGTGGCCTCGACGAGCGCCTGGTCGACATCGTGCGACGCGGCGCGCTGAGTGGCCCGGGCCTCCCCCAACTTGCGACGCAGGGCGGCGTTCTCGGTCTTGAGTTCCTCGACCCGCTCCTTGTGCTTGACCCGCTGCTCGCGCGCCTGCTGCTCCGATGCCTCCAACCGCTGGGTCAACCGCTCGACGAGCGCCTCGTCGTGGCTCGCGTGGGCCTGTTCCACACGGTGTACGGCGTCGTCGTAGTGCCCCTGCCATCCTTCGGGGCGGGCCAGCCACAGCAGTGCGGCCACCTCGACCGGGTCGGCAGCAGCGGGTACGCCGCCGGTGAGGTCGGTGAGCACCGGATGGGCAGCCGACACCTGCGTGGCGAGCCGGTCGCGGAAGGCGTCGTCCGCCTCGAGCGCGGCCGCGATCATGCTGCCGCCGAGCTTGGCCCGCCGGTGGGGCGCAAAGGACGCGACCCGACGCACCGACGCCGGGAGATCACTGACCAGCGGCAACGCCTCAGCAGCCAGCGCGATCACGCGGGTGCGCACCTGCTCGGGGAGCTGGGGCGTCTCCTCGGTGTCGTGCTCCACAGCTCCTCCTCTCGTGCGGTGCGGGGTCAGTCGGCGGCCGGGTCCTGCAGGTCGGCGACGTCGTTGCGGCCGACCAACTCGATCGCGTCGGACCGGCTGCACCACCGGCAGGTGACGGTCTCGACGGTCTCGGCAAGCAGCTCAGTGCTCTCCACGACCGGTTCGCCGGCCAGGTCGAAGTGCCAGTACTCGTTGGTGCGCCGGGTCCGGGTGACGTCGAAGCGGGTGAGGTTGCCGCACCCGCTGCACCTCCAGCGATGGGCGGCGTCAGGAAGTGCTGCGGTCACGGAATCTCCTCGATGGTGCGGACATGGCTGGGGACCAGCCTATTCCGCGCGCCTTCGATGATGTGTCGGAGCCCGTACATACGGTCGTCTGCATGCGTGGTGCTGTTCAGGATGCGTCCTCCCGGTGGGAGGCGCAACGGAGTTTTGACGAGTTGGGCCGCCCGCTGCGCGACATCACCTTCACCGTGGTCGACCTCGAGACGACCGGAGGCTCTGCTGCCGGCGGCTCGATGATCACCGAGATCGGCGCCGTCAAGGTGCGGGGCGGCGAAGTGCTCGGCGAGTTCCAGACGTTGGTCAACCCACATGCCGCCATCCCGCCGTTCATCGCCGTACTGACCGGCATCACCAACTCGATGGTCGCCTCCGCGCCACCGATCGACTCCGCTCTGCCGGCGTTCCTGGAGTTTGCGCAGGGCACCGTGCTGGTCGCCCACAACGCACCGTTCGACGTCGGGTTCCTCAAGCACTTCGCGGCAGAGCTCGGACATCCGTGGCCGGCGTTCGAGACCCTCGACACCGCCAAGCTCGCCCGCCGCGTGGTCACCCGCGACGAGACGCCCAACTGCAAGTTGTCCTCACTGGCCGTCCTGTTCGGTGCCACCACCACGCCCAACCACCGCGCGTTGTCCGACGCCCGCGCGACCGTAGACGTGCTGCACGGCCTGATGGAACGACTCGGGTCCCTCGGCGTACACACGCTGGAGGAGCTGCAGACCTTCAACTCCAAGGTCGCGGCCGGCCAGCGCAAGAAGCGCCACCTGGCCGAACCGCTCCCGCATGCGCCGGGCGTCTACCTCTTCCGCGACGACGCTGCCCGGGTGCTCTACGTCGGCACGTCCCGCGACCTGCGCACCCGGGTGCGCAGCTATTTCACCGCCTCGGAGACCCGCTCCCGGATGGGCGAGATGGTGCG
>JBEBTI010000245.1:0-4570 GCA_040393845.1 Nocardioides daejeonensis
ACTTGGCGAGGTTGGAGGATGCCTCGGACGGCATGATCACGTAGTAGGCGCCGAGTGCGTGCACGAAGTTGGGGCACGACACCTCCACGACCTCAGCCCCTGCTGCCACGAGCAGGTCGACGACCTCGCGGAACTTCGCCTGGACGCCTGGCTGGTAGCCCTCGCCGGACAGCTCACGGACCACACCGACCTTGAGGCCGGTCATGTCACCGGACGCACCCTGTCGGGCCGCCGCCACCAGGTCGGGCAACGGCTCAGCAACGCTGGTGGAGTCGAGTGGGTCGTGCCCGCCGATGACCTCGTGCAGCAGGGCCGCGTCGAGGACCGTGCGGGTGACCGGGCCGACCTGGTCGAGCGAGTTCGCCATCGCCACCAGCCCGTAGCGCGAGATCGAGCCGTAGGTCGGCTTGACACCGACCGTGCCCGTGACCGCTCCCGGCTGACGGATCGAGCCGCCGGTGTCGGTGCCCAGCGCGAGCGGTGCCTCGAAGGCCGCGACCGCCGCCGCAGAACCGCCGCCCGAGCCGCCGGGGATCCGGTCGAGGTTCCACGGGTTGCGGGTCGGGCCGTAGGCGGAGTACTCGTTGGAGGAGCCCATCGCGAACTCGTCCATGTTGGTCTTGCCCAGGATCGGCAGGCCGGCAGCCTTCAGGCGCGCGACCACGGTGGCGTCGTACGGCGGGATCCAGCCTTCGAGGATCCTCGAACCGCAGGTGGTGGGGAGACCGACCGTGGCCAGCACGTCCTTCACCGCGATCGGGACGCCGTCGAGCACACTCAGTGTCGAGCCGGCGGCACGGCGCTCGTCCGAGGCAGCCGCCGCGGCGAGTGCCCCTTCGGCGTCGACGTGGAGGAAGGCGTGCACGCCGCCCGCTGCCGAGCCGTCGACGGCCGCAATGCGGTCGAGATGGGCGCGGGTGAGCTCCACGGAGGTCACCTCGCCGGCGGCCAGTGCGTCGGCCAACTCAGCCGCCGTCTTCGTCAGCCAGTTCTGATCGCTCACTGCTCGTCTCCCAGGATCCGCGGCACACTGAACCGCTGCTGCTCGCTCTTCGGCGCCATCGCGAGTGCCTCTTCAGCACTCAACCCGGGCGTCACAACGTCCTCACGGAAGATGTTGCTCAGTGGAATCGGGTGGGAGGTGGCCGGCACGTCGTCGCCCGCCACCGCGCTGATCGAGCGCACGGAGTCGAGGATCACCGACAGCTGAGGAGCAAGATGGTCGAGTTCGGCATCGGAGAGTTCGATCCGGGCGAGGCTGGCCAGGTGGGCCACCTCGTCGCGGGTGATCTCTGCCGACGATCCGGACGTCGCAGGGTTCTCGGGCATGATGCGAATCCTAGTGGCCACCACTGACGCCCGACCCTGCGGCCACCACGAGATCGGCGCGCGTCCGAACGTCACGCCGGTGTACGTTGGCCGATTGTGACCTCTGCACCCGTGACGACAGCCCTGCCGGTCGGCTACAACCCATGGCCGGCCCTGTGGGCAATGGTGATCGGGTTCTTCATGATCCTGCTCGACACCACCATCGTCTCGGTGGCCACACCCGCGATCATGGAGGGCCTGGGTGCCGACGTCAGCGCGGTGATCTGGGTGACCAGCGCCTACCTGCTCGCGTACGCCGTACCCCTGTTGATCACCGGCCGCCTCGGCGACCGCTTCGGCCCGAAGAACGTCTATGTGATCGGGCTCGCCGTCTTCACCCTCGCCTCGCTGTGGTGCGGCCTGACGCACTCGATCGAGGGTCTGATCGTGGCACGCGTCTTCCAAGGCGTCGGCGCAGCACTGATGTCGCCCCAGACGATGGCGGTGATCACCCGCACCTTCCCCGCGCACAGTCGCGGTCAGGCGATGGCGCTGTGGGGAGCCACTGCCGGCGTGGCCATGCTGGTCGGGCCGTTGTTGGGCGGTGTACTGACCGACAGCGCCGGCTGGGAGTGGATCTTCATCATCAACGTGCCGGTCGGCATCGTCGCCGGGTATTTCGCCGTCCGCCTGGTCCCCCAGATGCCCACGCACTCGCACAGCTTCGACGTGCCCGGAGTGGTGCTCAGCGCTGTCGCACTCTTCTGCATCGTCTTCGGGATCCAGGAGGGCGAGAAGTATGACTGGGGCCGCTTCACGGAGGTCGATCCGCCGTCCTGGCTGGCGCCCCTGGTGTCGGTGCCCGGGCTGATCGCGGTCGGACTGCTGGTGTTCGCCGTCTTCGTCTGGTGGCAGGCCCGCAACCGACGCGAGCCTCTGGTGCCTCTCACCCTCTTCGGGGACCGCAACTTCTCGATGGCCAACGTGGCGATCACCGCAGCATCGTTCGCGTTCACCGCCCTAGCCTTGCCATTCATGTTCTGGACCCAGGGTGTCCGCGGTTGGTCGCCCACCGAATCGGCAATGCTCCTGGTGCCGATGGCGGTCTGCTCCGCTGGCCTCGCGCCCGTGGTCGGCCACGTCGTCGACCGGGTGCACCCGCGCACCATCACCGCCTTTGGCTTCACCGCCGGTGCGGGATCGATCGCTGCACTCAGTCTGGCGATGACACCCCAGTCGTCGGTCTGGAGTCTCATAGTCCCACTGGCCGCATTCGGAGTGGCGAACGCCTGCCTGTGGTCGCCGCTGACCGTCACTGCCACTCGCAACCTGCCGCACTCCGCTGCTGGCGCAGGCGCTGGCGTCTACAACACCACCCGCCAACTCGGGGCCGTGCTGGGCAGTGCCGGTATCGCCGCGCTCATGCAGGCTCGCCTGGCCGTCGAGCTCCCCGGCGCCGAAGCCAGCGAGACTGCAACGAGCCGGCTCCCACCGGCAGCACGCGAGGGCTTCTCCGCCGCCATGTCGCAGTCGATGCTGCTGCCGGTGGTGGTGCTGGTGCTCGGCCTCGTGGCCGTGCTCTTCTTCCGGGCCCCGACCCACGAACGCGCGCCACGCCCGCACCCTGTCCCCGAGGTCTGAGCGCAGCCGCGAACACCTCAAGCGAGGGTGTCAGGGCCGCCGGCGAGGAGTCGGTCAAAGCCTTCTTCGTCGAGGATGGTGAGTCCGAGCTCCTCGGCCTTGGTTGCCTTCGATCCGGCGTTGTCACCGACGACGACATAGTCGGTCTTCTTGGAGACCGAGCCCGAAGCCTTGCCGCCGCGAGCGATGATCGCCTCCTTGACCGAATCGCGTGTGTACTTCTCCAGCGAACCGGTCACCACCAGGGTCAGACCCTCCAAGGTGCGTTCGAGCCCCTCGATGCGCTCGTCCTCCATGCGAACGCCTGCCGCGGCCCACTTGTCGATGATCGCGCGGTGCCAGGTGGCGCCACCCTTCTCGTCGTCGAACCAGCGACGCACCGATGCCGCGATGGTGGGACCGACGCCCTCGACCCCGGCAAGCGCCACCTCGTCGGCTGCCGCAATCTCGTCCATCGAGCCGAACGCGGTCGCCAGCGCCCTCGCAGCAGTGGGGCCCACGTGCCGGATCGACAGGGACACGACGACCCGCCACAGGGGAACGTCCTTGCGGGCTTGGAGATTGGCCAGCAACTTCTCACCGTTGGCGGTCAGCTGCACGCCCTCCTCACCCTTCTTGGGTGCGCGGGTGAACAGGTCGGTGCGCAACAGCTTGTCGGCGTCGAGGTCGAAGAGATCCCCTTCGTCCTCGATGACGCCGGCGTCAAGAAGCGCGCTGGCAGCTTCGCTGCCGAGGCCTTCGATGTCGAACGCCCCGCGGCCGGCGACGAAGAAGACCCGCTCCAACAACTGGGCCGGGCAGGAACGGTGGTTGGGACACCGACGGTCCTTGTCGCCCTCCTTCTGCTCCACCAGCGCGGTGCCACATGCCGGGCACGTCGTGGGCGCCACCCATTCCGCGAGCCCTTCGGGACGCAGACCGTGAACGGCACCGAGGATCTCGGGAATCACGTCACCGGCCTTGCGCAGGATCACGGTGTCACCGGGACGCACGTCCTTGCGCTTGACTTCATAGAAGTTGTGCAGCGTGGCACGTTCCACGGTGGAGCCGGCCACCTTGGTCGGCTCCATCACACCGAACGGCGTCACCCGGCCGGTGCGCCCAGTGTTGACCTCGATCGCCAACAACTTGGCGTTGACCTCCTCCGGCGGGTACTTCCAGGCGATCGCCCAGCGGGGCGCGCGACTGGTGGATCCGAGGCGACGTTGGTCGGCGACGGAGTCGACCTTGATGACAACGCCGTCGATCTCGTGTTCGACCTCTCCGCGATGCTCACCGTGGTGCGCGATGTAGGCCCGCACCGCCGTCAGGTCCGGCAGCACCCGGACCCGGTCGGAGGTCGGCAGTCCCCAAGCCTGCAAGGCGTCGTACGCCGTCGACTGCGACGTCGGCTCGAAGCCGCGGCGGGCGCCGATGCCGTGGCACACCATGCCGAGCGCGCGGCTGGCGGTCACCCGCGGGTTCTTCTGGCGCAGCGAGCCGGCAGCGGCGTTGCGCGGGTTGGCGAAGGCGGGCTTGTCGGCGTCACGCATCGATTCGTTCAACCGCTCGAACGCCTCGACGGGGAGGAACACCTCACCGCGTACCTCGATCAGGTCGGGCACCGGGAACTCGTCGGTGC
>JBEBTI010000246.1:0-4424 GCA_040393845.1 Nocardioides daejeonensis
CGGGGTCGGTGAAGAAGTCGTTGCCCTTGTCGTCGACGACGATGAAGGCGGGGAAGTCCTCGACCTCGATCTTCCAGACCGCTTCCATGCCGAGCTCGGGGTATTCGATGACCTCTTGGCTCTTGATGCAGTCGAGCGCGAGGCGGGCTGCGGGGCCACCGATCGAGCCGAGATAGAAGCCCCCGTGCGTGTTGCAGGCCTCGGTGACCACCTTGGAGCGGTTGCCCTTGGCCAGCATCACCATCGAGCCGCCGGCGGCCTGGAACTGCTCGACGTACGAGTCCATCCGGCCGGCCGTGGTCGGGCCGAAGGAGCCCGACGCCATGCCCTCGGGGGTCTTGGCCGGACCGGCGTAGTAGACCGGGTGGTTCTTCAGATAGTCGGGCATCTCCTCGCCGGCGTCGAGACGCTCCTTGATCTTGGCGTGCGCGATGTCGCGGGCCACCACCAGCGGACCGGTCAACGAGAGCCGGGTCTTCACCGGGTGCTTGGAGAGTTCGGCGAGGATCTCGCTCATCGGCTGGTTGAGGTCGACCTTGACGACCTCACCGCCGGCGATGTCCTCGGCGGTGCCGGTGTCGGGCATGTACTGCGCCGGGTCGGTCTCGAGCTGCTCGAGGAAGACACCCTCGGGCGTGATCTTGCCGAGTGCCTGGCGGTCGGCCGAGCAGGAGACCGCGATCGCAACCGGGCAGGAGGCGCCGTGGCGCGGCAGGCGCACCACGCGCACGTCGTGGCAGAAGTACTTGCCGCCGAACTGGGCGCCGATCCCGAACGACTGGGTGAGCTTGAAGACCTCTTCCTCCAACTCGAGGTCGCGGAACCCGTGCGCACTCATCGAGCCCTCGGTCGGGAGGTCGTCGAGGTAGTGCGCGGAGGCATACTTCGCGGTCTTCATCGCATACTCCGCCGACGTCCCGCCGATCACGATCGCGAGGTGGTACGGCGGGCAGGCTGCGGTGCCGAGCGAGCGGATCTTCTCGTCGAGGAACTCCAGCATGCGCGTGGGGTTGAGGACCGCCTTGGTCTCCTGGAACAGGAAGGACTTGTTGGCGCTGCCGCCGCCCTTGGCCATGAAGAGGAACTTGTATTCGGGCTTGCCCGAGGTCTGCGGCGTCGAGTAGAGCTCGATCTGTGCCGGCAGGTTGGTGCCGGTGTTCTTCTCGTCGTACGTCGTCAACGGCGCGAGCTGGCTGTAACGAAGGTTGAGCTCGGTGTACGCGTCGTACACGCCCTTGCTGATCCACTCGCCGTCGTCGACGCCGGTGACGACGCCCTCGGACTTCTTGCCCATCACGATCGCGGTGCCGGTGTCCTGGCACATCGGCAGCACGCCGCCGGCTGAGATGTTGACGTTCTTGAGCAGGTCGAGCGCCACGAACCGGTCGTTGCCGCTGGCCTCAGGGTCGTCGATGATCTTGCGCAGCTGGGCCAGGTGGCCGGGCCGCAGGTAGTGGCTGATGTCGTGCATCGCCTCGCTGGTGAGCTTCTGGATCGCCTCCGGCGCGACCTTCATGAAGGTCTGCCCGTCGACCTCGAAGGTGGAGACACCCTCGGTCGTGACCAGCCGGTACGGCGTCTCGTCGGCGCCGTTCGAGCCGTGGGTGGGCAGGAGGTCGGAGTAGCGGAACTCAGGTCCGGATGCAGCGGTGCTCACGACTCGACAGGGTACGCCGAGGCCTTCAGGAGAGCAGGGTCCGGGTCAGGTCGGCGGCGAGCTCGTTGGCTGCGTCCACCGGCGACGGATCCACCTCGATGCCCTGCCAGTTGCCCTCTGCCCGGGGCGGGGTGACCGACACCTGCACCATCAGGCCGCCGGGCTGGCCGACCTGGTGGGCGATCCAGAAGCGCTTCATCGGCACGGTGCCCTTGACGCCCGCGGACTCGATGAGCTCCGCCGGATGGCCGGCGACCTCGTCGTACTCGCCGTACTCGCTCAGGTGGGGCCGGCTGGTCGAGACCTGCACGCTCACGTGCACGGCATGGGTCGGCTCGCCGAAGGAGCACTCGGTGGCCACTGCCTCGTCCTGGCTCCGGGGCGCGGCAGCCAAGGTCGTCGCCGGTGTCAACTGGTTGCCGAGGTGCTTGCGCACGATCGGGGTGACCGCGGCGCACAGCACGTCGGGGTCGGCCTCGCCCTGCTCGATCAGGTCCATCGGGTCGTCGGGCACTGCGGCCTCGCGGGCCGGGGCGCACTGGAGCGCTGCGGCGTTGACGATGTCGACGCACGCCCCCGTGGTGGCGAGGTCGTCGGTCGCGCCGTCGTTCCAGTCATGGAGCAGTCCCTCCGGCGAGCCGGCCGGCGGGGTACGTCGTGCGGCTGCGTCGACCTTCGGCAGCAGGCGGCGAGCCTGGTCGCACGTGTCGGTCATCAGGCGCGCGGTCAGCACCGAGCCGTCAACCGCAGCGACGCTGCCGGGCAGGTCCCACTGCAGCCAGCATTGCTCCTCGACCCGGTCGAGCGTGGCGCGGACGCCGTCGACGTCACGCGCATCGGCCTCATCGACGGTCGGCCCATCTCGGTCGAGGACCAGGCGGACGCCGTTGGTGTCCTCGGAGGTGAGGGCGCAGTCGGAGGGTGAGTAGCCGTACGGCGACACGGCGGACTCGCTCGAGTCGGCGGCGGCGGCCAGCAACCCGCAGGCGGTGAAGCGGTTGGTGTCATCCTCCGCCCGCTCGACCGAGGCGGGGCGTTCGCGGAGCACCCGGGCCGCGGCTTCGGCGTACCCGACGGTGCTGGCACAGGCTCGGTCGTAGCTGCGCACCTCGATCGCGAGCTCCTGGCTGACCGGGAGGCTCACCGCGCAGTCGCGTTGGCTGGTGGTGCTGCGGTAGGAGACGGCGCCGGCGGCCTCGTGGCGACCCTGGTAGTAGCGGTTCAGATCGTCGAACTCTGTGCCCAACTGGATCACCGTGGTGCGGAAGGTGCCGATCCGGCAGCTGAACGCGTCATTGGGTCTGCGGGTCGCCAGCCGGTCGCCGGCCTCGGACGCCGCGGCTGCGGTGAAGAGCCGGCACGGGTCGACCGAGGTCAAATTGCCCTCCACCGTGGCGGCATCGCGATCGGGGTTGGTGGGGACGTCGCGAGCGACCGGGGTCTGTGCCGTCAGCTCGCGTGGGGATTCCTCGTCGCCCGAACACGCCGCCAGCGCGGTGAGAAGCAGGCACGACAGGAGCGCGAGCAGGCGACGAGTCATGACAGGTGTCTGCCCGGCCGGATCGTCGGTGAAACGCGCCGACGCCGGCTGAGGGCATAGCCGGCGGCGCTGCGGTGTTGTGCCGTCGTGCAGGTGTGGGACGCGATCGTGATCGGCGCCGGGCAGGCGGGCCTGTCAGCGGCGCATCACCTGCGCGCCCGTGGAGTCCGGACCTTCGTGCTCGACGCGAACCCGCGACCCGGGGGCGCCTGGCAGCACCGCTGGGACTCGTTGACGATGCAAGACGTGCACGGCGTCGCCGACCTGCCCGATGCGCCCGCTCCGGACCGGAGCACCGCCCGGGCCAACGAGGCGGTCCCGGCGTACTTTGCGGCGTACGAGGCCGAACGCGACCTGCAGGTGCAGCGTCCGGTGCGGGTCGACCGCGTGGATTCGGAGGGCGAGCTGCTCGTGGTGCGCGCGGGCGATCAGGAGTGGCGCACGCGCACGCTGGTCAACGCGACCGGCACGTGGGACCGGCCATTCGTGCCGAGCTACCCGGGACAGGAGACCTTTCGCGGCGAACAGCTGCACACCGCGGGCTATCCGGGACCCGACCACTTCCGCGGCAAGCGGGTGCTGGTGGTCGGGGGCGGCGCCAGTGCAGTGCAGTTCATCGGCGAGCTGGCGCCGATCACGGACGTCGTGTGGGTGACGCGGCGCGAACCCAAGTGGATCGACCACTTCGACGGTGAAGCCGGCTACCAAGCGGTGCAGATGGTGCACGAACGAGTGCTGCAGGGCTTGCCGCCCGAGAGCGTCGTCAGCGTCACGGGCCTGCACCTCCGCCCACAGGAGCAGCGGGCGGCCGAGTCGGGTGCCTACGCGCGTCGGCTCCCGATGTTTGCCGCGGTTGAACCCGACGGCGTGCGCTGGGACGACGGCACCTTCGAGCCGGTCGACGTGATCCTGTGGGCCACCGGCTTCCGTCCCGCCGTCGCCCATCTCTCGCCGCTGCGCCTCCGCTCGTCCTTCGGTGGCATCCAGCTCGTGCCGACCCCCGGTTCCGGCCAGACCCCGACCGCATCGGCAGTCGATCCGCGGGTGCAACTGGTCGGCTACGGCCCCTCCGCCAGCACCATCGGCGCCAACCGCGCCGGCCGCGCGGCGGCGTTGGCCGTCGTACGTCTCCTCCGGCCCACCCCCACCCCCACCCCAGCCCGAGCTGTGGGTTAGGTACGCCGAGCTGCAAGGCGCGTACGTCGAGCTGTGGGTTAGGTACGCCGA
>JBEBTI010000247.1:0-4401 GCA_040393845.1 Nocardioides daejeonensis
GGCGTCGGCAATGGTTGCCATCAGCGTGCCGGCGGCGCCGATGCAGGCGAAGCCGAGCCCGAATGTCACCACGGCGAGGTTGACCCCGCGGGTGCGCAGGGCGGGAAGCCCGAAGACCAGACCGGTCACCATTGCGGCGACCACACCGGCCGGAAGAGCCAGCTCCATCGGCCAGTCCTTGGCATCGGCCAGTCGACCGGCCGCGAAGGCACCCACGCCAGCCAGGCCGAACTGTGCGATCGAGAGTTGCCCGGCGTACCCGGTCAGCACGACCGTCGAGAGGCCGACGACCGCGAAGCAGATCGAGATGATCAGTGGACCAAACCAGTCATCCGGCGCAGCCAGACGTACGCCGGCGATCGCCACGACAGCCACGGGTACGACGAGGAGCAGGTTGACCTTGCCGGTGCCGACCCGTGGAAGTCGGTCGAGGGCTGATCCGCGCACGGGAAGCCCACGGCCACGGATCACCAGGACCACGATGATCACGAGGAACGGCACGGCGTCCGGGATGCCGGTCTGGTTGATGTAGTTGGTGGCGAGGGCCTGGGTGATGCCGATGCCGAGGCCGCCGACGAGGGCGAGGGGATAGGAACGGAACTGCGCCAGGAGAGCGGTGGCCAGGGCGCCGATGATCAGCACGCTCATCTGCCGCACCGACATGAAGCCGACCGACGTGGCGGGGAAGATCGCACCGGCAGCGCCGGCGAGCGCACCGCCGATCGTCCAGGTCATCGCGGACAGCAGATGGGGCGACCACCCGAGGGCGGCGGCGGAGCGGGCGTTCTCGGCCGAGGCGGTGACCGCATGGCCGAGGCGGGTCTTCGCCATGACCAGAGTGAGCACCAGGGTGGTCACGACCGCGATTGCGAGAAGATGGAGGTTCTGCTCCGCGACGACGATCTCGGAGGTGAGCTTGACGGGGGAGGAGGGCAGCGGGAGCGGCACGATGTATTGGTTGGAGCCGTACTCCAGGAGCAGGATCTCGGTGACGACGGTCAGGATGCCGAGGGTCGCGATCACCCGAGCCAGCGGACTGGCCGATCGCAGGGGGCCCATCACGAGCAGCTGCACGATCAGACCGAGGAGAGCGGTGCCGAGGACGGCCGCTGTGAGAGCGACGCCGAAGGATGCCTGCTGGTTGATCCGCAGGTCCATGGCGATGTAGGCGCCGACCATCGCGAAGCCGCCGTGGGCGAAGTTGATGACCCCGGAGCCCCGGTAGATCAACACGAGGCCCAGCGCGAGGAGCACGGTCACCGATCCGGTGCCAAGCCCGATCAGGGCGTAGTTGATGACGTCCATCAGACCTCTCCTGCGATGTAGTGACTGGCGATGGCGTCGGCATCAGCGGCAAGTTCCGCACCGGTGCCGGACAGCGCAACGCGGCCGCGCCGCAGGACGTAACCCTTGTCCGCGATCGCGAGGGCGTGGCGGACGTGCTGCTCAACGAGTACGACGGCAGTCCCGCGGTCGGCAGCCGAGCGGAGCGACTCCAGGAGGCGCTGCACGATCAGCGGCGCCAGACCGAGGGAGAGCTCGTCGGCGAGGATCAACTTGGGATCACCCGCCAGGACGCGGCCCAGGGCCAGCATCTGCTGTTGTCCGCCCGAGAGAAGACCGGCTGACTTGCCGAGATGGGGCTCGAGCTCTGGGAAATGGGAGAGTGCGTCCTTCGGCCTGCCCCGTCCGAGTCGGAGGTTCTCCCAGCCGGTGAGCTCGGTGAAGATGCAGCGCCCCTCGGTGAGGAAGCCGACGCCGGACCGTGCGCGGCGATCGAGTCGGCTCCTGCGCGGGCAGCCGAGCACATCCACCTCTCCGGACATCGGCCGGAGCTCGCCAGCCAGGGTCAACAGGGTCGTGGTCTTGCCGGAGCCGTTGGCGCCGAGCAGTACGGCGATCTCGCCCGCCCCGATGGCGAGTTCGATCTCGTGCACGGCCGGGGTGCCGCCGTATCCGGCGGTGAGGCCTCGGGCAGTGACCGCAGGGGTCGACGAAGTCATGGTTTCCCTCCCATGGATGTACGTGACGGCGGCCCGCCCGAGCCGGGCCGCCGTCACAGTGGTGTCGTCAGCCGCCGAAGAGCGGCGTGATGTCCTCGAACTCGCTGACGCTCGCGATGTCCGCGCCGTCGGCCTGGACGAACTGGAGGTTCACGTTGAACACCCGGTTGAGTCCGGGCACCGGGAACTCCTGGGAGAAGTTGATCGGCGCGGTCAGGCCGCCAGCCGTGATCGCGGTGGCGCTGCTGAGCGACTCGATCAGGCCTGCCGGGGTGATCTCGGCGTCAGAGCCGATGCCCTCGACCAGCACCTGGTAGGCCGCCCAGGTGTTCTGCACATAGGGGTAGCTCCAGTCGATCTCGCTGGAAGCAGCCTTGGCCTCGTCCCACACCGGATCGTTGGCGACCACGAAGTTGACCGCCGAGACCGCACCGTCCATCGCGCCGTTGGACTGCTCGAGGACCTGCTGGTTGAGCGCGCCCTGGACGGCGTAGTAGCGGGTGTCCTCACCCTGTGCGGCACCGGCAGCAGCCAGCGCGGCGATCTGGTCGTTGGGCAGACCGATGATCGCGCAGTCGGACTCACCGGCAGACTTGGCAACCGCGCTGAAGTTGGTCGTCGTCGTCGGCACCTTGATGTGCTTGGCGGCCTCGCCACCGGCCGAGGCGATGCCCATGTTGATCAGGCCGACTGCCTTCTCGGCCGTGGGGACGTCGTACAACACCATGGCGGTGCTGCTGCATTCGTCGGCGACCGTGCGGGCACCGATCGCGGTGAACCCAGCGGCACCGGCGATCAGCGGGAAGGAGATGGCGCTCGAGAGCTCCTCGGCGGCCAGGCCGGGGCCGCCGATCCACGGGATACCGGCCTTCTCCAGCACCGGCACGATGGCGGTGCCGTTGGTGGTGAAGCCGCCCACCATCGCGACGGCGCCTTCGCTGACCGCCTTGCGGGCGCACTCGCCGGCAGTGTTGGGGTCGTTGCCGTCGTTGCAGGCGATCAATTCGACCTTGCGGCCGTTGATCCCACCGGCGTTGTTGATGGTGATCGTCGCCGCCTCAGCAGCGGTGATGATCTCGGGGGTGTTGATGGCGGCGGTGTCGACGGGGGCGAGGGTCATCACCTTCAGCGGGTCGCCGGTGAAGGTGACCTCACTGTCCTCCTTGACCGTCGTTCCGTCGTCGTCGTCGTCGCCGCAGGCAGCCAGACTGAAGACCAGGCCGAGCCCCAACGCCGCAGCGGACACCCTCTTGTGTGCAGATCGCATGACTTCTCCTTCTTGTGCCGAAGCACAGCCCTCCCGGGGCGGATTCTTGTGACCCGAGTCACGTGGTGACCCAAGTATTCTAAAGAGAATAGATTTAAAACCGCAAGACATTAGGAAAATCCGGAGTGTCGCACCGGGGTTTCGATCTGCGAGTCCGGCTGAGTGGGCGGGTTCATCGCGTGAAATGAGAACGTGTTCTAGTATCGAGTCATCACGTTCCGACCAGATGCCAGGAGTCACCCATGTCGAACACTGTCCTTGACGGCGTCCGCGACCTGCTGCCCACATTCCGGGCGCACGCGGACGAGGCCGAAAAGTTGCGTCAGGTCCCCGAGGCATCGGTGAAGGCGCTCGAGGAGACCGGTTTCTTCCGCCTGCTCCAGCCCAAGCGCTTCGACGGCTTCGAGGCCGACCCGATCGACTTCTTCACGGCTGTGAAGGAGATCGCAAGTGCTGACGGCTCCACTGGTTGGATCTCGTCGGTGCTCGGCGTACACCCTTGGCAGCTCGCGCTGTTTCCGGACGAGGCCCAGCAGGCCGTCTGGGGGAGTGACACCAGCACCCGGATCTCCTCGTCGTACGCGCCCACCGGCAAGGCCGTGGTGACCGACGGCGGTTACAAGCTCTCGGGCAAGTGGGCCTTCTCCTCGGGATCCGCCCACGCGACCTGGGTCCTGCTCGGTGGTCTCGTCTTCAACGAGGACGGTCACGTCATCGACTTCAAGACGTTCCTGGTCCCGCGTGACAAGTACGAGGTCGTCGACGTCTGGAACGTCGTGGGCCTGCGGGGCACCGGGTCCAACGACATCGTTGTCGAGGAGACGTTCATTCCCGACGCCTTCACGTTGTCGATGTCCGACACCGGCCGCTGCTACGGCCCGGGGCAGGCGCAGAACACCAGCAATCTTTACAAGCTGCCGTTCCACTCGCTCTTCACCAGCACGATCACCACCCCGATCGTCGGCATGGCGACCGGTGCGTACGCCGAGCACGTCGAGATGCAGCAGAAGCGGGTGCGCGCGGCGTACCTGGGTGAGAAGGCGTCATCTGACCCGTTCGCCGCCGTGCGGATCGCCCGGGCCGGCTCCGAGATCGACGCCGCCTGGGCGCTGCTCATGCAGAACATCCGCG
>JBEBTI010000248.1:0-4398 GCA_040393845.1 Nocardioides daejeonensis
TAGCGCACCTGCTTTGCAAGCAGGGGGTTGGGGGTTCGAGTCCCCCAGGCTCCACTGAAGAACCTGGAGGCTCCACTCCGGGTTTTTCTTCATTTGTCCCGGTGTGGTGGTCGAGCCAGTCATGGCGGCGCGGCGTTGGTGATGGCGCCAGTGCGGTCGCGGTGTTGGTGGTTGCGCCAGCGAGCGTCGGTCGAAATCACCCTCGCTGTCGCCGTGTCGGGCTCCTATGCTGTGGGAATGGGTGAATGGAAGCCGTCCTCCTATCCGTCCCTGAGTCCCTACCTGATCTGCGACGAGGCTGAGGCACTGATCCGGTTCATCGAAGAAGCCTTCGGTGGCGCTCTGCTGCGGCGCTTCGACCGGCCTGACGGGACTGTGATGCATGCCGAAGTGCGGATCGACGACAGTGTCGTGATGATCGGTGGTGGCGCCACCGAGTTCACCGGCGGGCAAATGCACCTCCACCTGTACGTCGACGACGCACGGGCCGCTTTCGACCGAGCAATCGCGGCCGGAGCGGAGGTGGTCCGGGAACCCGAACAGGCCAGCGGTGACGACGACCTGCGTGGCGGCGTGCGGGACCCGTGGGGACACATCTGGTGGGTCTCCACCCAACAGGACTGACCTGCACCGCGCCGAGTTGCCGTCGTACGCGATCATGGCGCCATGACTCACCTTGGTGACCTTGACGTGTTCCCCCTCAACCTCGGCGGCAACGTCTTCGGTTGGACCGCCGACAAGGACCAGTCGTTTGCGGTGCTGGACGCCTTCGTGGCAGGCGGTGGCAACTTCATCGACACGGCGGACTCCTACTCCGCATGGGTCCCCGGCAACTCCGGTGGTGACAGTGAGGCGATCATCGGTGCGTGGCTGGCTCAGCGCGGTCGCCGCGACGACGTAGTGATCGCGACCAAGGTGTCGCGCCACCCGTCATACGTCGGCCTCTCCCCCAGCAACATCGCGGCCGCGGCCGACGCCTCGCTCCAACGGCTCGGCACTGACCACATCGACCTCTACTACGCCCACTACGACGACCCGGACGTGCCGGTCGCCGACTTCGTGGGAGCGCTGTCGGCGCTGGTCGATGCCGGCAAGGTGCGTCACCTCGGCATCTCCAACTTCACCGCGGCACGCATCGACGAGTGGTTCGCCGCCACCGCAGCCGACGGGCTGCACCGCGCGGTGGCGCTGCAGCCCCTCTACAGCCTGGTCGAGCGCGACTTCGAGACCGACGGGCTGCGCGACGCGGCCCAGCGGCACGGCCTGGGTGTGCTGCCCTACTACGCGCTCGCGTCTGGATTCCTCACCGGCAAGTACCGCCCGGAAACCGAGGTCGACAGCCCGCGCGCCGGCGGGGCGAGCAAATACCTCGACGCGCGGGGCCTCCGGGTGCTGGACGCACTCGACGACGTCGCTGCGCGCCACCGGACCACCCCCACTGCCGTCGCCCTCGCCTGGCTGCGCCTCCAGCCCGGCGTCGTCGCGCCAATCGCGTCGGCCCGTACGCCGGAGCAGGTCCCAGACCTGCTGGCCTCGGCTCGGTTGGACCTGACCGGCGACGAGATCGGCGTGTTGGGCGACGCCGCTCGACAGGATGCTTGACCGATGGTCATGAACGAATCAGATGCCCAACGGTTGGCGCAACAGCTTGCTGCAGAGGCGACGCCTGAGCAACATCGAGCCCTGCTCGAAGCACTGCTCAGCGGTGACGTCTCGAGCATCTTCAGGAATCTCGACCCGTTCGACGTACCAGAGGCCGAACCGGACCTCCTCCCGGTGCCGGACCAGATGCGTGGATTTCGGGTTCGGCTGGATCTCAAGGACACCAAGCCTCCGGTGTGGCGCCGGATCGAGCTGCCGGGTGATCTCACCCTGTCGCAGGTGCACGAAGCGATTCAGGTTGCGATGGGATGGACCAACTCCCACCTGCACAAGTTCCGCACTGGCAGCGCCTACAACGCGCCCGCGTTCCTGACCTCGTACGACCTCTCTGAAGGCGATCAGGGCATCTCCGAGCAGGAGGTCCGGTTGGACCAAGTGCTGGCGGCCAAGGGCGACCGGCTCTGGTACGAGTACGACTTCGGTGACGGTTGGGAACACGTGCTGAAGGTCGAGGAGGTCCTTTCCGCACCTCCGGATGCGCCACGATGCACCGGTGGTCGGTTAGCCTGCCCGCCGGAGGACTGCGGCGGAGTCTGGGGGTACGCCGAACTTGCGGCTTGGGTGCGCAGCGGCCACGCCGACGAGCACCTGCCGGAGGTCTTCGGCAGTGATGCCGCGCATGCTCATGGCTGGTTGGGACCGCATTGGCATCCGGATCAGTTCGACATCGACGAGGTCAACGCCAACCTGGCGCTGGTGGCTGCGCCGCAGGTGGCGGTCACGGGAGAGCTCGCCGAGATAGCTCGCGACCTCGAACTGCGTGGTGTGCACGTCCTGCAGACCATCTTGGCCCAGCCAGCTGCCCACGGGTCCACCCAGGTCAGTGATGCCGAGGCGACTGAGTTGACCCAGCGCTACCGAGCGTTCCTCGACGTCGTCGACGAGGGCGTGAAGCTGACCAGTGCCGGCTACCTGCCGCCCGTGGTGGTGCGTGAAGTAGCCGCGCAGACCGGCATTGCCCACGACTGGCTCCGTCCGATCACCAACGAGGATCGGACCTGGCCGGTCGCAGTCCTCCGCGAAACCGCACGCTCGCTCGGCCTGGTGTCGGTCCGCAAAGGGCGCCTCGCTCCGACCGCCGCAGCCCGGCGCCTTCGTGACGACCCGCAGGCCCTGCTGGCACACATCATCAGTCGGCTCCCACTCGGCAAGGACCAGTTCGACCGCCACGCCGGCTGGATGACGCTTGCGGTCGCTGCGACCGAGGCGCCAGACGGCGACTGGCCGGAAGAAGTGGGCACATTGCTTGCCCTCATCGGATGGCGACTCGAGGGAAACCCGATGCTGATGCCATCCGCAGAATGCCCGACCTCCGACGTACTGCAAGTGCTGGGTGGGGTGTTGGGCATGCGCATCGACCGATCCATCAATCCGGCAATCGCCGCGGTGGCGCGGTCGGCGATTCGCGCCGACGTCTGATCGACTCGTCACGTGCGCGCGGTTCGGTGCACCCGGGCTCGCAGGTGAGATGATCGCGCCCATGGTGAACGCTCTCGGGAGGGGATTGGCCGGCGTACTGCTGGCGGTCGGACTTGCTGCGTGCAGCTCCGAGAGCCCCGCGCCCCCGGTCCAGGCCATGCCGACGCTGACGCCGGTGCCTGACGACCTCGCGGTGTCACCGAGTGAGCCGGCTCCGGATCCGCGGCAGGCACTGGCGCTGGTGCCGGCCGACAGCACCGAGGTGACGATCACCGACTGGGCCCAGATCCGCGACCACATGGGCTTTCCTGACCTCGACGGCGACGGCCTGGTGAGTGACCGGGTTGCCTTCTGGGAGCGGGCTCGCACCGAGATCGCGCTGTTCACCGACGGGTTGTTGCGCGAGGAGGAGTCCCGCCTGTTCCTCGACCATCAGGTCACCACTGCGGATGTGTTGTGGGAGGCGCGGTTCCGTACGCCGGAGGGTGCGGGTTATGTGCTCTCTTTCCGTCGTGGTTTCGACATGACCCGGGTACGCCGGGCAGTCGCTGATCCGGAAACCGGCCTGGCAGGCGGTGTCGTGGTCGCTGACCAACGCCTGCTGGTGAAGGGGATCGCTGATGAGGGCGAACCAGTGCTCGCCTCGGTGCCCGGTTTTGCCGACCTGTTCGACGAGGGTGCGGAGACGACGTACGCCCGCGCCAGTTGCGTGCCGTCCAACGAAGCTCTCGGCGTCGACGCGACCGTCGAAGACCTCGACAATCTGCTTGCCGCACGGGACATCCGCTACTTGCGTCCGCTCACTGCGTTTGCGGTGAACTTCGACGGACCGGTCGCCACGGCGCGTCTCGACCTCGACCGCGCAGACCTGCACGAGCGTGCTGACCTGGTCGACATCTGGCCCGAGACGGGCACGATCAACTGGCGCGACGGCTTCCGCGGCCTGACCGTTGCCGATCCGCCGACCGGACGCATCGGCCTCCAACTGCGCAACCCGGTCGCGGCCGCCAACCTGGTGCTCGCCGGCCGGATCCCGTTCGCTGTGTGCAACGCGGTCGAGCCGTTGGACGATCCGACCGGGTTGTGAACAGCAGCCTGCCGGTGGGTTCACCGTCGTTCGCTGCGCGGCTCCTGAGCAGGGGCGAGGGACGAGACCGTGTCGAAGTGCACTGGCTCAAACCACCAAGCTCCCGAACCCTCGACCGGTCAGACGCGCGCACTCGACGGGCCAGACGCGCGCACTCGACGGGCCAGACGCGCGCACTCAACGGGCCAGACGCGCGTACTCGACGGTGTCGTGGGCGGAGAAGACGGTGA
>JBEBTI010000249.1:0-4345 GCA_040393845.1 Nocardioides daejeonensis
GTGCTGAGCGGCAACAGCACGGCCACGACGACCAGCACCAGGACGCCGACGCCCTTGGCGCGGGTGTTGAACAGCGCCATCTCCTGCCGGTACGCCGTGTAGAGCTCGGGACGACTCATACCCGCTCCACCTCCTTGGTGCCGAAGAGCCCGTAGGGCCGCACCAGCAGCACCAGGAACATCACGATGAACGGGGTGACCGGGCCGAGGTTGGTGGTCAGCTCAGGCAGCGGTGAGCCGTCGAAGAGGTCACGGTGGTAGGTCGAGATCAGGGCTTCACACACACCGATCAGCAGACCGCCGACGACCGCACCTCCCAAGGAGTCGAGCCCGCCGAGGATGATCACCGGGAGGGCGACCAGAGCCACCACCCACAGGTCGCGACCGATCGGGCCTCCCGTCGCTGCGAACACTCCTGCGATCGCCGCGAGCCCACCCGCGAGTGCCCAGGAGACGGCGAAGACCGTGCCCACGTTGACCCCCTGGGCCATCGCAGCCTCTTGGTCGAGCGATGCCGCCCGCATCGCCAACCCGATCGGCGTGTAACGGAAGAAGAGGAACAGCAGGACCACGACGACCGCCGCGACGACGAGCGCTGCGACGTGGCGTTGCTGCACCACGACGTCACCGAACGTCATCGTCTTGGCACCCCACGGGTCGCCAACCGAGCGAGGGTCGACACCGAGGAAGCCAGCAGCAACGGTGCGCACCACGATGTCGACACCGATGGTGATGATGGCGATCACGAACACCGCCTTGCCGACCATCGGCCGGATCGCCACCCGTTCGACCACCAGTGCGACGACCGCAATGCCCACCGCACCGAGGACGACGGCGAGGTAGAAGCCCGTCTTCGGTGCCAGATAGCTGACCAGCACCGCTCCCGACATCAGGAACGCAGGCTGCGCAAAGCTGATCACACCCATCGACTTGTAGATGATCACGAACCCCAAGGCCACCAGGGCGTAGGTCGAACCGGCACCGAGCCCGATTCCGAGAGCTGTCAGGAATTCAGGCATCACTCGCCCGCCCTTGCATACATTTCTTCGACCAGGTCGTGGAACATTGCGTCGATGGCCGAGCGTTTGACCTTCTGCGTCGCGGTGAGTTCCCCGTCCTCGTGGTCGAGTTCCTTGGGCAGCATCGCGAACGCCTTGATCTGCTCGACCGGGTTGTGACGACTGTTCACGTCCTTGACCACTCCCTCAATCAGCGCGCGCACTTCCTGCTTCTCGGCGAGGTCGCGGTAGGTGGTGTAGCCGATCCGACGACGCTGTGCCCACTCACCGACGGTGTCGAGCTCGATACCGATCAGGGCGGTGAGGAACTTGCGCCGGTCGCCGATCACGATCGCCTCCTTGACGTACGGCGATGCCTTGAGTCCGTTCTCGATCTCCGACGGCGCCACGTTCTTGCCGCCGGCGGTGATGATGATGTCCTTCATCCGGTCGGTGATCCGCAGGTGCGTGCCGTCGACCCATTCACCGACGTCACCGGTGTGCAGCCAACCGTCCGCGTCAACGGTCCGCTGGGTGGCCGCGTCGTCCTTCCAGTAGCCGGCGAAGTTGCCCGGGTGACGGGTCAGGATCTCCGAGGTCTCCTCGTCGAGTCTCACCTCGGCTCCCGGCTGCACCTCACCGACCGTGCCCAGCTTCACGTTGCCGGGACGGTTGGCCGTGGCGATCGCGGAGTTCTCGGTCATCCCGTAGACCTCGTGCATGGGAACCCCGATGCCCATGAAGAACTGCAACACCTCCGGTGCCACCGGAGCCGCACCCGAGCCGGCGTACCGTGTGTGCCGCAGACCCATCCGTTCCTTCAGCGCGCGGAAGAAGAAGACCCAGCCGAGCGCGTAGAGCACCCGACTGCCCGCCGTGTGGCGCCCGCCCGTGCGGACCAGCGTCGCGCCGATCCGGTCGGCGCGGCCGAGCCAGAACCGTGACCACTTCCGCTTGACCCAGCTCGCACTCTCGAGCCTGATCCGGGTGCTGGCCAGCAACTTCTCCCAGATCCGGGGAACGCCGAAGACCACGCTGGGCTGCACTTCTCGCAGGTTCTGCGGGACGGTGTCGATCGACTCGGCGAAGTTGACCTGGGTGCCGCCGCCGCAGTTGAACCAGGTGGTGAAGAACCGTTCGGCGACGTGGCACAACGGCAGGTAGGACAGGGTCAGGTCGTCGGGACCGGGAGGCGGGTCGAAGAAGCTCTCACCTCCAAAGGCGGTCTGCAGCGCGAACTCGACGTTGCGGTGGGTGAGCATCGCGCCCTTCGGCGGACCAGTGGTGCCGGAGGTGTAGACCAACGTCACCACGTCGTCCTCGGTGGCTGCGGCCATCCGCTCCTCGACCGCGCGCGGGTGTTCGGCCCGGTGCGCGCGACCGATCTCGACCAGACCGTCCCAGGCCAACAGCCGCGGGTCGTCGTAGCGCCCGCGGATGCCCCGAGGCTCGACGTGGACGACCTTCTCGACCGCCGGGCAGTCGTCGAGCACGGCGAGCGCCTTGTCGACCTGCTCCTGGTCCTCCGCGAGCACGATCCGGCTTCCGCTGTGGGACAGCAGGTAGGAGACCTCGGCCTCGGGGTTGGTTGGATAGAGACCGACCGTCACCGCACCGATCGCGACGGTGGCGAGATCGGTGATCAACCACTCGGGACGGTTCTCGCTCTGGATCGCGACGCGGTCCCCGGGTTGGACCCCGAGGGCGATCAGCGCGTGCCCGATGTCGAGAACCGTCTCCCAGTACGACGCCCAGGTGATCTCCTGCCAGATGCCGAGCCGCTTCTCCCGCATCGCCACCCGCTTCGGCGTGCTCGCGGCGCGGTCGCGGACCCGGGTCACCATGGTCGTCAACTCACTCATCGTGCCTCCTCCGCCGCTTCGGGAACGGTGTTCAGATCGCCCCCGAGATAGGCCTCGATGACCGCCGCGTCGCGCTGCACCTCGTCAGGCGTGCCGAGAGCGACCGGGGTGCCGAAGTCGACGACCAGGACCCGGTCGGCGATGTCCATGACCAGGCCCATGTCGTGCTCGACCATGATCATCGGAACCTTGAGCTCGTCGCGGATGTCGAGGATGAACCGGGCCATGTCCTCGGTCTCCTCGAGGTTCATGCCGGCCACCGGCTCGTCGAGCAGCAGCAGCTTCGGCTCCATGGCCAGCGCGCGGCCGAGCTCGACCCGCTTCTGCACGCCGTACGGCAGCATGCCCACCGGCAACTGCCGCCAGGCCTGCAACTCGAGGAAGTCGACGATCTCCTCCACGAAGGCTCGGTTGCGCAACTCCTCATTGCGGGCCCGGCCCACCCAGGCGAAGGCGGCGAGCGTGCCGTAGCGGGTGTGTTGGTGGCGGCCCAGCATCAGGTTGTCCAGCACCGTGAGGTTGCTGAACAGCTCGATGTTCTGGAAGGTGCGCGCCATGCCGAGCTTCGCGATCGCCGACGGCTTGCGTCCGAGGATCGACTCACCGTTGAGCTCCACCCGTCCAGCTTGGGGCCGGTAGACACCCGAGAGGACGTTGAAGATGCTGGTCTTGCCGGCCCCGTTGGGACCGATCACGGCGAAGAGTTCGTCGGGAAGCACCGTGAAACTGACCCCGTTGATCGCCTGCACCTTGCCGAAGGCAAGCCGTACGTCGTCGAAACGGAGGATCGGCTCGGTCATGACGCCCACCGCTTCCGGCGTCGGTAGTGCTTGACGTCCCGGAAGGACGACCGCCCGTCATCACCCAGGCCGAGGTAGAACTCGCGGACGTCGTCGTCGGCCAGCAACTCCTTGGCGGGACGGTCCATCACCACTCGACCGGTCTCCATCACATAGCCGTGATGGGCGATCGATAGGGCCATCGTCGCGTTCTGCTCGACGAGCAGGATGCCGGTGCCCTGGCTGTTGATCTCGACGATGATGTCGCGAATCTGGGCCACCACCAGCGGTGCCAGCCCGAGGCTCGGTTCGTCGAGGAGCAGATAACGCGGAGCAGACATCAGCGCCCGTCCGATTGCCAGCATCTGCTGCTCGCCACCGGACAGATACCCCGCAGTCTGACTGCGGCGTTCGTCGAGTTTGGGGAACAGGCCGTAGACGCGCTGGAGGTTGCCGGAGAGGTTCCGCCGGTTGGAGTGAGCGCCGATCCTCAGGTTCTCCTCGACCGTCATCTCCTTGAAGATGCGGCGGCCCTCCAGGACGTGTTTGATGCCCTGCTTCGCCAGCGCCGACGGCTTCAGTCGACCGACGTCGTTGCCGTCGAGGGTCACCGAGCCCTTGCGGATCACGCCGTTGTGGACGTCGAGCAGCCCCGACAGCGTGCGCAGCACGGTGGACTTGCCGGCACCGTTCGCCCCGAGGAGCGC
>JBEBTI010000250.1:0-4338 GCA_040393845.1 Nocardioides daejeonensis
TTCTTTGCGGGTTGGGACTGAAGTTCCTGGGGGTTCGCGTGAACTCAGTGAGAGTTCGCGAGGGCGAGGATCTCGTCGAGGCCCTGACGCATGAAGGCCATCAGTTCGGCGGAGTCGAAGACGTCTCCGTCGCAGTTGATGCCGATGTGCGCCTGACCGGCGAGCGAGTAGAGGACCACCATCACGGGGGATCCGGGCAACGGGCCGAAGTAGTAGATGCCTTCGACCGGGACGCCGAGCATCTTCGCCGGGGTGCGCATGCCCGGCACGTTGCTGATCGTGACGTCGGTGCGGTTCTGCATGCCGGTGAACAACGGCGTGAGCAGTTGCACCGGTGCGCGGTTGAGCACCGGCAGCACGATGCTGAAAAAGTCGAGCGCCGGCTCCTTGCTGACCTTCTCCACGATGCGACGCAGCGCGCTCATCCGCTCGGTCGGGTCGACGACGGATGAGGGCGCGTTGAGGAAGGCAGCGGCGAACTTGTTGCCACCCTCGTGGTCGCCCTCCCGACGCACAGAGACGGGCATGTTGATCACCACGTCACCGATCGGGCTCTCGTGGGCCTCGTGGTAGAACCGGAGGCCACCGAGGATGGCGCACACGTAGGCGTCGTTGATGGTGCCGTTGACAGCCTTGCCGGCTGCCTTCAGCTCGCCGAGGTCGCAGCTGAGCACGCCGTACTGCCAGTTGGTGCGGGCACCCGAGCTCAACAGGGGCGACTCACTCGGCGTCGGCTGGGCGAGCACCCGCCCCACCGAACCGAGGAACTTCGCCGACTCGGCCGGGTCGCGCACCGCCTTGGCCGCAACGCCCAGCACCTTGCCGGCAAGACCCGGCGCCTGCCGCACCCGCCCGACCGCCTGCCCCGCGGCCACTGCCCAGCCGTTGCCGGAGGTGGCAGCAGTCTTCTGCACCGTGGCACCGCTGGCCTCATCACGGTGGCGTCGGTGCAGGTCGCCGAGGAGCTGCACGCTGCCGTGTCCGTCCATCAAGCAGTGGTGCACCACCAAGAAGTACGCCGAGCGTCCGCCTTCGAGCCCTTCAATGAAGACCGCGCGCCACGGCGGACGGTGGGGGTCGAGCTGGACGAGCGCACTGTCGCGGGCCACCGCCAGCACTTGGTCCATGCTCGCCGGCGCCGGCAGCTGGACCCGGGTGAGGTGGTGGTCGAGGTCGAAGTCAGCGTCATCGACCCACACCGGCGGCCCCACCGGCAGAGCCGGCTCGACGACCTTCTGTCGAAAGCGCGGGTAGTGGCCGAGGCCGTACTCGTGCCAGGCACGCAGTTCTTCCCAGTCCGGCGTGCCGTCCAGCACCTCCAGCACGCCACCTTGGGTGGAGTTCTCGGGGTGCTTGTTGGCGCGCCACATGGTGGCTTCGAGTTCGGTCATCTCGTGACCGCCTCCCCACCCCAGGGGTTGGTTGTCATTGGTCATGTGCGGCTCCGATGAATTCGTTGTGGCGGGGAAGCGGAACAGTGGGGTCGGCGTACCTGATCAGCAGTTCGGTGAACGCCTCCGGCGCCTCGATCATCGGCATGTGGCCGACGTCGGGGATCACCTCGAGATGGGCATGGGGCACCGCGCTGCGCATGGCAAGGGCGCTGCGCAGTGGGGAGAACCGGTCGGCCGCGCCCCACAGCAGCAAGGTGGGGGTGGCCACCTCCTCCGGGCGGGAGGCGCGGACCGCGGACGCACTGGCCACGATGGCGTCGGCGAAGCCGGGCGCTGCCAGAGAGGGAGCCACCTGCAGGGCCAGCTCATCGGTGAGTCGAACGGCGTTGACCATCGCGGCGGACAACAGCGTGCGCAGAGCTCGTGGGCTGCGGCCCAGCAGTCGCATCACCTGCGGGCTGGCCACACTGCGCTGGGCAAGCCGGAGTCCGCGCAGCACCGTCTCGAGGTGACGCTCACTCATCGGTACGCCGCCAGCGCCGACGAGCACGAGGCGCTGGACCAGTGCGGGGTGGCCGGCCTCGAGCGCGAGAGCGACCAGGCCGCCCATCGAGTGCCCGAGCACAGTGGCCTCGGCGACGCCGAGTTCGGCACACACCGCGGCGATCGCATCGGCCTGATCGGCCATCGTCCAGCCACTGGGCAGCGGGTCGGACTCACCGAATCCGGGAATGTCGAGCGCGATCACCCGGAAGTGCCGCCCCAACTCCGGCAGGCACTCCAGCCACCACTGCCAGCTGCTTGCCATGCCGTGCAGCAGCACCAGTGCCGGGCCCTGGCCGTGGTCGAGCACTCGGATCCTGCCCGCGCCGTGGTAGACGTCGCGCAGCTGCGCCGACCAGTCGATCTCTTGCCAGGCTTGGGATCCGCTGCTCGCCACCGGAGCCCTGCCCGCCGTACGACGCACGGCGATCCCAGCGGCGAGAGCGCCGCCCATCAGCGCGGCTGCACAACACAATCTGCGCCTGGTCCTGCTCGTCATGTGTGGTGCCTCCCGGTGCCGATTAATCTAATGCTGATAGATTAGTTCCACTCCGGGTCGCGCAGCAAGGGGCAACCAGGGAGTGTCGGCAAGTGCACACGACACTTGGCTGAGCCAAAGGGATCTCGCCGGGACGAATCAGAGCCCACAGTCGCGGCGTACTGCCGCCCTCAGGAGCCGGCGAAGTGACGGCGAAGCTCCACATCCAGAAGCACCAGAAGTTGCTCGAGGTCGGCGACCTCGTCGTCGAGCCAGGATTCATAGGCAGTCATTGCCATGGCCAGCGCGACCTGTCCGAGCATCCGCGGCACCAAGTCGTCTGCCGACCCACCGAGTCGCCGCGCCGCATACTCCTCGATCACGTGACGCCACTGGCGATAGCGCAGCACCGAGTGCGCCTGCAGCGTCGGGGTGCGCAGGATCAGGCGCATCCGCTCCCGGTGACTCGGGTCGGCATCAGCCGGGAACCGGTTGAACTCCACCACCGATCGGTGGATCGACTCGGCCAGGGAGAGATCGTCCGGCATCGAGTCGAGCAGTGCCTCGAAGTGGTCGAGAGTGCGATCGAACTGGCCCCACGGGATGTCGTTCTTGGAGGCGAAGTAGCGGAACAGCGTGCGGCGCCCCACCCCGACACCCTCGGCAATGGCATCGAGCGTGGTGCCGTCGAAGCCGCGCTCGGCGAACAACCGGAAGGCCACCTGTTCGATCTCGGCATGCGAGGTCGCCTCCGGACGTCCGGCCAAGGAACGTTGCGATCGCACCACGGGTCACACCCTAGACACGCCCTGGACCACGCCCCGCCACGGCAGCGCGCCCCGCGCCTAATTTCTTTAGATTTCACGCCGGACCCCTTCCATTGTTGCCCCCAGTGCACTTATTGTGGTCCGGACCACCTTCACCCTTCACCCCGAGGAGCAGAGATGAGCAATCCTGAGCTCGACGCCACCGCACCTGTCACCGATGAACTCATCGAAGAGGTCTCGATCGACGGGATGTGCGGCGTCTACTGACGCCGAGGTGCTCGCCGTGTCGGACCACACCACGCAGTCCACGTTGGACCGGGGATGGACACTGTCCCCCTCGGTTGCCCTGCGGCCGGAACCTTTCGGTGCACTGGCCTACCACTTCGGCAACCGCCGACTGACCTTCCTCAAGCACCCCATGCTGGTGGAAGTCGTGAACCGACTCGGCGAGCACCCCACCGCCCGCGCGACCCTCGAGGCCGTGGGCGTCCCCGAGACCGACCACCCGACGTACGAGCGTGCCCTCGACGGCCTGATCGCCGCCGACATGCTGCACGAACGCGTCCCCAGCACGACCGGAGCACATCGATGACCATCGCCCCGCAACGCCCCAAGGCCGCCCGCCCGGTCGGCGGCTCCCTGGTGCAGCAGTTCGAGTTCGGCCTCGACGCCCCGATCTGCCTGACCTGGGAGCTCACCTACGCCTGCAACCTCGAGTGCGCACACTGCCTCTCCTCCTCGGGCCGCCGCGACCCGCGCGAGCTGACCACCGAGCAGTGCGAGGCGGTGATCGACGAACTCCAACGCATGCAGGTCTTCTACGTCAACATCGGCGGCGGCGAACCGACCATCCGTCCCGACTTCTGGCACCTCCTGCAGTACGCCGTGGACCACCAGGTCGGCGTGAAGTTCTCCACCAACGGAGTCCGCCTCGACGCCGAGCGGGCGGCGTTCCTCGCCTCCCCGGCCTGCAACGGCTATGTCGACGTGCAGATCTCGCTCGACGGCGCGACTGCCGAGGTCAACGACTACGTGCGCGGTCCCGGCTCCTACGACACCGCGATCCGGGCGCTGCAAAACCTGCAGGACGCCGGCTTCTCCGACGCCAAGATCTCGGTGGTCTGCACGCGGCAGAACATCGGCCAGCTCGACGAGT
>JBEBTI010000251.1:0-4325 GCA_040393845.1 Nocardioides daejeonensis
TTGCGCCGGCACACATGCGCCTCGGGTTTGCACTCGTGCACCTGGGTGAGACCGAAGAGGGCGAAGGTCACCTCGAAGAAGGCTTGGCACTGGACCCCTCGATGGCTGACGTCACCGCACCTGACTACTCATAAAAAAACCGATCGGTCATTTCCGGACTCCGAGGGGGTCTCGGCTGCAACGGATCGGCCTCGCAGGCCCTACTTTTCTTGAGTGCCCACTCCCACGCTGCGCGCACGCCGCGCCTTCAACGTCTCCTTTGCCACCTTGGCCTTCGCGGCCGTGGTGACGCCGTCCATCGCCATCGCTCAGGCACCCGGCGGCTCGGCGAAGTCCGCCGGCGACACCGCCAAGATCAAGGCCTGCTTCGACAACCGCACCGGCGAACTCCGACTGACGACAGACCGCCCCGGTGCGCGCACCTGTGGTGCCGGCGAAACCAAGATCGTCTGGAAGACCGCCGGCAAGCGCGGCAAGCGCGGACCGGCCGGGGTGGCTGGGCCGCAGGGTGTCGCCGGACCGCAGGGCGAGGTCGGACCGCAGGGTGTCGCCGGGCCGCAGGGCGAGGCCGGCCCCCAAGGTGTGACCGGAGCACAGGGGCAGGTCGGACCTCAGGGTCCGCAGGGCCTGACCGGAGCGACCGGTGCAACTGGTGCAACTGGTGCTGTAGGCCCCGCCGGTCCCACCGGCCTGCAGGGCCCCACCGGTGACATCGGTCCGCAGGGTCCGCAAGGCCTCACCGGCGCGACCGGTGCCACGGGTCAGACCGGCGCCACGGGTCAGGTCGGCGCGGCGGGTCCGACCGGACCGGCCGGGCTACAGGGCGTTCCCGGCCAGGCCGGCGACGTGGGACCGACTGGTGCCACGGGAGCGACCGGGGATATCGGTCCGACCGGGGCAACCGGCGCGACAGGGGCGACCGGAGCGACAGGCGCCCCTGGCGTGGCAGGGGTCGTCTACCGAGTGAAGTCTGTGTCACTCACCGCGGACACCAACTCGCCAACTCTCGTGACCGGCGCCAACTGTGCACCGGGCGAGGTGGCGATCGGCGCCTCCTGGCGGTCCGATGTGTCGGACGTGATCGGGACGGTGGAGCAGTCCTATCCCAGTGATCCGGCAGGAAACTTCGACGGTGCCAACCCGGCGTACTGGAGCTTGGCGATCTGGACCAACCAATCTGGCATGGCAGACATTTACACCATCTGCCTGGACACGACGCCCTAAGACCAACGCCAGGCGTCATGCGGCCGTTTGCCAACTTCACCCAGAGCTCGTCGCCGCTGAGAGCGCCCGCCGATTCCTCACGGTGCGACGCTGCGGCCCGGGCCTCCCCGGGATCAGCGGCGTGTTGTTGCTTGGGCCGCGGCGCAGTCGATTCCACGCAACTGTCCCGCGGCGTTCACCGATCAGTCGCGTAGAGGTCACCGCGCCCCGACAGGGTGCCTGAGTACGTCTCGGGCATCCTGTCGAAAGGCTCCACCATGCGTTTTTCTCGTGCCACCGCCGCCAGCGCGGTCGCCACGGCTCTAGCCCTGTCCACTCTCGCGGTCACCACCGCGTCGACCAGTGCTGCTCCCGCGGTAGTGCAGTCCGGGGGCGAGGCCTTCCACCGGTTGGCGACGTACCCGGTGTTCCAGAACGCGCCAGTCGGCGTCGATCCGAACTCCGAGACGGTCGCTGAGATCTCGACGGTGACCGACGACGGCAACACGGTGGTCTACACCGACGCGCTGGGCAAACGTGCGGGCTTCCTGGACATCACCGATCCGAGCAACCCCAAGGGCTTGGGCAGCATCGACCTCGCGGCAGCCGGCCACGCAGACGACCAGCCGACGTCGGTGGCGGTCGCAGGGGACCTGCTGCTGGTCGTCGTGGACACCTCCGGTGGCGACTTCGTCAACCCGAGCGGCCGCCTTGACGTCTTCACAGTGGCCGACCGTTCGCTGGTCACCTCGATCGACCTCGGCGGCCAACCGGACTCGATCGCGATCAGCCCCGACGGTGCGTACGCCGCGATCGCGATGGAGAACCAGCGCGACGAAGAGTTCACGCCCGCGGGCCACGACGAGGGCGACCTCCCGCAGGCACCCGCCGGCTTCGTGCAGGTGATCGAGCTCGGTGGCGACGCGAGCACCTGGACCGCGATCCCGATCGGCCTGACCCAGCCCGACGGCACCCCGCTCGAGTCGTTCGTGGCTGCAGGCCTTGACACCCCGGAGGACCCTGAGCCCGAGTACGTCGACATCAACGCCGACAACAAGCTCGTCCTCACCCTGCAGGAGAACAACGGCCTGGTCGTCATCGACCTTGCCAGCAAGGCGATCGACACAGTCTTCTCCGCCGGCAACGCCCAGGTCGACGGTGTCGACACCGAGAAGGACGGGCTCTTCGACCCGACCGGCTCCATCGACGCGCCGCGCGAGCCGGACGCTGTGCAGTGGGTGGGCGATGACCTCGTCGCCACTGCCAACGAAGGCGACTGGAAGGGCGGCACCCGAGGCTGGAGCGTCTTCGACGTCACCTCCGGCGCCGTTGTCTGGGATGCCGGCAACAGCTTCGAGCAGATCGCCACGCGCCACGGCCTGCACAACAACGACCGGGCCGGCAAGAAGGGCGCCGAGCCCGAGGGCCTCGCGTTCGACGTGATCGGTGGCGTACCGCGTGCATTCGTCGGGTCCGAGCGGTCCAATTTCGTCGCCGTCTATGACATGAGCGACCCGACGTCTCCGGTCTTCGAGCAGATCCTGCCCACCACCAACGGACCTGAGGGTCTGCTGCCGATCCCGTCCCGTGACCTGCTGGTCGTGTCGTCCGAGGAGGACGACGCCTCGGTGAACGTGCGCGCCACCATCGGTGTGTACGAACTGGGCGACGGTCCCGCCGCGTTCCCGTCGATCCTCTCTGCCGACGTCGCCGGTCAGCCGATCGGCTGGGGCGCGCTCGGCGCACTGAGCTCCGACCCGGCCGACGCCGGTCGCTTGTACGCCGCCAGCGACGCGGCGTACGCCACCGGCCGGATCTATGCCGTCGACACCGCCAAGAGCCCAGCCGTCATCGACAAGGTGATCGAGGTGACCGACACGAACGGAACCAAGCCGGCGATCGACATCGAAGGCCTGCACGCACGGGCCGACGGTGGCTTCTGGCTGGCCCTCGAGGGCCCCACCGGCGCTGAGAACAAGCTCGCCCGCACCGACGCCAACGGTCTCCTCGAGGAGGTCATCGACCTCCCTGAGTCGATCACGTCAGGCCTGGCCAAGCAGGGGCTCGAAGGTGTGACGGCGTACGGCACCGGAAACTCCGAGGTCGTCCATGTCACCCTGCAGCGCGCTGCGGCTGACGAGGACTTCGTGCGGATCGGCCGCTACGAGGTGAAGTCGAAGACCTGGTCGTGGTTCGCCTACACCCTCGAGTCCACCGAGGAGACCGGCGACTGGATCGGCCTTTCCGAGATCACTGCTCTCGGTCCAGATCTGCTCACCGTCATCGAACGCGACAAGCTGAACGGCCCGCGGGCTGCGTTGAAGCGGCTCTACACCGTCGACCTGTCGACGGCATCGAAGAAGACCGTCGGCACCGACGAGCCGGCCCGGCCGGTCGCCAAGAAGCTCGCCGTTGACCTGCTCCCGCATCTGCGTGAACTGAACGGTTGGACCCAGGAGAAGGTCGAGGGCGTCGGCATCACGGGCGCCGGCACCGTCTTTGTCGTCACCGACAACGACGGCCTCGAGGACGCCACCGGCGAGACCCAGTTGGTCGAGCTCGGCGCCGCCACCAAGGTCTTCGCCTCCGCGTTGGCAACCAAGACGGCAGTCAAGGCCAACAAGAAGAAGATCAAGAAGGGCAAGAAGGTCAAGCTCAAGGTCACCGTCACTGGAGCCGGAACCATCGCCGGCACCGTCAAGGTGAAGGTGAACGGCAAGAACGCCGGCACCGCCAGGGTCAACGCCAAGGGCGTCGCCAAACTCAAGGTGAAGCTCACCAAGCGTGGCAAGAGCAGGCTCGTCGCGGCGTACCAGGGTGCGCCACTCGCCGGCAAGAGCACGTCGAAGAAGGCCGTGGTCAAGGTCCGCTGATCTCGCGCGCCTCATCGCCACCGCGTGGCACGTCGTACGGCGTGCCGCGCGGTGGGTATTTCGTCGTCTGAAAGTGACATCTCAACCGACCACAAGTGACGTCTCGGCCGGTCAGATGTGACGTCTCGACCGGCCATAAGTGACGTCTCGACCGGTCAGATGTGACTTCTCGACCCTGGGGCGGGGTCAGCGGTGCTCGGCGCGCTTCACCTGTTGCCAGATCTCGTTGACCTCTGCAGCGGAGAGCGG
>JBEBTI010000252.1:0-4290 GCA_040393845.1 Nocardioides daejeonensis
TGCGCAGCCGCGCCTCAGAGGTTGGCGATGGCGTCCATGGCGTCGTCGAGCAGGTCCGTCAGCCGCTTGTCGTGCTCGGTCAGCCACACGATCTGGGCGGCTTGGAGGCACGCCAGCGCGGCCCCCGCGATCGCTGCCGCGCGCGGGTCGTCGACCTCGGTGCGGGAGGAGTCGGCGAGCCGACGGTTCACCAAGGGCGTGAAGGCAGCGATCCAGCGTTGTTCGCGCTCGCCGAGGGTGCCGCGGAGACTCGGCTCGCGGAGCATCCGGAGCAGAGCACGGCTCCGGTCCGCGTCCACTTCGTAGGAGTCGACCAACGTGCTCATTGCGGCTCGGATCGCCGTCCACACCGATTCGTCGGCAGGGTGGGAGGCGAGCCGTTCGGCCATCCGGACGTCGTGCTCGATCAGCCGGATCAGCACCAACTCCTCCTTGGTGGCGAAGTAGCGGAAGAAGCTGCGTCGCGACATCCCTGACGCCTCGGCGATCTGCTCCACCGTGGTGCCGTCGAAGCCCTGCTTCCAGAACAGGCGCCACGCCTGGACCAGCACGTCCTCGCGGACAGCGAGACGGGTGCGATCGCGCAGGCTGTTCATCGGTTCTCCTCGCGGACGTCGTCGGCCGAAACCCTATCCGAACCCAGGCGGTGGTGATCCCGTCAGTCGAAGGTCCACATCAGCAGCTCGGTGTCCGGCTCGGTTGCGGTCAGGTTGACCGGCTCGTGGCGCAGGCGTACGGCGTCGCCGTCCGTAAGTGCCGCAGTCTCGAGAACCACGCCACCCCCGGCGACGAAGAGATGCATGTGGCCGGCGTCCGGCGCTGCCAAGGTGCCGCCGGCTCCGAGCCGCGCGACCCAGAGGGTGGCGCCTGTTGCACCGATCCGAGCCGCGGCATCCTGGCCCGCGCCGGCCGCGATCGGCGTCCATGCGTCGCCGACGTGGAGGTCGCCCGAGGAGTACGACGGCTCACCCCCATTCTCGTCGGGGAGTACCCATGCCTGCACGAATCGGGTGGGACCCGCAGCCGCGTCAGCGACCTCCGAATGCACCACCCCTGAGCCGGCTGACATCGCCTGCACTCTGCCCGGCTCGATCGCGCCAGCATGACCGCGCGAATCCCTGTGTTGCAAGGCTCCTGACAACACCCACGTGACAATCTCGAGGTCCGAGTGCGGGTGGTCGGGATAGCCTGCGCCGGGCTGCAACACGTCGTCGTTGTGGCACACCAACAACCCGAACCGGAGGTTGGCCGGATCGTAGTGCGACCCGAACGACAGTGAGTGATGGGTACGCCGACCGTTCTCCTCGGTCAGGAACCGGTCGGTCGCACGCTTGATCTCCACGGAGTCATTGTGCCCCGGAGGACGCTGCCCCGCCGGCGTCAGGCCTGTGGTGGGAGCGATGGCAACGGACACGACTGACCCGGACCGGTAGCGCCGGACGGACTGGTGGGGTGTGGTCCTCGACGCGCCCGATGTCGGCGAGCTGACCCGGTTCTATGCGGAATTGCGTGGTTGGACCGTGTGGAAGCAGAGCGACCGTGATGCCGCGCTCGATGTCGGTGAAGGCGTTGCCTACTTGGCGACCCAGCACAATCCCGGCCTCCTACAGCACCGCAGCGAGGCGCGTGCCCTGGTCGATTGCCCGCTTGGCGTCCAGTTCAGCGGCCACGTCGGCGCCACCAATCAGGTGGACGGCCGACTCGCGCCCGGTGGTGGAGGCGAGCAACCCGTCGTACACGGATCGCACCGACTCCTGACCCGCACACACCACGACGTGGTCGACGTCGAGCAGTTGCGGGCGTCCGTCGACGGTGATGTGCAGACCGTCGTCATCGACGCGTTCGTAGGTCACGCCGGAGATCTGGTGCACGCCGGAGTCCTTGAGCACGGCGCGATGCGCCCAACCGGAGGTCTTGCCCAGACCGCGGCCGATCATGCTGGTCTTGCGCTGGAGCAGGTGCACCTCGCGGATCGGCGTACGCGGCTTCTTCTCCGCCAGACCGCCGGGTTCGACGCCGTTTCCGACGCCCCAGTGGGCGAACCAGTCGTCGAGTCGGTCCTCGGGATCATGGGTGAGGAAGTGCGCCATGTCGACGCCGATCCCGCCGGCGCCGATCACGGCGGCCCGACTTGCCGGCACGACAGCACCGCTGAGCACGTCGGCGTACGAGACCACCTTGGGGTGGTCGGCGCCGGGGAAGGTGACCGCGCGCGGGCGGACGCCGGTGGCCACCACGACGTCTTCGAAGCCCGTCAGAGTGTCGGGAGTCGCCTCTGTGGAGAGACGTAGGTCGACTCCGAGCACCTCGAGGCGCCGGGTGTAGTAGCGCACCGTCTCACGGAAGTCCTCCTTGCCCGGAACCTCCATGGCATAACGGAACTGTCCACCGATGGCCTCATTGCGCTCGAAGAGCGTGACGTCGTGACCGCGCTCGGCGGCGTTGACCGCGGTCGCCAGTCCGGCCGGGCCGGCACCCACCACCGCAACGGACTTCTTCCGTCGCGTGGGTGCGAGCACCAGCGTCGTCTCGTGGCAGGCACGAGGGTTGACCAGGCAGGTGGCGCGCTTGTTGCGGAAGGTGTGGTCGAGGCATGCCTGGTTGCAGGCGATGCAGGTGTTGATCTCGTCCACGCGACCGGCCGCCGTCTTGTTGACCAGGTCGGGGTCGGCCAGCAGCGGCCGTGCCATGGAGACCAGGTCGGCCCGGCCTTCGGCGATGATCTGCTCGGCGAGGTCGGGGGAGTTGATCCGGTTGGATGCCGAGACGGGGACGTCGACCACCTGCTTCAAGCGCGCCGTCCACTGCACCCATGCGCCTTGTGGCACTTGGGTGATGATCGTCGGCACCCGTGCCTCGTGCCAACCGATGCCGGTGTTGAACATCGTCACGCCTGCAGCTTCGAGGCGGCGCGCCAGTTCGGCGATCTCGTCCCAGGTCTGACCGTCTTCGACCAGGTCGAGCAGGGAGATCCGATAGATGATCGGGTACGTCGGGCCCACCAGTTCACGGGTTCGGCGCACCACCTCGACGGGGAATCGCATCCGTTTGTCGGCGCTGCCGCCCCATTCGTCAGCGCGGTCGTTGGTGCGTCGCGCCAGCATCTGGTTGATGAAGTAACCCTCGGATCCCATCACCTCCACCGCGTCGTACCCGGCCTTCCGCGCCAGTGCGATGCTGCGCGCGAAGTCGGACGCAGTGGCGTCAATCTCCTTGCTGGACAGGCGTTTGGGTCGGAACGGGGTGATCGGCGACTTGATGTCGGACGCGCCGGCGTTGAACGGGCTGTAGCCGTAGCGACCGGCATGGATCACCTGCAGGGCGATCGATCCGCCCTTGGAGTGCACGGCATCGGTGACCTGCACGTGTCGTGCGGCGTCGAGTCGCGTGCGCATCTCGCCGGCGAACGGTTTGAGCCACCCGCGGCGATTGACGGCGTACCCGCCCGTGATGATCAGGCCGACGCCGCCGCGTGCGCGTTCGGCGAAGAAGGCGGCCAACTTGGGCAACTGCCAGAAGTGGTCTTCGAGGCCGGTGTGCATCGATCCCATCACCACGCGGTTGCGCAGGGTGAGATCCCCGAGGGTGATCGGGCTGAGCAGGTGGGGGTGGTCGGTCATCGTCACTCCTGATCGGTCGGGTGTGTGGGGGCCGCGCCGTGCGCGGTGAGGTATTCGGTGAGCCAGGCGACCCAGTACTCCTCGAGGCGTACGCCGCCGCGCAGCACCAGGTAGTGGTCGAGGTCGACGCCGTCGAGTTTCGTGGGGTCGGGATAGTCACGGGCGCACATGCGTCGGTAGTGCCTCAACCGAGTGGCGTGGTCGGCCAGTGCGTGCTGCACGTTGGTGAGCACGTCGGCGCGGTCCGCGGCCCAGGACGCGCCACGCATCTTGACTGCGAGCTCACTGCGTTGCGCCATCGACGGAGTGGGTGCTGCCAGCCATCTCCGCAGCTCGGCGCGTCCGGCGTCAGTGACGTCGTACACCAACTTGTCGGGCCCGCCGGCCTGCGGGACCGATACGGAGGCGACCCACCCGTCACCCTCCATTCGCTTGAGGACGCGGTAGATCTGCTGGTGGCTGGCCTGCCAGAAGAGCCCGATCGAGGCGTCGAAGCGTCGAGTGAGGTCGATTCCCGCTGCTGCTCGCTCCGAGAGCGAGACGAGCAACGCGTGTTCGAGGGCCATGCATCCATCGTGCACCGGTATGCAACTAGTTGCAAGCTCGCGGAAATGCAAAGGCCCCTCGTGCACCCGACAGAGCTCACCTGCCCTTGCTGCCTTCCGGCCCT
>JBEBTI010000253.1:0-4273 GCA_040393845.1 Nocardioides daejeonensis
TGTAGAAAAGGGCTTTTTTAGACATCTGAATTATCCCCAAAGGGCTGGTGGTAACATCCATCTCAATGATCTACCAACCCTTTTTATGGACACAAAAAATACACTTTGGTTAGGACATGAGAAGGGATTGGCTCGATACGATCCATTAACAGAAAGCTTTGTAAATTTCGATTTTAAGGATGCAAGAACAATCACATCCTCTGTTCGCTCCATTTGTGAAGACCGTTTCGGAAACCTTTGGATAGGAAGCTATTCAGGCCTATATATCTTAAGCGCGGATCATGCCGAGCTAAAGCATATCGTACACGACCCGAACAATGCCGGTAGCTTAAGCCAAAACTCCATCTATAAGATTATCCGTGATCCCCGGGGGGATATATGGATCGGCACTTGGGCTGACGGTGTCAACTATTACAACCCGGACAATAGTGCTTTCAAGAGTATCTATTCGGGCAATACCAACAATAAGCTGAACTATAAAGTCGTGAGCGGCATGGCGGAGGACAGTGAGGGAAATCTCTGGATAGGTACCGAAGGTGGTGGTTTGAACTTTTACGATAGAAAGGCAAAAAAATTCACCTATTACAAGCATGAGCCCCATGATCCCGGCAGCCTAAGTGCCAATAACGTAAAGGCGGTCATCATAGATCGCAATAATGGACTCTGGGTAGGTATGCACGATGGTGGGCTGAACTATTTACCCGCTACCAACAAGTCGGCTAAATTTCAACAAATAGATTTTTCCTCCCATCAAAATATTTCACTGAAAGCCTATAAGGTCCTTACGCTTTTCGAAGACTATAATGGAAATATCTGGATAGGTACGCTTACAGGAGGGTTGATTTTCTACGACACACATAAAAAACTCCTCTCAAAAATCGACAAGGAGATCAAAACAGTCATGAGTATTGTCCAGACTGAAAATCCGGATATACTCCTTATAGGAGGGAATACTGGATTGGAGGCCATCGATATAAGAGACAAGCAAAAGCACACGATACAGATCAAGAAATTGAGCAAGAATGATCCCCCACCCTATGTCAATTGTATTTTTGTAGACCCGTCCAATAACTATTGGGTGGGTACAGAAGGACAGGGGTTGCATATATACAACCCCAAAAACAAGACAACTAAATCTTACAGCACCAAGGATGGATTGCCCAACGACATCATATACGGTATCTTATCTGACAACAGTGGAAATATATGGGTCAGCACCAACAACGGAATCAGCCAGATTGATGCCGTCTCGAATAGTATAAAAAATTACAATCAATCCGATGGCCTGCAAGGCAACGAATTCAATTATGGCGCGTCCTTCAAAACGAGGAACCGAGAGCTCTTCTTTGGAGGCACCAATGGGCTGACCTATTTTAATCCCAAAGACATCCGAAAAAATACTTTCGTTCCACCGATAGATATCACAAGCGTTGAAGTAAACAACGTACCGTTTGAAAAAATTACGGACTCAACTACGGTCATTACGCTTAAACATAATGAAAATAACTTCAGCATTGATTTTACCTCCTTAAGCTATATGCGTCCTGAGAAAAATGAATTTGCCTATAAACTCGAAGGAAACGACGAGAACTGGAATTATGTCGGGAATCAACGGAGAGCTGTATATACAAACATCAAACCGGGGAAATTTGTCTTCCGGGTAAAAGGTGCAAACAACGACGGAATATGGAACGAACATGGAGCAACACTCCATATTCAGGTTCTTCCCGCCCCATGGAAAACCTGGTGGGCCTATCTACTATATGTAGCCCTATTTAGCGGCTTATTTCTCTATATCCGAAAACTGATCTTGCTAAGGGTAAAGGAAAGAAAAGAAAAAGAACGGTTGGAAGAAGCCAATCAGCTCAAATTGAGCGTATTTACGGAGATATCTCATGAGTTTCGAACACCGCTAACCTTGATCATCAGCCCTCTCGAAAAGATGGTGGGCAAAAAATTGGGTGACATATACATGCAGCAGCAGCACGACCTGATGTTGAAAAATGCAAGAATGCTGCTCCAACTGATCAACCAGATACTGGATTTCAGGAAAAGTGAGTCTGGTAAGTTACCGCTTCAAGTGACCAAAAATAACATTGTTGCCTTTACAAAAGAAGTTAAAAAGTCCTTCGACCCACTGGCAGAGCAGAAAAATATCTCCTATCGGTTTATTCACCGCAGTGACGATATCCAGGTCTGGTTTGATAAGGCGAAGTTGAAGAATATCCTGTTCAACCTGCTCTCCAATGCCTTTAAATTCAGCGATGACAACGGCAGTGTGACGATATACGTTTCTACTTCTTCAAAAAAGGTAAATGCTAGACTGACACAATATGTTAAGATAAGTGTCGTCAATTTCGGTCCGGTAATCCCTAAAGACCAGCTCAAGCTTGTCTTCGATCAGTTTTATCAGCTGGAGCACAAACAGAAGAATCTAGGTTCCGGGATTGGGTTGTCTCTCACCAAAAAGCTCATCGAACAGCATAAAGGAAAGATAATTGTCAGCAGCTCTGAAGCGAAGGGAACCCGTTTCACGGTTTTATTGCCGCTGGGAAATGACCATTTTGCCAAGCATGAATATACCGGGCAGGACGAAAATGCAATAGAGGCTGATTATATACCTTATATAGACCGGGAGGAAGAGCATCTGCCAGTATCTGCATCACTGGAAAATAGACAAAGTCTTTTAATTGTAGAGGACAACCTCGATCTTCAAAAATTTATCAAAGAAATCTTCTGGAATACATATCAGGTTTTTACAGCGGGAGATGGTAATGAAGCGCTCGAAATAGTACTTCATCATACAATAGATCTTATTATAAGCGACGTGAGTATGCCGGGCATGGATGGTTTCGAGCTTTGTGACAAAATCAAAACAACACTTATCACCAGCCATATCCCTGTGCTGTTACTGACCGCCAAAACGTCTCCCACGGATCAGAAAAAGGGCTATTATACGGGTGCTGACGCCTACATTACGAAGCCTTTCAACGTGGATATATTGGAACTTCGGGTAAATAATCTATTAAAGACAAGAGAGAGCCTAATCCGAAAATTTAAAAATGACTTAATTCTTGAGCCTAAAGAGCTAACGATAACTTCTCCCGATGAAACTTTTCTATCTAAAGCGATTTCCCTCGTCGAGGAAAACATTACTAATGCCGATTTCAATGTCAGTACTTTTATCGATGAAATGAACACGAGCCGCACCGTTATTTATACCAAGCTCAAAGCATTGACCGGCCAAAATCTCTCTACGTTCATACGGACTATACGTCTCAAGAAAGCAGCAATACTCTTATCCCAAACAAACATGAATATATCACAGATTGCTTATGAAGTAGGTTTTAATGACTTAAAGTATTTCAGAGAGAGCTTTAAAGAATATTTTCAGCTAACACCTTCTGAATATAAAAGGAGAAAGGGCGATAGATAAATCAGAATCCCAGAGGAACGGCAGAACTTTAGTTGTAGACTACAACTTATATAAATTGACAACTTTCAAATCTTTAATTTGCTTGAAATCACTGACATTTCGGGTGATCAGATTGAGATCACGCGATAAGGCTGTGGAAGCAATAAGAGCATCAGGCAGCTTGATGGAGTAGGATTTCCTCAGACCAATACAGGTATTAAGATACTCCTATCAATTTCAATCACATTGGCCATTGCCATAAATTCTTCAGTGGCTTTAGGAACATTTTTATAGCCGAGAAATTCGATATAAGTGACAAAAGATACGATAAAATCTTCATCAATAATTTCAACCAGAAACTGTCTACCCTTTGGTGGGAGCCGATCCATTTGTGCGTCGATGAGGACATTGGTGTCGATCAGATATCCCGCTGCCATTCCTCTCGGCTCTCGTTGACGTAAGTATGCAATTTCTTCCCTTCCTTTTCACTGATAGAACCAAAAAAATCAGATGGCTTCTTTTTAATTGTCACAGGCTTTTTTTTGGCTAAAGATAGCGGATCACTTTCCCGCTTTACGGCAACTCCAAGCTCTTTTAGTAACCGTTTTACCAAAGCTGTCTTATTTTCCGGCACTTTAATTAAAAAAGTCTCCATACACAAACTTAGATAAAATTGATTTTATATGCAATTTTAATTGCGTTGCATACAAAAGCAACTTGTCGTTCTCTCCTCTGCCTTTGAAAGCTGATTTTATGGAGGAAATATACACAAGATAATCTAGAAAATCAATAAGGCTTCGCAGACCTCAAACCTTAATCCTTAACGCTAGCACCATCAACACCATCGCCAGGAACGTC
>JBEBTI010000254.1:0-4261 GCA_040393845.1 Nocardioides daejeonensis
AAAGTGCAGTTGCAGTGCGTCGAGACGTCTCGGCGCACTGCAACTGGCGTTTCGGCGGGACGCACGTGGCGCTTCGTCAGGTGACGTGCAGCGGGAGGCGGTAGGCCGCGGGCGCCATCGGCGGGACCGTGGGCGCGTGCGGAGCGACCGGGCGCAGGCGCTGGTACGCCGTACCGAGTTCCGGGCGCGGGTCCTGCTCGCCCTTGTTGGGCCAGAAGGCCATCGCGCGCTCCGCCATCGCGGTGATGGTCAGTGACGGGTTGACGCCGAGGTTGGCGGAGACGACCGACCCGTCCACGACATGGAGGCCCGGATGGCCGTGCATGCGGTGGTAGGGGTCGACCACGCCATCCTCGGAGGTCAGTCCGATCGGACAGCCGCCGATGAAGTGGCCGGTCGCCGGCACGTTGACCAGGTCGGCCCAGGTGCCGCCGGGGATGCCGTCGATCTTCTCGGCGACCCGACGAGTCACGTCGTGAGCAGCCGGGATCCAGACCGGGTTGGGCTTGCCGATGCCCTGCTTGGTGGTCATCCGGCGACCCCACGGGCGGCGTTTGGTGTAGGTGGTCAGTGAGTTGTCCTCGGTCTGCATCACCAACAACGGGATGGTCTGCTGCGACCATCGGCGTGGGTTGTGCAGCCGGGGGAGGTCGCGGCGTTGCCGCCACATGTTGCGCAGCCCGCTCAGCAGTCGATTGCGACCGGGCTCGACGTCGGTGAGGGTCGCCATCAGCATGCCGATCGCGTTGCTGCCGTCGCCATAGCGGCACGGCTCGACGTGGGTGGTCTCGTCGAGATGGATCGAGGAGGTGATCGAGACGCCCTCGGTGAAGTCGACGTCGTCGCGCCGCGAACGCGCCCCGAGGATCGCCTCGGAGTTGGTGCGAGAGAGTTCGCCGAGCCGCGGCGACACGTAGGGCAGGCTCCGACGGTCGCGCAGCTTGTGGAGCAGGCGCTGGGTGCCGAGCGCGGCGGCGGAGAAGATCACCTGGTCGGCGGTGAAGGTCTGTCGCTTCACGCCTCCGGTACGACGGGTGCTCACCGTGTAGCCGCCAAGCCGGCGGGGCACCACGTCGGTCACGGTGGTCAGCGCATGGACCTCTGCACCAGCCTGTTCGGCGAGGTGGAGGTAGTTCTTGACCAGGGTGTTCTTCGCGCCGTGGCGGCACCCGGTCATGCACTCGCCACAGTTGGTGCAGGTGGTGCGTTCGGGACCCTTGCCGCCGAAGAACGGGTCGGGGACGCGTTCGCCCTTCCGGTCACCGAAGAGGACGCCGACCTCGGTCGGGTGGAAGGTGTCCGCGACGCCGAGGTCACCTGCGACCGCCTTCATCACCTCGTCAGCCGGTGAGACGTAGGGGTAGGTGTTGGCGCCCAGCATCCGCTTTGCCTGGTCATAGGCGGGTGCTAGCTCGTCGCGCCAGTCGGTGATGTGCGCCCAGTTCTGGTCGGCGTAGAACTTGGCGGGCGGTTCATAGAGCGTGTTGGCATAGACCAACGATCCGCCACCGACGCCCGCGCCGCTCAGCACCAGGATGTCCTTGAGCAGCGTCAACCGCATGATCCCCTTGCAGCCGACTGCGGGCGCCCAGAGATAGTCGCGGGCCCGCCACGACGTCTTTGGGAAGTCGCCGTCCTCGAACCGGCGCCCGGCTTCGAGCACGCCCACCGTGTAGCCCTTCTCGGTCAGGCGCAGTGCCGAGACCGAGCCGCCGAACCCGGAGCCGATCACGATCACGTCGTAGTGCGTCATGCCAGCACCCCCTGCTGGCCGACGGTTTCGACGAACGCAGCGGTTTCCAGTGTGCGTGTGCGAGCTTGGTATTCGGCAACCGTCCCGGGCCAGTTGGTGGTGATCCGGCCGCCGTCGGTGCGGTACCAACTGACGCAGTTGTTCCACACCGAGTCGCCGAGTCGGCGTTGCATCTCGGCGTCGTAGGCCGCTGCCGCTTCGGGCCGGATGTCGAGACCGATCCGCTCACCCCGTCGCAACCCGTCGTCGAGACGGCGTACTGCCTGGACGACGTACGCCGCCTGCGCCTCCATCATCGACACGATCGAGCCGCCGCCGAGGTTGGTGTTGGGGCCATAGATCCAGAACAGGTTGGGGAACCCGGTGACGTTCATGCCGAGGTGGGCATGGGCACCGTCGTTCCAGGCGGCGGCGAGGGAGCGGCCCCCGGAGCCGCGAATGTCCAAGCCGGCAAGGAAGTCCGTGGCTGCGAAGCCAGTGCCCCAGATGATCACGTCGGCCGGGTGGAGCTGACCGTCGGCGGTGCGTACGCCGTCAGCCTCGATCGCGGTGATGTGGTCGGTGACGACGTCGACGTGGTCGCGATCGACCGCGGGATACCAATCGTTGGAGAACAGCAGGCGCTTGCACCCGATCGGGTAGGCCGGCACCAACTTGGCGCGCTTGGCCGGGTCCTTCACGGTCGCCCTGAGGTGGGTGCGCCACGCAGTCTTGATCAACTTCGGCAGGACGCCGCCGTTCTCGAAGGCTGCGTTGAGCCACTCGGAGAGGTGCCACGTGAGCTTGCGGCCGAAGGCCTGGCTTCTCGGGAAACGCCCGAAAGCCTTGTGGTGCAGCGATGTGTAGGCACGATCCGGCTTCGGGACGACGTACGGCGCCGATCGCTGGAAGATGGTCATCGCGGTGACCCGGTCGACGATCGCTGGCACGAACTGGATCGCCGAGGCCCCGGTGCCGATCACCGCGACCCGCTTCCCGGTGAGGTCGACGTCGTGGCGCCACGTAGCGGAGTGGAAGGCCGGACCCGAGAAGGTGTGCGCACCCGGGATCGCGGGGATCACCGGGTCAGAGAGCTGACCGGTTGCGGGCACCAGCACGTCGGCGACGTACTCGCGGCCGGTGTCGGTGACCACGCGCCACTGCTGGCTGATCTCGTCCCAGGTCGCCGAGATGACGCGCTGGTGCGTGTGGATCTTGTCGCGCAGGCCGAGTTGCTCGACCTGGTCGTGGAGGTAGCCGAGGATGTCGGTCTGGGTGCCGTAGCGCCGGCCCCAGTCGGGCTTCGCGGCGAAGGTCCAGGAATAGAGCGACGACGGCACGTCGCACGCCGCGCCCGGGTAGGTGTTGTCCCGCCACACCCCACCGGGACCGTCCGCACGGTCCAGGAGGATGACGTCATGGAAGCCGGTCCGCGCGAGGTGTGCGGCCACGCCGAGGCCGCCGAAGCCAGCGCCGATGATCAGCACCGAAGGGCTGGATGGGTTCGTCATGCCCGGAATCTATTTCGGGTTGTGACGAAAGAGGAGACAACCGCGGCCATCCGATCCATAATTTCGGACATGGTGGGTGAGCGGATGGTCTTCGAGCCGCCGGCAGCGGTCTCCTGGGACTTCCCCCGCGACGACGCCGGTGTGGAGTTGTTGGTCGGTGTCGGCCTTGAGCACGGCGCCACCCGGGAGCGGATGCTCAACGGCACCGGTCTCGATCCGTCGGAGGTCGGCGGCGCCGAGCACCTCGTCACGGCGCGCCAGGAGCTCCAGGTGGTGCGCAATCTCCGACATGTGGTGCCGGATGCCTCCGGCGTGGAGGTCGGCCTGCGTTACCGCGTGACCACGTTCGGTGTCCTCGGCTTCGCGCTGCTGAGCAGTCGGACGCTGGGGGAGGCGGCCAACTTGGCGATGCGGTTCATCGACCTGAGCTTTGCGTTCGCGATCCCGCAGCCGGTGGTGGACGGCGACCAGGTCGTGGTCACCTTCGACAGCTCCGGTCTGCCGTCCGACGTCGCGGACTTCCTGGCCGAGCGTGACCTCACGGCTGTCTGGTCCGTGCTGGATCAGCTGCGTCCTGGCGGGTTTCGGCCGACCCGCGTCGAACTGGCAGCCCGTCGCCCGGCGCGCGGACCGTCGTACGCCGTGGGGGTGGAGCCGGAGTTCGGTGCCGGCGCCAACCGGCTCAGCTTCGACGTCGAGCTGCTCGAGGCACCCGTGCCCAGCGGGACGGGCCAGGGCAATGCGATGACCACGGCGATGTGTGCCGATCTTGTCTCGCGGCGCCGCGCCCGCACCGGCGTCGCACAGCAGGTGCGCGTGCTGATCGCCCAACACCTGAGTGCCGGTGCTGCCATGCGCGACGTCGCCGCCGACCTGGCCCTGGGGGAGCGGAGCCTGCGGCGTCGGCTGGCAGGCGAGGGCACCTCGTACCAGCAGCTCCTCGACGAGGTCCGCGAGTCCCTGGCCCTGCAACTGCTCGACACCGGCGTGCTGTCGGTCGAGGACGTCGCCCAACGCC
>JBEBTI010000255.1:0-4190 GCA_040393845.1 Nocardioides daejeonensis
GCGGCGCTGGCTACCAACGAACCCCGCATGCAAACCCTCGTCCTCGCCCTTGCCGAGGCCGAGGGGCAGCCCGACACCGAAGAGCATGCCGCAGCCCGGCAGTGGGTCTACCGCAGCGCAGCCAAGGCCCGGGCACTGGCCGCCGCAGAGCGTGAACTGGAAACAGCGACCCGGCGTCGCATCGACATCGACGCCCTCGCCGTGGCCCCCGACGGCAGCCTCGACTCCTTGGACCACGCCCTCCACACCGCCCGCGAACTCACTCGCGGCACCGATCGGCCCGACTGACAACCAACGAACGAAGGCCCCCGGTCCGGGGATTTCCGGACCGAAGGCCTTCCTCTGCTCCCCCGGCTGGACTCGAACCAGCAACCGTCCGATTAACAGTCGGAAGCTCTGCCAATTGAGCTACAGGGGATCGCTTGGGCAGCGACGAGAACACTAGCAAGGAGCGCAGCGGAGGAGAAATCCGGGGCCCACTTGTAGGCACGCACTCTCAGTCCAACCCGACCTCGTCCTTCGCGCGGGTCAGCGCCTCGGCGACCAGACGACGTACCTCTGAGTCGCCGGGGTCGAGATCTTCCTCGAACTCCACCAACCAGATCAACTCCGTGCCCCGGTCGGCAGGACGACGGGCGATCACGAAGAACCCGGCGCCGTCGCGCACCGGGACGTGCTGCTGCAGCACCACCGTGGCGGTCACTCGCTCGCGGACCAGTTCGAGCAGCAGACCGGGCTCGGCAACGGTCAGGACGTGCACCGGCCGCTGCTCGCCCCAGTCGCCGACCTCGCTGACCCGGAACAACTCGTCGTCGGGGTTCCAGGTGGCCTGCTGCACCTGCTCCCAAGGGATCCGGTGCAGGTCCGGGCCGGGCAGGTAGAGAGCGACCCTGGTGCCGACCACGACGTCGCCGGCTGCAGTCAACGCCCCGGCCAGCACCTTCTCTCCCCGTGCGACAGGCGCCTGACGGGCCTGCGCCGGGACGGAGCCGCGCAGCTGCCTCACACTGACCCCAATGCTTGTTCCCGCAACGTGCGGCGGCGTCGTTCGGCCTCCATCAACTGGCCGAAGGCACTCGGATAGTCGGCGTCGTTCGGATCGGTGCGTTGGAGCTTGGACCGGAGGTCGTCGATCTGACGCCCCACGGAAAGCTCCAGCAACCGCGACACGTGGCTGCGCACGTAGTTGCCGTCGGGTTCCTTCGCCGACCGGATCGGCTCGACGGCGAGCGCAGCCACCAGACTCGACACCGTCGGGTCGTCGGCCGCGTCACGCAGCTGGGCGCTCCAGCCGGGTGTCGCAGCCGACGGTCCACCAGCCTGCTGGACCAACGCCCACAGTGCCCGGTAGGCCGGGTGGAGGAAGTCACGGGACGTCACTCCGTCGGCAATCCGCACCACCAGCTCAGGGTGGTGCAGCACCAGCTTGAGGGTCTCGCGCTCGAGCACGATGCGCGGGTCCCGCGGGTCGGGCATCGGCAGCGCGGTCGCCTGCACCGGAGCAGGCGCGACGTCCTCCGACGCAGTGGTACGACGAGTGGAGGCGTCCCGTCGCGCCGCAGCCGGCCGGGACCCGGCGCGACGGACCTCGCGCCGAGCGTCGTCGATGTCGACGCCGATCGTGGTGGCGAGCTCGCGGGTGAACGCCTCGACCTTGGCCTGGTCGCGCACGCTGGTGACCAGACCTGCCGCCTCGCGCAACGCGTCGACGCGGCTGTCTGCGCGGTCGAGGTCGTGGCGGGCCAGCACGTTGTCGAGCACGAAGCGGTAGAGGGGGGTCCGTCCCTCGACCAGCGCACGCACTCCTTCGTCACCGTGCCGCAGACGCAGGTCGCACGGGTCGAGCCCGTCGGGACCGACGGCGACGTAGGTCTGGGAGGAGAAGTTCTGGTCACCCTGGAACGCCTTGAGCGCGGCCTTCTGGCCCGCGGCGTCGCCGTCGAAGGTGAAGATCACCTCGGTGCGCTGCCCGTCGGTCTGACCCTCGAGGAACCGTCGCAGCAACCGGGCGTGGTCATCGGCGAACGCGGTGCCGCAGGTCGCGACCGCGGTCCGCACCCCGGCCAGATGGCAGGCCATCACGTCGGTGTAGCCCTCGACGATCACTGCCTGCCCGGTGTCCTTGATCGCGGGGCGGGCCAGATCGAGGCCGTAGAGCACGTGGGACTTCTTGTAGATCGTCGTCTCGGGGGTGTTGAGATATTTCGCCTCGATGCGGTCGTCGTCGAAGAGTCGACGAGCGCCGAACCCGATGGTGTGGCCCGACGGTTCACGGATCGGCCACATCACACGTCCACGGAAGCGGTCGTAGGGTCCGCGGTTGCCCTTGACCGCGATGCCCGAGGCGATCACCTCCTCCTCGGTGAACCCCCGACCGCGCAGGTGCGTCGTCACCGCGTCGCCGTCACGCGGAGAGAAGCCGACACCGAAGAGATCGGCTGCAGCCTTGTCGAACCCGCGGCCGTCGAGGAACTGGCGGGCCGCCACACCCTCGGGTGCGCCGAGGGCCTCGGCATAGAACGCCTCGGCGACCTGGTGCGCCTCGATCAACCGGCTCCGCTGCGGACCGCGCGGGCCGCGGGGTTCGGCCGGGCCGTCCTCGCGACGCAACTGCACGCCGTACTTCTCGGCCAGTCGCTCGATCGCCTCGGTGAACCCGATCCCGTCGACCTTCATCAGGAAGGTGAAGACGTCACCACCTTCGCCACAACCGAAGCAGTGGAAGAACTGGCGTGCCGGCGTGACGTTGAACGACGGCGACTTCTCGTCGTGGAAGGGGCACAGCCCCTTGAGCGACCCACCCCCGGCGTTGCGCAGGGCGACGTAGTCGCCGATCACCTCGTCGATCCGGGCCTTGCCACGGACCTCCGCGATGTCGTCGTCCTTGATCCGCCCGGCCACGTTGCGGAGTCTACGTGGCGCCGCAGACACGCGCGTGCCAGCGCGTTGCCGAGGCATCGGTGAGCGAGGCGACCTGGTCGATCACGGCCCGCGTGCGGCCGGCCTCGTCGGTTGCCGCCGCATGGTCGTCGGCGAACTCACGCGCCAACAGTTCCGGGCGCTCCAGGAGTACGCCGACCAGTTGCGCCAACAGCTCACGCTGCCGCGACATCGTGACAAGGCGTTCGTCGCTCTGCATCACCCAGTGCGCCGCGATGCCCTTGAGCACCGCGATCTCGACCTCGGTGCTGTGCGGAACGACCAGATCGGCGGCGTGCCGCACCACCGGATCCGGGCCGACCTCGGCCTGCACGGCTCCGCAGAATCGCCCGATCAGATCACTGGTCATGTTCTTCAGCGCCGCCAACGCCCGGCGACTGCCGTCGTACGGCGTGCTGGTCCAACTGCCGACCGCCTGGAGCGAGGCGAGCGCCTCGGTGAGCGCGTCGTCAGGAGCCGCCGGCAGGTACCACGAGCGAACTGTCGTCCACAGCTCACGGCAGTGGCCCGGGTCGTCGAGCCAGCCGAGATCGATGCTGCCGGCCACCACGCCGTCCTCGACGTCGTGCACCGAGTAGGCGACGTCGTCGGCCAGGTCCATCACCTGCGCCTCGACGCACTTGCGGCCCGCCACCGCGCCCGTGCGCATCCAGTCGAAGACGGCCAGGTCATCGGCGTAGACCCCGAACTTGCCGCCGCTCGACGGCCGGGACCAGGGATACTTCGTGCACGCGTCGAGCGTGGCGCGAGTGAGGTTGAGCCCGACGGAGGCTCCCGAGGCGTCGAAGGTCTTGGCCTCCAGCCGGGTCAGGATCCGCAGGGTCTGGGCATTGCCCTCGAAACCTCCACAGTCGGCCGCCAGCTGATCCAGCACGGCCTCCCCGTTGTGCCCGAACGGCGGGTGTCCCAGGTCGTGCGCGAGCGCTGCGGTCTCGGCGATGTCCGGATGGCAGCCGATCGCACGGGCCAGGTCGCGGGCGATCTGGGCGACCTCGAGGCTGTGCGTGAGCCGGTTGCGCACGAAGTCGTCGCTCTGTGGTCCCACCACCTGGGTCTTGGCCGCCAGACGTCGCGTCGACGCCGCGTGCACCACCCGGGCACGGTCGCGCTCGAAGGCCTGCCGGGTCGGCGCATCGACCCGCTTGGGCGGCTCGGGCACCAGCCGCTCGCGGTCGGCGTTGTCGTACAGGTCGTCGTCCATCGCCCCAGACCCTACCGACCAGGACCGGCAGCGGTGAGGCAGACAGGGT
>JBEBTI010000256.1:0-4170 GCA_040393845.1 Nocardioides daejeonensis
TCGGCGTACCCAGCTTGCAGTTCGGCGTACCCAACTTGCAGCTCGGGGGCTGACGGTGGCCGCGGACGTCACCTGTTGCCGCCCCCTGCCGTCCCCTGCGGCCCCGCTGCCGCCCGCCGCCGCCCTTGCCGTCCGCTGCCGCCGGCGGGGCCCGTCGTACGGCGTGGAGAGCGGCACTTCTGGCGTGATACGCCGTGTCGGTTGTCACGAATCGGGCTGTTCTGAGGCGCCGGAGGGGAGATCAGGGCTCGGGCAGTTGCATTGCCGAGCGCTGTTGCCCCTAGCATGACGTTTGTTCTGCTTCTCCTCATCAGGAGTTCTCCGTGGCTTTCCGCTTCCGTCCCGTGGACGCTTCCTTCTACGACCTCTTCGCAGAGTCGGCCCGGCACCTCGTCGATGGCGCCGGTCTGCTTGCCGAGATGTTGGCTGCTGGCGCGGACCGCGCCGAGGTCGCGTCGCGCATGCGCGACGCCGAGCACGCCGCCGACGAGACCACCCATGCGATCATCCGGCGGGTGAACAGCACGTTCGTCACGCCGTTCGACCGCGAGGACATCTATGACCTCGCCTCCGGGCTCGACGACGTCATGGACGAAATGGACGAGGCGGTCGACCTGGTTCTGCTCTACGAGGTGGGGGAGCTCCCCGCCGGCACGTCCGAGCTGGTCGAGGTCCTGCAGCGATGCGCCGAGCTCACTGCGGACGCGATGCCGCGCCTGCAGGCGATGAAGGACCTCGACGAATACTGGATCGAGATCAACCGGCTCGAGAACACCGGTGACAAGTCCTACCGCCGCATCCTGGCCAGCCTGTTCAGTGGCAAGTACGAAGCACTCGAGGTGCTCAAGCTCAAGGACGTCGTGCAGTCCCTCGAGGATGCCATCGACGCCTTCGAGACGGTTGCCAACATCGTCGAGCAGATCGCCGTCAAGGAGTCCTGAGTCCTGTGGAACTCGCGATCGTCATCGCGGTTGTCGTCGTTGCCCTCGTCTTCGACTACACGAACGGTTTCCACGACGCAGCCAACGCGATCGCGACTTCGGTCTCGACCCGTGCGCTGACGCCCCGTGTCGCCCTGGCCATGGCGGCGGTGATGAACTTCATCGGCGCCTTCCTGGGGCAGGAGGTCGCCAACACCGTCGGCTCGGTGATCACGCCGGGTGAGGGCACCCATGGGTTGGTCATCGTGATGGCAGGTCTGCTCGGGGCGATCGCGTGGAACCTGATCACGTGGTACTACGGCCTGCCTTCCTCCTCCTCGCACGCCCTGATCGGTGGTCTGGTCGGCTCGGCCATCGCTGCCGGAGTCACGGTCAAGTGGGACGTCATCCTGGAGAAGGTGGTCATCCCGATGATCGCCTCGCCGATCTTCGGCTTCGCCGCAGCCTTCCTCGTGATGGTCGCCATCATGTGGATCTTCCGCCGGGCCAACCCGCACAAGGCGCAGCGTGGCTTCCGGATGTTCCAGACGGTGTCGGCCGCGGCGATGGCACTCGGTCACGGTCTGCAGGACGCCCAGAAGACCATGGGCGTGATCGTGCTCGCCCTGATCGCCGGCGGATTCCACTCCGCCGACAGCCAGTCGATCCCGTTCTGGGTGGTGCTCGCTGCAGCTGGTGCGATCTCTGCGGGCACGTACGCCGGTGGCTGGCGCATCATGCGCACCCTCGGCCGACGGATCATCCACCTCGACCCGGCTCGCGGCTTTGCCTCCGAAGCGGTGGCGGCCAGTGTGCTCTACACGACCGCCTTCGCCTTCCACGCCCCGATCTCGACGACCCACACCATCACCTCCGCCGTGATGGGCGCCGGAGCGACCAAGCGCTTCTCGGCCGTGCGCTGGGGCGTCGCCAAGTCGATCGTCACCGCCTGGGTCCTCACCTTCCCCGCCGCTGGAGCCGTCGCTGCCGTCGCCTACTACATCTGCCACTTCTTCCTTGAGGTGCTCTGACCCCGAGCCGCTGAGCATGGCCCAAGCAGAGATGGCCGAGGATCGCCGCCACCTGTGGGAGCAGCAATCCTCGGCCATCACGCGTCCCGTTCCCACGGAGGCTGGGGCAGGGCTCGCCCGATCAGCCGAAGCGGCCCGAGATGTAGGCTTCGGTCGACTCGTTGTCGGGGTTGGCGAACATCTTCTTGGTCGGGTTGAACTCGACCAGGTGGCCGGGCTCGCCGACCGCCTTGAGGTTGAAGAAGCCGGTGTCGTCGGAGACTCGGGCCGCCTGCTGCATGTTGTGGGTGACGATCACGATCGTGTAGTCGCTCTTGAGGTCGTGGATCAGGTCCTCGATCGCCGAGGTCGAGATCGGGTCGAGCGCCGAGCAGGGCTCGTCCATCAACAACACCTGCGGCTCCACCGCAATCGCCCGCGCAATGCACAGACGCTGCTGCTGGCCACCTGAGAGGCCCATGCCGGGCTTGCCCAGACGGTCCTTGACCTCGTTCCACAGGTTGGCGCCGCGCAGGGACTTCTCCACGATGTCGTCGGCCTCGGACTTCTTCATCCGCTTCGAGTTGAGGCGGTTGCCGGCGAGCACGTTGTCATAGATCGACATCGTCGGGAACGGGTTCGGGCGCTGGAAGACCATGCCGATCTCGCGACGTACGGCGACGGGGTCGACGCCGGGGCCGTAGAGCGACTGACCGTCGACGACGACCTTGCCCTCCACGCGCGCTCCCGGAATCACCTCGTGCATGCGGTTCAGCGACCGCAGGAAGGTGGACTTGCCGCAACCGGACGGACCGATGAAGGCGGTCACCGCGCGTGCCCGGATCGTCATGTTGACGCCCTGCACTGCGAGGAAGTCTCCGTAGTAGATGTCCAGGTCCGAGACTTCGATGCTCTTGGCCATGAGTTGTTTCCCAATCTTGTGTTGCGTAGGTCAGCGCTTGGACGGGGCGAAGATGCGGCCGATGGCCCGAGCGATGAGGTTGAGGGTGAGCACCAGTGCGATCAGCACCAGCGCTGCACCCCATGCACGCTCCTGGCCGAACTCGGGCGGCACCCCGGGCTGGGTGAAGGAGTAGTAGATGAAGACCGGCAACGACTGCATGCGCTCGGCAAAGGCGTTGAAGTTCACCGAGTCGGTCTTGCCGGCGATGATCAACAGCGGCGCCGTCTCGCCGGCCACCCGCGCGATTGCCAGGGTCACGCCCGTGATGATGCCGCCGAGCGCAGTCGGGATGACCACCTTGGTGACGGTCCGCCACTTCGGCACACCCAATGCGTACGACGCCTCACGCAGCTCGTGCGGCACGAGCTTCAGCATCTCCTCGGTCGAGCGGACCACGATCGGGATCATCAGGACGGCGAGCGCCACCGAGCCACCGAAGCCCATGCGGACGCCGGGGCCGAAGAAGATCACGAAGAGCGCGTAGGCGAACAGGCCCGCCACGATCGAGGGGATGCCGGTCATCACGTCGACCAGGAAGGTCACGATCCGGGCCGGGAGACGGTTGCCGCCGTACTCGACGAGGTAGACCGCGGCCAGGATGCCGACCGGCACCGAGATGATCGCTGCCCACAACGTGATGATCAGCGTGCCGACGATGGCGTGGTAGATGCCACCGCCCTCGCCGACCACGTTGCGCATCGAGAAGGTGAAGAAGTTCGCGGACAGGGCAGGCGCGCCGTTCTCCACGACCTGCCAGATCAGCGTCGCCAGCGGCAGCATGGCGATGGCGAAGGTCGACCAGACCAGGATCGTGGCCAGTCGGTCCTTGGCGCGGCGTCCGCCCTCGACCGCGCGTGACCACAGCGGAAGGCCGACGGCCAGCAGTACGACGGCCGTCACCGTCGTGGCGAAGAGGCCCCAGGACTGGGTGAGCGCGAGCAGTGCAGCAACCGCGGCTGCGACCACGATTGCGACGAGAGGAGCCCAACGGGGCAACTGCGGTGCGATCAGCGGCATCGAGTCGCGCCGGTCGGTGGTGGGGGAGTCCAGGACGGTCATGTGCTCAGCCCTTCACCTGGCCGCGGGACGCGATCCAGCGCCCGGCGAAGTTGACGAGGAAGGTGACCACGAACAGGGTCAGGCCGCTGAAGATCAGCACGTTGACGTGCACACCGGTGGACTCGGGGAACTTCAGGGCGATGTTTGCCGCGATCGTGGACGGGTTCTGGTTGGAGGTCAGGTTGAACGAGATCACGCCGGTCGCGGAGAGCACCAT
>JBEBTI010000257.1:0-4156 GCA_040393845.1 Nocardioides daejeonensis
GACAAGCGGATCCCGCTCGAGCTGTGCCCGGCCTCCAACGTGCAGACCGGGGCGGCCGCCTCGATCGCCGAGCACCCGATCGGACTGCTCACCGAGCTGCGCTTCCGGGTCACCGTCAACACCGACAACCGGTTGATGAGCAACACCTCGATGACCTCGGAGATGCACGCGCTGTCGGAGGCGTTCGGCTACGGACTCGAGGAACTGCGCTGGTTCACCATCAACGCGATGAAGTCGGCGTTCCTGCCGTTCGACGAGCGGCTCGCGATCATCGACGAGGTGATCAAGCCCGGGTACGCCGAGTTGTCGGCTCGATCGTGAACCATGGCGTCGACCAGCCGGCGACACGCAACTGACCGGCGACGAAGTCGGCGGCGTCGAACCGCACCGGACCACCGACCGCCGGGTCGTAGGCCTCGAACTGCTCGGCTCCCGGCGCACCGGTGAGGAGGACGACGTGCCGGGGCAGGTGCCGATTGCCGAGGAAGAGCGGCACCGGGGCGCCGCCGGTGAGATGACGTCGTACCCGCTCCAGCGTCGAGGCGCGGCGATGGGGGAGCACCATCCGGACCTGGTGCGGCACCCCGGTCCCTGCGCGCAGTTCGTTGACCAGTGCCCAAGGGGGCGTGCCGAGAGCACGGGGCCACGGGAGCTGCAGGCTGCCGCCCAGGGCGCGCGACCCGGTCAGTCGTCGGTGCGCGGCGAGCACCTCGAGGGTGAAGCGGTTCGGGTCGTCGAGCAACGTCGACGCCCATGCGGGGTCGGCGATCATGCGGCACGCGACCGCAACCGCAGCCCCGCAGCTCCGGTCGTCCGGCTGCACCAGGAGGCGGTGGCTCATGGCGCGGTCAGCTCCGAGATCAATCGGTGGCCACGGTCCGGGCTGACCGTGACGCAGCCCTTGGCGACCGCGTCGGCGACGATCCGTCGTTGGGCGCGCATCAGCGCAACGCCGCGACGCACCAGCACCAGCGGAGGCTTGCGGTGCTCGCGCAGGTCGCGGACCAGACGTCGCCAGAAGGTCAGCAGTGGGTGCTGACGCACGCAGTATGCCGCGGCGAGCAGACCCCGCTCGCGGCACTGGGCGACGACGTCCTGGGCAAAGATCCCTTCAGCGACGAACCAACGGGTCTCGCCCAACGTCAGGCGCTGCCAACCGCAGCGACCGTTCCGGGAGATCTCATAGACCGGCACCTCCGCGCAGCCCTCGCGGCACAACAACTCGATGGTGGCGACTGCATCGTCCGGCAGCCAGGAGGCGGGGTGGTCCCAGTCGACCAGGCCCGTGTTGGCGCCGTGTCGGATCCGCGGCAGGGTCGGATCGGAGCCGTCCTTGTAGAAGTCGTCGAGCCGCAGCACCGGGAGGCCGATGCGTTCGGCCAGCCTCGACTTGCCCGAGCCGGAGGGGCCGGCCAGGACGATCACCTGCGCGCGCACCGGCCGAGACTACCGCGGTGCCGCCTCAGGTGCCGATCGGGTGCCAGACGGTCTTGGTCTCGAGCACATCGGTCATCCGGTCGATGCCGGGTTCGGCACTCCAGTCGGGCTCCGCAACGGGAGCCCGACGGACCCGCTTGAGGTTGTCGGCAGCCGCGATCTCAAGGTTGCGGGCGAGGTCTGCGTCGCCGGCGACCCCGGTCAGGTCGATCGCGTTGACATCCATGTGGGAGGCGAGCCACGGGCCGACCGTCTCGGCCGAGCCGGTGAGCAGGTTGACCACTCCGCCCGGGACGTCGGAGGTCGCCAGCACCTCGGCGAAGGTGACCGCCGGCAACGGACGCTCGTAGGACGACACCGCGACGACCGTGTTGCCGACCGTGATCGCCGGAGCCACGACGCTGACCAGGCCGAGCAGCGACGACTCCTGCGGTGCGAGCACCGCCACCACGCCGGTCGGCTCGGGCGACGACAGGTTGAAGAAGGGCCCAGCCACCGGGTTCGCGCCGCCGGTGACCTGGGCGATCTTGTCGGCCCACCCGGCGTACCAGACCAGCCGGTCGATCGCCTCGTCGACGACCTTGCCGGCACGGGCCGCGGAGACGCCCTCTGAGCGGGAGACCGCGTCGACGAACTGCGGGCGGCGGTCCTCCATCACCTCGGCGATCCGGTAGACGATCTGGGCCCGGTTGTAGGCAGTGCGCGACGACCAGGAGCCGAACGCCTTGCGGGCCGCGGTGACGGCGTCGCGGGCGTCCTTGCGGGAGGCGAGTGCGGCGTTGGCCATGAAGGTGCCCTTCGCGTCGTTGACGACGTAGGAGTAGCCCGACTCGGAACGGGGGAAGGCGCCCCCGATGAACAGCTTGTAGGTCTTGCGTACGTCGATGCGGCTCATCGCGCGCCTCCGTCCAGATAGGCTTCGAGGCCGTGGCGACCGCCCTCGCGGCCGTAGCCGGACTCCTTGTAGCCGCCGAACGGACTGGTCGGGTCGAACTTGTTGAACGTGTTGGCCCAGACCACGCCGGCGCGCAGCTGGTCGGCCATCCAGAGGATCCGTGAACCCTTCTCGGTCCACACCCCGGCGGAGAGCCCGTACGGCGTGTTGTTGGCCTTCTCGACCGCCTCGGCAGGGGTGCGGAAGGTCAGCACCGAGAGCACCGGCCCGAAGATCTCCTCGCGGGCGATCCGGTGGGCCTGCGTGACCCCGGTGAACAGCGTCGGCGGGAACCAGAATCCCTTGCTGGGCAGCTCGCACGGTGCCGACCAGCGTTCGCCGGCGATCTCCTGCTCCCCGATGTCGGAGAGCTCACGGATCCGGGCGAGTTGTTCGGCCGAGTTGATCGCGCCGACGTCGGTGTTCTTGTCGAGCGGGTCGCCGACCCGCAGGGTCGCCATCCGGCGCTTGAGTCGGGTCAGCACCTCGTCGGCGACGGACTCCTGCACCAGCAGGCGGCTGCCGGCGCAACAGACGTGCCCCTGGTTGAAGAAGATGCCGTTGACGATGCCTTCGATCGCCTGGTCCATCGGGGCGTCGTCGAAGACGATGTTGGCGGCCTTGCCGCCGAGCTCCAAGGTGACTCGTTTGTCGGAACCGGCAACCGTGCGTGCAATCGCCTTGCCCACTTCGGTGGAGCCGGTGAAGGCGACCTTGTCCACGCCGTCGTGGGCGACCAGCGCTTGGCCGGTGTCACCGGCGCCGGTGACGATGTTGACCACACCGGGCGGGAGGTCTGCCTGCTGGCAGATCTCTGCGAACAGCAGCGCCGTCAACGGTGTCGTCTCGGCCGGCTTGAGCACCACGGTGTTGCCGGCAGCCAACGCGGGTGCGATCTTCCACGCGAGCATCATCAGCGGGAAGTTCCACGGGATCACCTGGGCAGCGACACCGAGCGAGCGCGGCGCGGGGCCGATGCCGGCGTACGGCAGCTTGTCGGCCCAGCCGGCGTAGTAGAAGAAGTGCGCTGCCAACGTGGGTACGTCGACGTCGCGCGACTCCTTGATCGGCTTGCCGTTGTCGAGCGACTCCAGCACGGCGAGCTCGCGGCCGCGTTCCTGGATGATCCGGGCGATCCGGTAGAGGTACTTGGCGCGCTCCTTGCCCGGAAGCCTCGACCAGACGCGGGAATGGGCGCGACGTGCTGCCTTGACCGCGGCGTCGACGTCGGCCTCGCTCGCCTCGGCGATCTCGGCGAGCACTTCCTCGGTGGCCGGGTTGATGGTCTTGAACGACGACCCCGTGCCGTCGACGAACTCGCCGTTGATGAACAGCCCGTAGGACGCCTTGATGTCGACGACACCGCGGGACTCGGGTGCCGGGGCGTAGTCGAAGATGCCCCGGCCGGTGGTTGAGTGGGCGCCGTCGGTGGTTGAGCCTGTCGAAACCATGATCAGTCCAAGGTGAAGTAGTCGGGGCCGGAGTAGCGACCGTCGCGCATCTTGGTGCGCTGCATGAGCAGGTCGTTGAGCAGGGTGGAGGCGCCGAATCGGAACCAGTCGGGATCGAGCCAGTCAGGGCCGACGACCTCGTTGACCATCACGAGATACTTGATCGCGTCCTTGGTGGTGCGGATCCCGCCCGCAGGCTTCACGCCGACCATCTGGCCGGTGGCCTCACGGAAGTCGCGGACTGCCTCGAGCATCACCAGCGTGACCGGCAGCGTCGCTGCCGGCTGCACCTTGCCGGTGGAGGTCTTGATGAAGTGGGCGCCGGCCATCATCG
>JBEBTI010000258.1:0-4141 GCA_040393845.1 Nocardioides daejeonensis
CCGTGACCTGCGGTTCACCCCGGTTGCGGAGTGGGCCACCACCAAGGTCGACGAGGTGATGACCCGGATGCCGCTGATCACCGGCTCGCCGACGATCAGCCGGGACGAGGCGACCGCGCTGCTGCGCGCCCACAAGCGCGAGCGACTGCCGTTGATCGACGACGAGGGTCACCTGACCGGTCTGATCACGGTCAAGGACTTCGTCAAGAGCGAGCAGTTCCCGCATGCGTCCTACGACGCCGACGGACGCCTCCTCGTCGGTGCGGCGATCGGCTACTTCGGTGACGCGTGGGAGCGAGCCACCACCCTGATCGAAGCTGGTGTCGACGTCCTGGTCGCCGACACGGCGCACGGCCACGTGCGGATGCTGCTGGAGATGGTGCAGCGACTCAAGTCCGACCCGGCGACGAAGCACGTGCAGGTGATCGGCGGCAACGTCGCGACCACGGCCGGTGCCCAGGCGTTCGTCGACGCCGGCGCCGACGCGGTCAAGGTCGGTGTCGGCCCGGGCTCGATCTGCACCACCCGCATCGTCACCGGCGTCGGTGCACCGCAGGTCTCCGCAGTGCACGCCGCCTCCCTCGCCTGCAAGCCCGCCGGCGTACCCGTGATCGCCGACGGTGGCCTCAAGCACTCCGGTGAGATCGCCAAGGCGATCGTCGCCGGTGCCGAAGCCGTCATGCTCGGTTCGTTGCTCGCCGGTTGTGAGGAGTCGCCGGGCGAGTTGGTCTTCGTCAACGGCAAGCAGTTCAAGGCCTATCGCGGCATGGGCTCCCTCGGCGCGATGTCCAGCCGGGGCAAGAAGTCCTACTCCAAGGACCGCTACTTCCAGGCCGAGGTCGCCAGCGACGACAAGATCGTGCCCGAGGGCATCGAGGGACAGGTCGCCTACCGCGGTCCGCTCGGTCAGGTCGCCCACCAGTTGATCGGTGGCCTGCACCAGTCGATGTTCTACGTCGGAGCGCGCACGGTGCCGGAGCTGATGGAGAACGGACAGTTCACCCGAATCACCTCGGCGTCGTTGAAGGAGAGCCACCCGCACGGGGTGCAGATGACCGTCGAGGCGCCGAACTACACCGGCATCTGATCCTGGCACTCGTCGCTGGGTAGGCTGTTCGGGTGACTGACATCGAGATCGGCCGGGCCAAGCGGGCTCGACGCGCCTACTCCTTCGACGACATCGCGATCGTGCCCTCCCGGCGCACCCGTGACCCCGAGGAGGTGAGCGTCGCCTGGCAGATCGACGCCTACCGCTTCGAGTTGCCGGTCGTCGCGGCCCCGATGGACTCGGTGATGTCGCCGGAGACCGCGATCGCCTTCGGTCGGATGGGCGGCCTGGGCGTGCTCGACCTCGAGGGTCTCTGGACGCGGTACGACGACCCGATGCCGCTGTTCGAGGAGGTCGCACAACTGCGCGGGGTCGATGCGACGCGCCGGATGCAGCGCATCTACGACGAGCCGATCAAGCCCGAACTGATCACGGCTCGACTGAAGCAGATGCGAGACGCCGGGGTGACCGTAGCCGGGTCGCTCTCGCCCCAGCGCACCAAGGAGTTCGCCAAGGCCGTGGTCGACGCGGGGGTCGACATGTTCGTGATCCGCGGCACCACCGTCTCTGCCGAGCACGTGTCGAGCCAGGCCGAGCCGTTGAACCTCAAGGAGTTCATCTATGAACTCGACGTGCCGGTGATCGTCGGCGGCTGCGCGACCTACCAGGGCGCGCTGCACCTGATGCGCACCGGCGCGGCCGGTGTGCTGGTCGGTTTCGGCGGCGGTGCCGCCCACACCACTCGCACCGTGCTCGGCGTCGCGGTGCCGATGGCCTCTGCCGTGGCCGACGTCGCGGCGGCTCGTCGCGACTACCTCGACGAGTCCGGCGGACGTTATGTGCACGTGATCGCCGACGGCTCGATCGGCCGCTCGGGCGACCTCGCCAAGGCGATCGCCTGTGGTGCTGACGCGGTGATGGTCGGTTCGCCGTTGGCGCGCGCCGACGAAGCGCCCGGACGCGGCTTCCACTGGGGCGCTGAGGCATGGCACGGCAAGCTGCCGCGCGGTGAGCGGGTCGAGTTCGGCACCATCGGGTCGCTCGAGGAGATCCTCTTCGGTCCCTCTCGCGTGGCCGACGGCACGATGAACCTGATCGGTGCGTTGCGGCGCTCGATGGCCACCACCGGCTACACCGAACTCAAGGAGTTCCAGCGGGTCGGGGTCGTCGTCGAGTGACGTCGCTGCGGGTGGCCGCAGGTCAGGCGACCTCGGTCGCCGGCGACGTCGCTGCCAACGTGGCAACCGCTGTCGACCTCGTCGAGCAGGCCGTCGCCGCTGCGGTCCGGCTGCTGGTGCTGCCCGAAGCCTTCCTGGTCGGCTACGACGAGCAGGTCTTCGCGGGCTCGTTGCCGACACCTGGTGAGCTGCCCGATCTCCTTGCTCCGTTGGTTTCTGCCGCCTCGCGTGGCGGGGTGGTCGTGGTCGTGGGTGTCGCCCTCGACCGGGGCGATCGTCGTACGCTCTCGAGCGTCGTGGTCGATGCGTCAGGGGCGCTGTCAGTGCCCTACGACAAACAACATCTCTCCGGCTACGAGCAGCACCACTTCGTGCCCGGTGACCACGGTGCCTCGATCGTGGTCGACGGCATCGAGCTCGGGCTCGGGATCTGTTATGACTGCTCCTTCCCCGAACATGCTCGCCGAGCGGCGAGCGACGGCGCCGTCGGGTATCTCGTCTCGGCGGCGTTCTTCCCCGGCGGCGCGGAGCGGCTCCGCCTCTATGCTGCGGCGCGCGCCCTCGACAACGGGATGTACGTCGTGTTCTCCGGCATCACCGGTGCCTGTGGCGCGGAGCGGTTCATCGGTGGATCCGCGGTCCATGACCCGGAGGGCCGGGTGCTGGCAGTCCTGGCCGACGAGCCCGGCCTGGCGGTCGCCGATCTCGAGGTGGCAGTGGTGGAAGCGACTCGGTCGGCTCACCCGATGCTCGCCGAGCGGCGCTCAGACCTGGGCGGCCGGACCCGGGTCGAGCTGGGCTGGTCAGACTTGGGCTGACTCGACCTGGACCCATGCCGACGCCATCGGGTGACGCTGTGCGTCACCGACCCACCACGTGGTGACCGTCGGCTGAGTCAGGCTCTGCACGTGGCCCACCAAGCCGCGGCACCTTCAAGTGTCGTGTGCGTGGCGCAATGGGGTGCTCGCCGTAGGTGACGTCGCGCCCCCAACCGTCGGGGCGGCTGCCAGACTGCGTGACATGAGCACCTCCGCGGACCACACACCCGGCGTACTCAGCCCCCGTGAGCGTGCCCACGCGCTCCGAGCACTGGCGGCCACCGCCCAAGCTGGCGAGGAACTCGACGTGCTGGTGGTCGGCGGTGGTGTGGTCGGTGTCGGCACCGCCCTCGACGCCGTGACCCGCGGGCTGTCCACCGGTCTGCTCGAACAGCGCGATCTCGCTTCGGGCACCTCGAGCCGGAGCAGCAAGCTGGTGCACGGCGGCCTGCGCTACCTGGAGATGTTTGACTTCGGGCTGGTGCGTGAGGCGTTGGAGGAGCGCGGTCTCCTCCTCACCCGGTTGGCGCCCCATCTGGTCAGGCCGGTGCCGTTCCTCTATCCGCTCCACGGAGTGCTGGAACGGCCCTACGTCGGTGCCGGATTGGTGCTCTACGACGCGATGGCGCATGCGGGCAGGTACGACGTGGGGGTGCCGCGCCATCGGCACCTGCTGCGACGGCAGGTGGCCAGGATCGCACCCGACCTGCGCACTGACGACTTGAGCGGTGCGATCAGGTACTACGACGCCCAGGTCGACGACGCACGTCTGGTGCTCACCATCGCCCGCACCGCTTCGCGGCACGGCGCACACCTGGCAACCCGCACCCGGGTGACCGGCTTCCTCCGCGAGGGCGAGCGCGTCGTCGGCGTGCGTGCCCGTGACCTCGAGAGTGGCGATGAGTTCGAGGTGCGTGCGCGTGTCGTCGTCAACGCAGCGGGTGTGTGGACCGATGAGATCCAGGAGATGGTAGGTGGCCGCGGAGCGCTCAATGTCCAAGCCAGCAAGGGGATTCACCTTGTCGTGCCTCGCGACCGGATTCGTTCGGAGTGTGGCTTCATCACCCGCACGGAGAAGTCGGTGCTCTTCGTGATCC
>JBEBTI010000259.1:0-4132 GCA_040393845.1 Nocardioides daejeonensis
AGGAACAGCAGCAGGCAGAAGAGCGACATCGTGCGGATCGGCTTGTTCACAACTTCACGACCTGGGTGTCCTCGGAGGCGCCCTCGGTGTCTGCAGAGAGGTCCGGAACCGGCCGTCGAGCCTGGTCGGAAATGCGCAACAGCAGCGCGACGATCACCCAGTTCATCACCAGGGACGACCCGCCGTACGACAAGAACGGGGTGGTCAGGCCGGTGACCGGGATCAGGCGCGTGACGCCGCCGATCACGACGAACACCTGCAGCGCGACGACGAGCGCCAGACCACTGGCCATCAGCTTGCCGAAGGCGTCGCGGCAGATCAGCGCGGCGCGCAGCCCGCGCTCGACGATCAGGCCGTAGAGGACGATCACCGCCATCACACCGGTCAGCCCGAGCTCCTCGCCGATCGCGCCGATGATGAAGTCCGACTCGGAGTACGACGTGAGGTCGGGTCGCCCGAGCCCGAGGCCGCGGCCGAGCAGACCACCCCAGGCCATCCCGAAGAGAGAGTTGCCGACCTGCTGGGAACCGGTGTCCCAGGCGGCGTACGGGTCGAGCCACGCATCGACCCGGTTCTGCACGTGGCCGAAGATCCGGAACGCCACCAGTGCCCCGGCCAGGAACATCGTGCCGCCGACCACCAGCCAACCGGGCCGTTCGGTGGCGATGTAGAGCATCGTCAAGAAGATGCCGAAGAAGAGCAGCGACGAGCCGAGGTCGCGCTGCAGCACCAGGATGGCGAGGCTGATCGCCCACATCGCCAGGATCGGGCCGAGGTCGCGACCGCGGGGCAGGTCGACGAAGAGCAGTCGCCGGCCGGCCAGCGCGAGGGCGTCGCGGTGCAGCACCAGGTAGCCGGCGAAGGCGATGACGAGCAGCACCTTGGCGATCTCGCCGGGTTGGAAGCCGATCGGGCCGAGGCGGATCCAGATCCGGGCGCCGTGGATGCTGACACCGATCAGGGGGAGCATCGGAAGGATCAGCAGCACGATCGCGGCGAGGCCGGAGGTGTAGGTGAAGCGCTGCAGCACCCGGTGGTCGCGCAGGACGACCAGGGTGAGCACGAACAGCACCATGCCGATCGTCATCCAGGTCAGCTGCTGACGGGCCAGTTCGTTGTCGCGGGCGAGGTCGAGGCGATAGATCACCGCCAGGCCGAGGCCGTTGAGCGCGGTGACGACCGGGAGCAGCACCGGGTCGGCGTACGGCGCGGTGATCCGCACCGCGATGTGTGCAGCCACGGAGAGGGTGGCCAGCCAGCCGCCGTACACGACGATGTCGGTGGGCACCTCGTTGTTGACGCCCAGACCGACGGCCGCGTAGGCGCCGAGGCCGACGGCCAGGGCGAGCACGAGCAGGAACAGCTCCGCGCCCCGACGTCGTCGGTGCACGAAGCCGAGGAAGCTTCCGGAGTTCGGCATGCTGCTCAGTCCGTCTCCGCGGCGCCGATGCCGAGGCCCTCGCCCATGCCGTCGGGGCAGTCCTCGGCACGTTGCAGCTCGGCGACCTTGCGTTGGGCGGCCTGCAGGTTGGCGGCCTCGACACCACCCTTGATCGCTTCGGCCTCGACCGCGCAGATCTGGTCGAGGGTGAGGTCGTAGGTCTCGACGGCGGTGTTGAGGTCGATCAGGGGGACGTCGTAGTTGACGCCGCGGAAGATGGTGACTCGGTCGTCCTGCACCGCGATGTAGTACTGCTGCTGTGACAGCGCCCAGATGCCCGCGCCGACGCCCCAGAGCAGTCCGACCAGCACGGCGATGACTCCGACTGCCCGCACCCAACCGAACCGTCCGGGGGGCCGCGGGGCGTAGCGCGCCACCTCCGGATCGATCGGATCGGTGGGGATCGCGTGCGCCGGGACCTCGTCGGGGATCGGCTCGATCTCGCCGGTGTCTCCGGCACGGTGGCCGAGGAACCGGCTGGCCCGCTGGCCGAGGCTGCGCCGGGGGAGTTCGGCGGCCGCACCGACGAGCAGCGGCGGCGGGTCGTCGTCGGTGATTCCGGCGACGACGTCGGCGACCAAACAGGTGACGTTGTCGGTGCTGCCGGCCTCCAGACTGGCGCGGACCAGTTCGACCGCCGCGTAGTCCGGGGTGCCGGTGCTGAGGATGTCGAGCATCCGCTCGTCGGTGAGTGAGCCGCAGGCGCCGTCGCTGCACACCAAGATGCGGTCGCCGGCAGCCAGGTCGATCAGGAAGAGGTCGGGGTCGGCGTCGTGCACACCGTCGACCGCCTTGAGGATCAGGTTGCGGTGCGGGTGCGTGCGAGCCTCTTCATCGGTGATCCGACCCTCGTCGACCAACGACTGCACGAAGGTGTGGTCGCGGGTGAGCTGGCTGATCGTGTCGGCACGCACCAGGTAGGCGCGGCTGTCGCCGACGTGGCCGATCGCGAGCTGGTGGCCGTCGAAGAGCGCCACGGTGGCGGTGGTGCTGGTGCCGCTCAGGCTCGGATCGGAGTCGACCAGTTCACCGATCCGGTCGTGGGCACGGTGGATGGCGCCAGCGACGAGGCCGAGCAGGTCGTCACCCGGGGCGGTGTCGAGGCGACGCAGTTGTTGTACGGCGGTGCTGGAGGCGATGTCGCCCCGGGCGGCACCGCCCACACCGTCGCAGACGGTGAGCAGCCACGGCCCGGCGTACCCGGAGTCCTGGTTGTCCTTGCGCACCCGTCCGACGTCGGAGAGTGCGGAGAACTGCAGGTGCAGTGGAGTGGTGCCGGCGGTGTCGTCGGTCATCGTCACTTCCTCAGCTCGAGGACCGTCTTGCCGATGCGCACCTGGAGGCCGAGGGTGAGCGTGGTCGGTTGGGTGATCCGGGCCTGGCCGAGGTAGGTGCCGTTGGTGGAGCCGAGGTCTTCGACGAACCACTGGTCACCTGAGAGCGCGATCCGGGCGTGTCGGGTGGAGACGTAGTCGTCGTCGAGGCGGATCGCGGCGTCCTGTCCGCGGCCGATCAGGATCGGGGCCTGGGAGAGCTCGGCGCGGGTGCCCGCGTTGGGCCCTTCCACCACGGCCACGTGGGTGGGGGAGCCGCGGCGCTTCGGCGGTTGCTTGGGCTGCTTGCCGGGCTTCGCGGCCCGCGGCTGGGCGGACGAGGGCAGGCGGGCGCCGTACATGTCGGTGCGGATCACACTGATCGCGGACAGCACGAAGATCCACAGGATCGCCACGAACGCGAAGCGGATCAGGAACAGGGTCAGTTCACTCATCGGGACCCTTCGGCGACCAGGAGGACGGTGATGACGGTGTTGCCGACCCGCACCTGTGAGCCGTCGTTGAGTTGGGCACGTTCCACCCGCTCGCCGTTGATGAGCATGCCGTTGGTGGAGCCGAGGTCGTGGACGCTGATGATCGGTCCGTGCGGGGCATGGTCCACCCGGAACTCGATGTGGCGGCGGCTGATCCCCGGGTCGTTGATGCGCAGACCCACGTCGGTGCCGCGGCCGACGACCAGACCGGGCGGGGTGAGCGGGTGGCGCACCCCGTTGACCTCGAGGAGCACGTCGGCCCGGCCGTACTGCGTGTCGGTCGCATTGGTCGTCACCTTGGCACGCGCCGCACTGCGCACCCGGAACCGCCCGGTGGTGAGGTCGTCGGCCTGCTCGAAATCGATCTGCACCGGGCCGGGGAAGACATAGCTCTGCTGGTCGGCGTGGTCGCGCAGCAAGTTGATCAGCTCCCCGGCCAGGCCGGTGTTCTCCGGCGAGAGCCGCTCGATGTCGGCCGTGCTCAGTTCCACGTGGAAGGTGTTGGGCACGAGACGTCGGTCGCGGCTCAGGATCTGCGCATTGTTGTCGACCTCGCGCTGGAGGGCAGCCGAGATCTCCACCGGTTGTACGGCGCTGCGAAAGGCACGCGCGAAGGCGCCGGAGATCAACTGCTCGAGTCTGTTCTCGAACCGTTGTAGTCCGCCCATCACGCCTCCTCTCTGTGTCCGCTTCCGGGCATGGCTGTCGCGATCGTATCGGTGCGCCGGTCGTCGGGTGGCCCTTCCACCCCGCGGTTTGGGCGATTCCTGCACGGTGGGATAACCTTGCGACGCTTCAAGCGCGAGTGGCGGAATAGGCAGACGCGCACGGTTCAGGTCCGTGTGTCCGAAAGGACGTGGGGGTTCAACTCCCCCCTCGCGCAC
>JBEBTI010000260.1:0-4126 GCA_040393845.1 Nocardioides daejeonensis
CTGGCGCACGCCATCCACGTGCCGGGCTCGGTCTTCCACGCCTCCGCGCTCACCGAGCTGGACGTCCAGCCGCCGGCCGGTCCGATGCTGGCAATGATCTGATCCCAGATGACCCAGATCCGTGGGCTCGGATATCTCCGGGTGCAGAGTCGGGACCTCGACCGTTGGCGTGAGCTGGCGGTCGGGGCCCTCGGCCTGCAGGCCGTGCCCGGTCCGATCGAGGATGCGTTGCACCTGCGGTTGGACGAACGCTCGAGTCGCCTGGTGGTCCTGCCCGGCGACGTCGACAAGCTGCTCGCCGTCGGCTGGGAGGTGCGCGACCAGTTCGCGCTGGCCGCTGTGGGGCGCGCGCTCAACGCCGCCGGTACGCCAGTGCGTGAACTCGACCGCATCGAATGCGCGCAGCGACAGATCGAAGCCGGGATCAGGTTCGCCGACCCGGCCGGTTCGCCGGTCGAGGTGTTCTTCGGACCCGTGCTCGACCACACGCCGGTGCGCACCGGCCACGGTCAGCGGTTCGTCACCTCCGAATTCGGCATGGGCCACGTGGTGCTCCCCACGGCGTACGTCGAGGAGTCGGTCTCCTTCTACACCGAGGTCCTGGGGTTCCTGCCGCGTGGTTCGATCCGACTCGGTCAGGCGATCGGGCAGCGTGACAGCGCGCCGTTGACCGCCGCCGACGCAGCACTGTCGGACCCGTCACTGCTCGAGCCACCGGAGCGGATCCGCTTCCTCGGCGTCAACGCCCGTCACCACAGTCTGGCGTTGTGCCCCGCTCCGATCGGCCACGGCCCCGGCCTGTTGGCCCTGGGCCTCGAGACTGAGAGTCTGGACGCGGTCGGGATGGCGCTCGACTCCGTCAACAGCTCCGGCTTCTCGCTCTCCTCGACCCTCGGGCGCCACACCAACGACCGGATGGTCTCCTTCTACGTCAGGGTCCCCGGCGGGTGGGACATCCAGTACGGCACCGACAGCGTGCGGGTCGACGAGGCGTCGTACACCTCGGAAGAGATCACCCGCACCAGTTTCTGGGGCCACGCCTGGAGTGCTGCAGCGCCCTACCCCACGAGCAGAAGCGTCAGGAGCCAACGGTGACCAAGGCCGTGTCGTTGTCCGAGGTCGCGTCGTTCGACCACGAGGTCGACGTGCTGGTGGTCGGTCACGGTTGTGCCGGCGCGGCGGCGGCCATGGAGGCGCGGCGTGCGGGGGCATCGGTGGTGGTGCTCGAGCGCGCCAGCGGGCCCGGCGGATCGTCCGGCCAGTCCGGTGGTGAGCTCTACCTCGGCGGCGGTACCGCCGTGCAGCGCGCCTGCGGCTTCGAGGACGACGCCGACAACATGTTTGCCTTCCTCTCCGCGGCCCTCGGACCGCACGCCGACCTGGCGAAGCTGCGGCTCTACTGCGACGGATCGGTCGAGCACTTCGAGTGGTTCCGTGACTGCGGCGTCGAGTTCGTCGAGTCGCTCTACGACCAGCCGACCTGGATGCCGCCGACCAAGGACGGCCTGATGTGGTTGGGCGAGAACGCCTGGCCCTACAACGAACTGGCGCGCGCGGTCCCGCGCGGGCACCGGCCGGCCACCGAGTCGTGGGCCGGGCACGCCGTGATGGCGGCGTTGGTCTCGACGTGTGAGGCGCTCGGTGTCGAGATGCACACCGACACCCGCGCCGTGTCGTTGGTCGTCGACGGCGACCGCGTGGTCGGCCTGACCGCACGGCGCTTCGGCGAAGACGTCTCCTACCGGGCCCGTGCCGTCGTACTCACCACCGGCGGCTTCGTCGACAACGAGGAGATGCTGGCCGACCACGCGCCGGTGCTGCTCGGACACGGCAAGGTCAGCGACGGCGGCGACGACGGCAGTGGCATCCAGATGGCGGCCGCGCTCGGCGCCGCCACCCGGCGGATGGGCTCCGTCGAGGCCGCATACACCGCGCTGCCCGCAATGGTCTGCCGCGGCATGCTGGTCAACGGGCTCGGCCAGCGGTTCATCAACGAGGACGTCTACCCGGGTCTGTTCAGCCACGCTGCCCTGGCACAGCCCGGCCCGTGCTGGGTGATCCTCGACGAGGCCGGGTTGGACGACGTACCCGCGGGAGACCTGTGGGGGGTGCGCCCGACGTACGCCGCCGAGACGCTCGCGGAGTTGGAGACCGACCTAGGTCTGCCGCCCGGCTCGCTCGAGGCAACCGTCACCGCCTACAACCGGCACGCCGCTGACTCGGGCACGGATCCCTTGCACCGCAAGGCGGACAAGTGGATCCGGGTCCTCGAAGGCCCGTGGGCCGCAGTCGACCCACGGATCCCGTTCGGCGGGGGAGACCAGAAGACCACCGGCTTCTCCGGCTTCACCCTCGGCGGCCTGTCCACCGACGTCGACGGCCGCGTCCGACACGTTGCCGGCGGCTTCGTCCCCGGCCTGTACGCCGCTGGCCGCGCCAGCTCCGGCATCCACGGCGACGGCTACATCTCCGGTACGTCGTTGGGTGACGGCACCTTCTTCGGCCGCCGCGCCGGCACCCACGCCGCCACCCACCTCCCCCGACCGTCGAGACAGCACAACTGACCGGTCGAGATGCCACTTTCAGGCGGCCGAGAAGTCAGTTCCGGTAATGCGAGACCGCCGAGTCGCAAGGACAGCCCCGAGAGGATGAGATCGTGACCTCAGCCCTGGCAACACCCGCACAACTCGACCTCGAGCGCCGCCTGCTGGAGGTGCTGGCGACACCTCAACTGCAGGCAGCCCGCGAGCGCGTGGTGGCGCTCTATCGTGCCGACCGCAACTACGGCACCCACCCGGCAGGGGTGGCCAGCATCGAACGTGCTGCCGCGTCGATCACCACGGCGGCAGTGCAGCACGCCCTGCTCACCGACGGCGCGCGACCCGTGTTCATGTGGACTGCGTGCTCGGAGCACTCCTGGCAGGGGCTCGACGTGCCCAACTCCGGCTATGGCATCGACAACCCCGACAACGTGCACCGGCGCAGTCCGATCGACGGTGCGTCGACCTATGTCATCCGGGGACGCGTGCCCGAGGTGCCGGCAGCCCAGTTCTCCTTCATCAGCTATGCCACACCTGAAGCAGTGCTCCCGGTGACCCGTGAGGGCGCCGAGATTGCCGGCGTACTCCTGTCGTCGCAGATCGAACTCGACGCCGAGCGGCGCTTCGAGATCACGGTCGGTCCGAACCCCGTCGACCAGCGACCTCACCTTGCAACCGCGCCGACGTCGACCTGGATGCTCGTGCGCGACGCACTCACCGACTGGGAGCGCCAGGACCCGCTGTGGCTGGAGATCGAGCGGATCGCCGGTCCTGAGGCGGGCCCACCACCGACGTTCGAGGAGATCGTCGACACGGCGGTCGCCAACGCGGAGCGGCTCAGCACCTATTGGCTGGCCTACGACAACGAGCTGATCCACGACGTCCGCGAGTTGAACGTGTTGCAACAGCCCGGCATCCGGCCGTTCGGCGCATCAGCCGTTGCTCGCGTCGAGTTCGGGGACGACGAGGGCGTGCTCTTCACGATCGACCCGGCCGGCAGTGACTACGTCGGCTTCGAGTTCACCGACCCGTGGGGCGTGACCCAGCCCAGCGTCGACGCCAGCGGCGGGCTCAACAACCGCCAAGCGCTGCCCAATGACGACGGCACGATCAGTTATCTGGTGGCGGCGACCGACCCGGGCGTGCACAACTGGGTGGACACGTGCGGCCTGACCGGCGGCATGGTTGCAGTGCGCTGGCAGGGCGGGTCGATGGCCGCTGACGCCGAGCCGGTGCGCGACGTACGCGTCGTACCTCTGGCCGATGCTGCTGCGGCGTTCGGTCCCGAGCACCGGATCACTCCTGAGCAGCGTGCCGAGCAGTTGGTACGACGAGCCGCGAGCTTCGCGCGACGCCTTCGCTGACTCTCCCCGGGAACGCGCGAGCTTGCAGCTGGACGGCGCGAAGTGCGTGTCGTCGTACCCATGCGTGTCGTCCTACCAAGGGGAGTGGAGCTGGACCGCCCAGGCCCGCCCCGGCCAGCGCACCGCAAGCCAACAACCTGAAATGCCAACTGCCCCAGCCTCACCGAGGTGAGACTGGGGCAGCCAGTGGCAACTACTGCAGGTTCGTGTCTTCCAACTGCA
>JBEBTI010000261.1:0-4109 GCA_040393845.1 Nocardioides daejeonensis
GCGTGATCACCACAGGCGCCTGCCGCTGGTGCAGCAGTGTGAGGGTCGGTTGGGCGAAGGCGCGCTTGACCCTGGCCAGCTCCCCAGCAATCTCGCTCATGTCTCCCGGGCCCCTCCTGACGTCGTCTCTGCTCTGCTCCTCGCGTGGGTCGCCAGCATCCCAGAGGCCACCGCCAACGCACGCGGGGAGGGTCCGCGGGTCGCTCACCCTCGGTCTGCCGGTCCGTTGTAGAGCCACCGCCCGGCCGTCCGGACCACCTCTTGGATCGTGGTGCTCCCCGGGTCCAGACGCACTTCCACCGCCGCCACATCTCCGTCGACCTCCACCACCTCGCCCACTGCGAACTGGAGATAGGGCTCCCCAACCGGGATTCCCTCCGTCTGCGACACCACGATCGCGGCCTGCTCCAGTTCGCGCACGCACCCGCCTGCGTCACGGGCCTCGGCACGATAGTCCTCTGTCATCAGGTCGCAGGCTCGATCGAAGTCCCACGCATTCATGGCAGCGAACATCTCCTCGACCACACGGGCCGGGCTCGACGCAGCACTCGGCATTGGCCCGGACTCACACGCGGTGAAACTCATGGGAATAAGGACTGCGAGGGCGGCACGGTGCAGGAGCATGGGATCTGTCTTTCCGAGAATCGGCATCTGTCGTCGCGGCGATTCTGCGCAGATCGCGCCGCCGCTCGCTGGCGTCATCCACAGGCACCTCAGCGCGTCGCTCGTTCGTCCTCACTGAACCGGCGCAGGTGAACCCGTTCAGTGATGCGTACCCGCCGTACCCCGCTGATGCGGTGCAGGTGAACCCATTCAGTGATGCGGCCCCGCCGTCATCCGATGTGTGACTCACGAATCAACACTTCGGCCGATTGCCGCAGCCGCCACCTGACGGTTGACTCGTGACCCCTGCACGTGACAGCCGTCGGGCGTGCCGTGCCCCATTCGCTTCTCTTCTTTCGGGAGATCTCCGTGTCGCAACGTCAGCGGCTCAGCCGTCACCTTGCCGCCATCGCCACCCTGGCCCTGGCAGCCGTCGGCGTCGTCGTGGTCCACAGCCCTGCGCAGGCAGACGGGGTCCCACCAGGCACGCTGGTCTTCGTCAAGGACCACAACGTCTGGATGGCCCGAGGTGACGGGTCCGGCCAGGTCAGGATCACCAGCGACGGCACAGCGACCAGTCGCTACACGTCGCCCACCATGTCCGACGCGGGAACCATCGCGGCGGTCGACGGCCCACAGATCGTGCTGATGGCCAAGAACGGCAGCGTCATGCGGCGCATCACGCCCCCTGCGCTGCCCACGTCGACCGGCCACCAGACCCAGGGCACCGTGACCAGCGCTGCGATTTCCCCGGACGGCAAGACCATCGCGTTCTCTGCCCTGCAGGTGAACCCGGCGCTTCGCTCTGCCGTCGGCTATGTCACCGCGGCGACCGGCGCCCCGACCGGCCTGACGACGTACTGGTCCAACCCTTCGTGGGTGACCAACAGCCGCACCCTCCAAGATGGTGGCTACGGCTCGCATGCGATGCTGCACGAGATCGCTGGTGCCTCGCAGCACTGGTTCGACGACGAGGACGTCTACGGTCCCGACCACGACGACCTCTCCGATCTGGAGGTGTCCCGCGATGGCAGGTGGTTGATCGCGGTCCGCGGCTACGGCTCCGGCAAGCACATCATCTGGTATCGCGTGAACGGCAGCGCCCAGACCGGGGCAGCCCCGGCAGACCCGACCCCGGCCTGCAACACCAACCCGGACGCATCATTCGAGGACCCGACCGTCTCGCCTGATGGCAGCGCCGCCGCCTGGACCGAGGGCGATGGCATCTGGATCAAGGACGGCCTCACGGACTGTGACTCCCCCCAGCCGCGGCTCGCGATCCCCGACGCTTCCGAGGCCAGCTGGTCGAAGCACAGCTATTCCGTGCCGAGCGTCCCCCAGACGCTGAAGAACACCAAGAAGCCGACCATCACCGGCACTGCCAAGGTGGGCAAGACCCTGAAGGCCAGCAAGGGCTCCTGGCAGCCGGCACCGAAGTCCTACGCCTTCACGTGGTACCGCGGCAGCAAGGTGATCGCGGGTGCCACGACGGCGAAGTACAAGCTGACCAAGAAGGACAAGGGCAAGAAGATCCGAGTCAAGGTCACCGCACGCAAGCCGGGAGCGACGGCCGGGAGTGCGACGTCGAAGGCGACCAACGAGGTCAAGAAGTAGGAAGGACCAGCACCAACCGGCGTTCAGCGCCATGTTGCCCCAGTTTGCGGCGGTAGGCCTTCGCCGAGCCCTCGTCCATGTGGTCCTGCGCCATCGCCGAGGCGATGGCGCAGTGCGTGTAGAGCACCGACCACGCGATCGGGAAGACGATCGGGGGCGGCTGGATCGCCGGTTTGGTGAGCTCTTGGTACCACCGGGTCGTCGTGCCCGACGCGGTGGCGACGGAGCCGAGCGCCGCTGCGGCGAGCGGGAGTCCGACACTGCTGGCGATCTCGCGGATGTCCATGCCTCTCGACTTACCCACGCCGCCAATGGGTACCTTGGCCGCGTGGACGCACCCCATCCGGCCCTCCTGCTCGTCGACCTGCAGCGGTCCTTCTTCGAGGACGGCCCACTGAAGGCGCGCGCCGCCGACCTTGCTACCATCTGCAACCGGTTGACCGCCTGGGCACTGAGGAACGACATCCCCGTGGTTGCGGTCCGGACCGAGCACGCCCGGGACCGCTCGACGTGGACGATCAGCATGGTCGAGGACGACGCCGGCTTCCTGCTAAAGGGTGACGAGGATGCACAGTTCCTGACTGACCTGATCACTGAGGGCACGACCGAACTGGTCAAGACCCGTGACAGTGCCTTCCACGGCACCGACCTGCGAGCCCGACTGCGCCGAGTCGGTGTCAACCAGATCCTGGTCGCCGGGGTCTCCACGCACACCTGCGTGGCCGCGACGGCAGCCGACGCCTACGCGAGCGACCTGGACGTGGTACTCGTCGATGACGCGATCGCCTCGCACCGCGAGGAGTTGCACGAGTCGACGCTGGACTTGCTGTGCGAGGAGTACCGCTTCCGGCGACGCAGCAGCGGCGAGCTCATCGACGGTCCGCCGGTCTCGTTCGAGTCACGGATCCCCGAGGACTGCTGACCCAAGACAGGTCAGTGCGCGTCGTAGTGCTCCCAGAACCTCGTGCGCAGCCGGAACCGCACCGGGTCGCTGAGGTCGTAGACCCCGATCACCTCGGACAGGTCGGTCAACAGGGCGCGGTCGATCTCGCGCGGGATCGACGGTCGGTCGCGTTCGAGGTCACTGATCTCGTGGGCGCTCATGCTCTTGCGCAGTGAGCCGATCACCCGCGCGAGCACCTCGTCGATGCCGTCGTCGTGCTCGCTCGGGTCGGCGTACCCGGGTGCGATGTGGGCGATGCCTCCGGACGAGACGGTGTAGGCGAGCGCGGTGGTCGGTACCGGTGCCGGGTCAGAGGCATGGGCATGGCTGCGGCGTGCGGCCAGGTCGAGCGGGCTGGGTCGGGCCGGTACGTCGGTGGGCGGCGGTGGAGGTGTGGGCACGGCGACCGGGACGCGTGGGACCTCCACCTTCATGACGGTGTCGTCGATGGTGGCGGGAGTGAGCAGCGCGAGCTCGTCGGCGGCGCGGAGCAGGTGTCGACTGACCGCATGCGGCTTGTCGGCCTTGTTGGGAACGGCGAGCACGATCACCTGTACGCCGTGCACCTGTGCCTCCTCGACGGCCTCGGTGAGGTCGTCATCGCCGGAGATGAGGAAGAAGACATCGGAGGCGTCGTTGCGGGCATGGGCGACCAGGTCGAGCCCGATCCGCAGGTCGACGCCCTTCTGCTGCCCGTCGACCCCGAACCGCCCGAGCCGCAGCTTGACCTTGGCGAGCTCGCCGATGCGCTCCTGTTGGGCGTCCGGGACGCCGTTCTTCGCCGAGTCATACCAGTGCACCCGCAGCATCGGCAGGCCGGAGATCTGCTGCGCTTGTTTGACCATTGCCTCGATCATGGCGCCGTAGTCGACGTGGATGCCGTTGCGCAGCGAGGTGCCGCTGACCCTCGTTGCAGCAGAAGCGAGAAGATAGCCGGCGTCGACATAGA
>JBEBTI010000262.1:0-4100 GCA_040393845.1 Nocardioides daejeonensis
CCAGGGCCGATCCCCACCGCAGGGTGTCGACGTCGGAGCCCTCGAGGTGGTGGCGCTGGGCGATCGCTTCGGCCACCAGGGCGCTGAGGTCGAGCGGGCTCAGGGTGCGCAGCTTGCGTCGGGCCTTGGCAAACGGGGTGCGCAGGCCACCGACGAGTGCGATCCGGGGTGCAGTGTTCATGACTTTTCCTCAGGGGCAGGGTTCTCGGTGGTGGGGGTGGTTGGTTTCTGCGTCGAGTCGCCCCGGTGCACCAGGGCGTTGCGCAGCATGGCGTACTGGCGAGCGTTGGGTCGCACCATCCGCTCGATCTCGTCGTCGGTGAGCTGGCGTTTGACCGTCGCGGGTACGCCGGCAAGCAGTGATCCGGGTGGCGCCTCCAGTCCTTCGGGGTCCATCGCGCCGGCTGCGACCAGGCAGCCGGAGTGCAACACCGCGCCGTTGAGCACGATCGCACCCATCCCGACCAGCACGTCGGAGTGGATCGTGCAGCCGTGCAGCACCGCCCGGTGGCCGACCGACACCCGGTCGCCGAGGGTGAGCGGGAAGCCGGGGTCGGCATGCAGCACACAGCCGTCCTGGATGTTGGTCTCGGCGCCGATCACGATCTTCTCTTGGTCGGCGCGGATCACCGCGGTGTACCAGACGCTGCTGCCGGCGCCGAGGGTCACGTCGCCGAGCACGTGCGCGCCGGGCGCGACCCAGGAATCCGGGTCCAGACGTGGTGTCGTGGCGAGACCGGGGGAGGGCGTGAGGTGCTCGGTCATGCCAGTGACTTCCCGGGATTGAGGATGTTGGCGGGGTCGAGCACCTGCTTGACGGCGCGTTGCACGCGCAGGTGGACCGGGCCGACCTGGGCTTCCATCTTGCTGCGCTTGGCGATGCCGACGCCGTGCTCGCCGGTGACGGTGCCGCCGAGGGTGAGTGCCTTGGCGACCAGGTCGGAGGCGGCTGCTTCGGCGCGGCGTTCTGCGGCGGTGTCACCGATCGGGAAGACGACGGTGGGGTGCATGTTGCCGTCGCCGGCATGACCGAAGCAGGCGACCAGCACGTCGTGGCGGGTGCCGACCTCGTGGCAGAAGGCGACCAACTCGGGCACCGCCGACAGCGGCACGCAGACGTCTTCGAGCAGCCATTGGCCTTGTGCTTCGAGGGCGTCGAGTGCGACCCGGCGGGCCATGGTGAGCATCTCTGATTCGACCGGGTCGGTGGTGGCCATCGTGAAGGTGGCGCCAGCCGCTTCGCAGATCTTGGCGAAGGTGGTGATCTCGGTGGCCGCGTCGGCTTCGTCCGACTGCACCAGCAGCAGCGCGGCGCTGTCGAGGTCGAGACCGCTGGGCCGGTGGGCTTCGACGGCGCGCAAGGTGGTCTGGTCCATCACCTCGCACATGCTGGGGCGTCCACTGCGGACGATCTCGTGCACGGCGACACCGGCGTGGGCCAGGTCGGCGAAGGAGGCGATCAGGGTGGCGGGGGTGGGCGGCGCGGGCAGCAGACGCACGGTGACTTCGGTGGCGATGCCGAGTTGGCCTTCGCTGCCGACGAAGAGGCTGGTCAGGTCGAGGCCGGCGACGTCCTTCATGGTGCGCCCGCCGGTGCGCAGCACGTCGCCGTTGGCCAGCACGATCTCGAGGCCGAGCACTGCGTCGCGGGTGACGCCGTACTTGAGACAGCACAGGCCGCCGGCATTGGTGGCGACGTTGCCGCCGATCGTGCAGAAGTCCGACGAGCCCGGGTCGGGGGCATACATCAGTCCGGCGGTGCGGGCGACCCGGCGCAACTCGGCGTTGAGCACTCCGGGTTGTACGACGGCACACAGGTCGTGCTGGTCGAGCCGCAGGATCTGGTCCATTTGTTCGAGGCTGAGCACGAGGCCGCCGTCGATGGCGTTGGCGCCGCCGGTCAGCCCGGAGCCGGCGCCGCGGGGCACCACCGGCACGGCGTGTTCGGTGGCCCAGCGCATCACCTCGACCACGTGGGCGGTCTCGGTGGCGCGGACCAGGGCGAGCGGGGTGCCCGAGGGTGCCCACAGTTCGCGGTCGCGGGAGTACGACGGCAGCACGGCGGGGTCGGTGACGACTGCGCCGGGGGGAAGCACGGCGACCAGGCGCGCGAGCGTCTCTGCGGGGTTCAAGGTCGCCTCCATCGCGTCCTGCGCGGGTGCTGGTCGCGGTTGGCGAGCATTTCCCGGTTCCTCCTCGGTCTGTTGTCTGACCATAATTCCCCGACCCCGGTGTTGTCTAGGCGCCGCCTCTCCCATCTCACTTCCCGGGAAGAGGGACGGTCTGACATCAGTCCGCTACCATGAACCATGAGCAGCACCGACGCATTCGGAGGATTGACATGACCTCTCGCCCGGAGTCCGGCGGCTTCGCCCGCTTGGAGACGACGAAGTCCTACCAAGCCGTGGTCAACCAGGTGAAGGCCAAGATCTACAGCGGCGAGCTGCGCCCCGGATCGAGCCTGCCGACCGAGCGCACCCTGTGCGACGAACTCGGGGTCAGTCGCTCCACGGTGCGCGAGGCGATGCGCAGTCTGGAGGCGCTCGGCATCATCGAGGTGACCCGCGGCAAGGGCCCGGCGTCGGGTGCCCGCATCCGCACTGTCGCCAGCCCGGTGCTCTCGGAGCTGCTCAGTCTCAACATCGCCCTGCACGGCTGGACGTTGAGCGACCTGATCCTCAGCCGCACCGCGCTGGAGCGCCAGTCGGTGGCTTGGGCGGCCGGAGCTGCACCGTCGCGGCTGCTGGCGATCGCCCCTGCGATCGAGGAGTCGCTGACCTTGATGACCGAGGAGTGCACGCCGAGTGAGTACTACCCGGTCGATGCCGACTTCCACCTGATGCTCGCCAACATCTCCGGCAACCCGGTGATGAACAGCCTCATGCAAGGCCTGCGCGGTGCGATCTCCGACGTGATGCTCAAGGGCTTCGAGAGCATGCCCGACTGGCGTTCGGCCCAGGAGCGGCTGACCTGTGAGCACACCCAGATCTGGGAGGCGATCCGCGCCGGCGACGGCGGCGAGGCGGCTCGTCTCGTTGAGCGCCACATCATCGACTTCTACCGCGAGGCGCTCGCTGACTTCGACGCCTCCGACGGCTCGTTCCAGCGCGTCTTGGACTGATCTTCCGCCAACTGGTGGCTGGGCATCTGACGCCCGCGCCTGTGACCTCGCGGCGACTGACGCCTGACCATCAGCCTCTTGGCCTTCTGCTGCCTTGCGATCCGACTGACACCCAGCTGCCCGACAGCCACCCGCCTGATGACGAACCGCCTGCACAGGTGTGGCTGTGCAGGCGGCTCGTCTGTCTCGGGCGGTGGCGAAGCCCGGGCTCACGCCAGCCCGGAGATGCGCGGCAGCCACATCACCAGGTCGGGGAAGACGAAGAAGATCGCGGTGACCCCGAGGTCGAGCACGATGAACGGCACCAGGGCGCGGTAGACCTTCTCCACCGGCGTGCTGGTCACGCTGGAGATGATGAAGGCGTTGATGCCGACCGGCGGAGTGATCAGCCCGACCTCGATCATCTTCATCACCAAGATGCCGAACCAGACGCCTTCGAAGCCCAACTCCAGTGCGATCGGCGCAATGATCGGCACGGTGAGCAGCAGCACCGAGAGTCCGTCGAGGAAGGCTCCGAGCGGGATCAGCATCAGCAGGATCACCGCGATCACGGCGTGCGGCGGGATGTCGAGTCCGCCGGCCCAGTCGGCGATGGTGGTGGGCAGGCCCGACAGGGTCAGCGCCAGGCTGAAGATGCTGCCCCCGACCAACAGCAGGAAGATCATCGCGCTGATCTCGACGGCCTCGGTCGACGAGCGCCAGACCAGGCCGACCAGCGCCTTGACTCCCTTGCGTCCCACCACGATCAGGGCGATCAGCAGTGCCACCGCTGCGCCGACGGCGCCGGCTTCGGTGGCGGTGAAGACGCCGAGATAGAGGCCGCCGACCACGACCGCGAAGAGGATGGCTGCGTAGACCAAGGCCATGAAGTCGGAGAAGCCGACCTTGCTGGCTGCCGACTTCGGGGTCTTCGCGCCGATGCCGCCGGCGTCCGAACCGGTTGCCTCGGCCACCGCCTCGACAGTGGTGTCAACACCTG
>JBEBTI010000263.1:0-4074 GCA_040393845.1 Nocardioides daejeonensis
TCGGAGACACCGGAGGGCACTAGCTCAACTGGCAGAGCATCGGTCTCCAAAACCGAAGGTTGGGGGTTCAAGTCCCTCGTGCCCTGCAGAGTGGAACATCAGTGGGGCCCGGCAGCAGGCCGGGCCGCACGGTCAATGAGGTCAGCGGAAGGTGGAGAACGTGTCGAACAACGACGCGGTTCACGGCTCGGACGACAAGAAGCGCACCAGCCCGATCACGTTCACCCGCCAGGCCATCGCCGAACTCCGCAAGGTCGTGTGGCCCACGCAGGAGCAGTTGGTCACCTACTTCATCGTGGTGATGGTGTTCGTAGTGATCATGATGGGCATCGTCTCGGTGCTCGACCTTGGCTTCGGAGACTTGGTCTTCAGGATCTTCGGCAACGCCGGAACCGAGTAGGTCCGCCGCGGCACCGCGACAGGGCCGGGGCGGAAAATCATCAACATGACGGAGCAACACGTGTCGGAGCAGTACGACGAAGCAGCGGCCGAGCAGGACGTCGAGCAGGATGCTGGTCAGGACCTGACCGCCGAGCCCGCCGTCGAGTTCGACGCAGCGGCCGAGGACGTCGAGACCCCGGCCGACGAGTCGTCGACCGAGCCGGTCGTCGAGGCCGAGGAGGACGCCGTCGATCCGCTCGAGGCCTGGCGCAACGACCTGTGGGCCAAGCCCGGCGACTGGTACGTCGTGCACACCTACTCCGGCATGGAGAAGCGGGTCAAGGCCAACCTCGAGAACCGTGCGATCTCCCTCAACATGGAGGACTACATCCACGAGGTCGTCGTGCCGACCGAGGATGTCGCCGAGATCAAGAACGGTCAGCGCAAGACCGTCAACCGCACCCGCTTCCCCGGATACGTGCTCGTGCGCATGGATCTCACCGACGAGTCGTGGGCCGCAGTGCGCCACACGCCGTCGGTCACCGGCTTCGTGGGCAACGCCCACCAGCCGATGCCGCTGAGCCTGGCCGAGGTGGAGAACTGGCTCGCCCCGACCATCGAGGCCGAGGTGGAGACCGAGGTCGCCGCTGCGGGTGGCGAGGCGACGTCCGCGCAGCCCGCGCGCAAGCCGATCGAGGTCGCGGACTTCGACGTCTCCGACTCCGTGATGGTGGTCGACGGTCCGTTCGCCACGCTGCACGCGACGATCACCGAGATCAACGCCGAGGCGCAGCGCGTCAAGGCGCTCGTCGAGATCTTCGGCCGCGAAACCCCGGTCGAACTCAGCTTCAACCAGATCCAGCGCGTCTGAGCGCACCGGTCCTGGCAGTCGGGCCCCGAAGGAGCATCCTTCGGGGCCCGTGCCGTCCCGGTCAGGTGTTCGCCGCTCGTTCCTCGCACCGAGGGGGCCGAGTCCCCTCCACGGCGTGCGGGGCTTGCAGGCTCCGCACGGTCGACCCGCTGGATCGCTCGCGCGTGAGGCGAGGAAGTCGAGCAAGTCTTCGCCGATGTGCGAATCAGTGCGCCGCCGCGTAGAGTTGGGCGGGTTTGTGAGCCTCACGGCTCCGACACACGTGACACCAGTGGCAGGGAAACCCCCGTCATGACCACGAAGGAGATAAGAGGACATGCCTCCCAAGAAGAAGATTGCTGCACTGGTCAAGGTGCAGCTCCAGGCTGGCTCCGCAACGCCGGCCCCGCCGGTCGGTACCGCACTCGGTCCGCACGGCGTGAACATCATGGACTTCTGCAAGGCCTACAACGCGCAGACCGAGTCCATGCGTGGCAACGTGATCCCGGTCGAGATCACCATCTACGAAGACCGCAGCTTCACGTTCATCACCAAGACTCCGCCGGCTGCTGAGCTGATCAAGAAGGCCGCCGGCCTCAGCAAGGGTTCGGGCGTTCCGCACAAGGACAAGGTCGGCAAGCTGACCAAGGACCAGATCCGCGAGATCGCCACCACCAAGCTGCCCGACCTGAACGCCAACGACGTCGACGCAGCGATGAAGATCGTCGAGGGCACCGCCCGGTCGATGGGCGTCACCACCGACTGAAACCCCGTGGGAGGGCCGCGCTGGCCCGTTGACCACATCTCCTCCTCACCCTAAGGAAAACACCATGCAGCGCAGCAAGACCTACCGCGCGGCGGCCGAGACGTTCGACAAGGACGAAATCTTCGCCCCGCTCGCCGCGATCAAGATCGCGAAGACCACAAGCAAGAAGAAGTTCGACGAGACCGTCGACGTCGTGATGCGCCTCGGCGTCGACCCGCGCAAGGCGGACCAGATGGTCCGTGGCACGGTCAACCTGCCCCACGGCACCGGCAAGGTCGCTCGCGTCCTCGTGTTCGCCAACGCCGAGAAGGCCGAAGCTGCACGTGAGGCCGGCGCCGACTTCGTCGGTGGCGACGAACTGATCGAGAAGGTGAACGGCGGCTGGCTCGACTTCGACGCCGTCGTCGCGACGCCCGACATGATGGGCAAGGTCGGCCGCCTCGGTCGCGTCCTCGGCCCCCGGTCGTTGATGCCGAACCCGAAGACCGGCACGGTGACCCCCGATGTCGCGAAGGCTGTTGCCGACATCAAGGGCGGCAAGATCGAGTTCCGCGTCGACCGCCACGCCAACCTGCACTTCATCATCGGCAAGGCGTCCTTCTCCGAGGCTCAGCTCGCGGAGAACTACGCTGCCGCCCTCGACGAGGTGCTGCGTCTCAAGCCGGCCAGCTCGAAGGGTCGTTACATCAAGAAGATCACCGTCTCCACGACGATGGGTCCGGGCGTCCAGATCGACCCCAACCGCACCCGCAACGTGGCCGGCGAGGACGAGGCCTGAGCCTCTCCACACCGCTTCACGCGTACGGCGTCCCAGCAGTTGCTGGGGCGCCGTACGGCATTCCGGACGGTTGTGACGTTCCTCGGGTGGGCGTGCTTGACTCCTCCCCATGTCTCGCCCTGCTCCACGTCCGATGTCGTTGTTGCCCGCCGCCCTCGCCCTCGTGGTGATCGCACTCCTGCTGGTGATGGTCACCCTCGGCAAGGACGACGGCTCCGAAGCGCCCGCGGCCGACCTCGCCGGCACGGGGATCCCGACCGAGTTGCCGGATCTCGACGAGGGGTTCGAGGCGATCGCTGCCGACCAGTTGTTCGCCACGGTCGCAGGTGCCCAACGTGCCGCCGGCAGTTGGGAGGTCTCCTCGGTGGCACGGGTCGCCGAGGGAAATCTGCCCACGGCCACCCAGCAGATCGCCCTCGTGGGTGACCAGGTCCGGTTCCGCGTGCTGATGCAGGTCCAGGACCGCGCGGTCGAAGGTCGTTGGGTCGACGAGATCTTCTACCTCAAGGGTCTCAACCCTCGACGGTGGGTGCCGTGGTACCAGATGCCCGACGACGAGAACACGCGCAGCTATCTGAACGCCCTGGTGGAGGCGAGCGACGCCGACAGTCTGAGCCGGCTGGGCGAGCCCGCGACGTACGACGTGGTGGGACTCGAGGACGTCACCGAAATCGACGACGACGTCGTCCGCGCTGCGCACTACCGGGTCGGGATCGATCCCGGCGACCTCACCGGTGGCGAAGAGGAGACCTCGGACGTGCCGCCGTCGCTCACGATCGACCTGTGGGTCGATGCCCAGGACCGTCCGGTGCAGGTGCAGACGACGTTGGTCAGTCAGGGTGAGGAGTTCACCACGACGCTCTTCTTCTCCGACTACGGAGCGAGCTTCGACATCTCTGCGCCGGCTGCAGCCGACGTGACCGAGGAGATTCCGCCGCTGATGAGGCGCTGAGCGCGCCGCCCCGACCTGGGTGAGCCGACGATTTGGTGGCCCCCGCGAGGCCCGGCTATCGTCTGCTGTTGTAACCAGAGACCGCCGGTCGATGTGCTGATCCGTCAGCATGCCGAAGGTGCCCTTCCGGGGGACGGCCAGCGCAGGTGACAGAGCAGGCCTCCTCGCGAGGCGTCCACGCCCTGGCTCCTGTGCCGGGGCGTTTTGTGTTGTCGGCCCGCTCGCGCGTGCCGCCGGACGAACCGTCGTCGGTCTCGATGACCAATGTAGTTCGGAAGGAGACCCATGGCGCGGCCAGACAAGGCAGCAGCTGTGGCGGAGGTCGTTGACGCGTTCAACAACTCTGC
>JBEBTI010000264.1:0-4041 GCA_040393845.1 Nocardioides daejeonensis
CGGACCCGAGTTGCCGATGCAGGTGGTGCAGCCGTAGCCGACCAGGTTGAAGCCGAGCTTGTCGAGGTACGGCGTGAGGCCGGACTTCTCGTAGTAGTCGGAGACGACCTTCGAACCGGGAGCCAGAGTCGTCTTGACCCACGGCTTGCGCTGCAGGCCCTTCTCGACGGCCTTCTTGGCCAACAGCGCCGCGCCGATCATCACCGACGGGTTGGAGGTGTTGGTGCACGACGTGATCGCCGCGATCGTCACCGCGCCGTGGTCGAGCTCGAACTTCTGCCCGTCGGCCAGGGTGACCTGGGCGGGGTTGCTCGCCCGGCCGCCGTCCTTCGGCGCGCAGGAGAGGTAGTCACGACCCGGGGTCTGGCCGTTGACGTCCTCGTGGGTCGCCGGGGCGTCGGACGCCGGGAAGGACTCCTCGAGTGCCTCGTCGTAGGCACCCTCGACGACCGCCGCATCGTCCACGACGTACGCCTCGAGCGCGCCCCGGAAGGACTGCTTGGCGTCGGTGACCTGGATGCGGTCCTGCGGGCGCTTCGGGCCGGCAATCGACGGGACCACGGTGGACACGTCGAGCTCGAGGCTCTCGGAGTAGCGCGGCTCTGCCGACGGGTCGTGCCACATGCCCTGGGCCTTGGCGTAGGCCTCGACCAGTGCGAGCTGCTCCTCGGAGCGGCCGGTCAGGCGCAGGTACTTGACGGTCTCCTCGTCGATCGGGAAGACGGCGATGGTGGAGCCGAACTCCGGGCTCATGTTGCCGATCGTCGCGCGGTTGGCCAGCGGCAGCGCGGAGACGCCGGGGCCGTAGAACTCGACGAACTTGCCGACCACGCCGTGCTCACGGAGCATCTCGGTGATGGTGAGCACCAGGTCGGTGGCGGTCGACCCCTCGGGCAGGTCGCCGGAGAGCTTGAAGCCGACCACACGCGGGATCAGCATGGAGACGGGCTGGCCGAGCATGGCCGCCTCGGCCTCGATGCCGCCCACACCCCAGCCGACGACGCCGATGCCGTTGACCATGGTGGTGTGGGAGTCGGTGCCGACGCAGGTGTCGGGGTAGGCCTGCAGTACGCCGTCAACCTCGCGGGTGAACGCGACGCGAGCGAGGTGCTCGATGTTGACCTGGTGCACGATGCCGGTGCCGGGCGGGACGACCTTGAAGTCGTCGAAGGCACCCTGACCCCAGCGCAGGAACTGGTAGCGCTCGCGGTTGCGCTCGTATTCGATCTCGACGTTGCGCTCGAAGGCTTCGGGGGTGCCGAAGACGTCGGCGATCACGGAGTGGTCGATCACCATCTCGGCGGGCGCGAGCGGGTTGATCTTGGTGGCGTCGCCGCCGAGGTCGGCCATCGCTTCGCGCATGGTGGCGAGGTCGACGACACACGGCACGCCGGTGAAGTCCTGCATGATCACGCGGGCGGGCGTGAACTGGATTTCCTTGCTCGGCTCGGCGTCGGCGTCCCAGCCGGCGAGCGCACGGATGTCGTCGGCGGTGATGTCCGCGCCGTCCTCGGTGCGGAGCAGGTTCTCCAGCAGGACCTTCAGCGAGAACGGGAGGCTCTCGACGTCGAGGCCTTCACCCTTCACCGCGTCGAGCCGGAAGATCTCGTAGGACTTGCCGTCCACGTCCAGGGTGCTCTTGGCACCGAAGCTGTCCTGACTGGCCATCAGCCGCATCTCCTCAGGTTCTTGATTGTCCCCTCCATCTTGCCCACCGCGACCCTGCGGCGAAAAGGAAGGCTTGCCTCACTTGCATGATTTTCTCTTGATATCAAGATACATGAAATCGAGGTTGATTTCACGCTGAACTCGCCCGATGCCGCACCGGGGCCGGCGCGGTGCCGGTTGACCGGGTGGGAAGCGGAGCAGCGTGCTCTCAGGTTGCCGGGGCAGCACGGGCGAGGACGAGGGCAAAGTCATCGGCCGGATCGGTCCACAGTTCGTCGAGGGCGAAGCCCGCAGCGGCCAACTCGCGCGTGATGCCCTCGACGCGGAACTTCGCGGAGATCTCCGTGCGCATCTCCTCGCCTTCACCGAACGACACCTCGAAACCGAGCGCGGGCACGTGCACCGACATCGCGCGGCTCGCGCGCAGGCGCATCTCGATCCACTCCTGCTCGGCGTCCCACGCCGCGACATGCTCGAAGGCGTCCACGTCGAAGTCGGCCCCCAACTCTCGGTTGAGCACGTGCAGGACGTTGCGGTTGAACGCAGCGGTGACGCCCGCGGAGTCGTCGTACGCCGCGACGAGCCGTTGGGGGTCCTTGACCAGGTCGACGCCGAGCAGCAGCGTCTCGCCCGGGTCCATGCCGCGTGCCAGATCGGCCAAGAATGCGCGGCGGGCCGCTGGCTCGAAGTTGCCGAGGGTGCCGCCGAGGAAGGCGACCAGACGGGTGCCGACGTGCGGCAGCACATCGAGGTGGCGGTCGTAGTCGGCAACCGCGCCGTGCACCCTGAGGTCGGGGTAGTCACGCCGGAGCGCCGCGACGGCGTCCCGCAACGCCGACGTGCTCACGTCGACCGGGACATAGCCAGCCAGATCACCGGCGACGCGGAGTGCATCCAGGAGCAGCCGTGTCTTCGTCGACGAGCCGGACCCGAGTTCGAGCAGCACGTCAGCGCCTGCTCGCGCGGCGATCTCCGCGGTGTACTTCGTCAGCAGCGCGTGTTCCGTGCGGGTCTGGTAGTACTCCGGTAGGCGCGTGATCTGCTCGAAGAGTTCACTGCCCGTGGCGTCGTAGAAGTACTTCGGGGGCAAGGTCTTCGGCGTCGACCCCAGTCCGGCCCGCGCATCCTGTTCCAACCCGGCACGCAGGTCACCCGGCTGGAGGAGAACGTCGATCTCGATCTGGTCGTCCATCTCTTCGCGGCTCACGCAGGAGCACCGCCGTCGGCCAGCCGTACGCCGGTCATCGGCCAGCGGGCGCCGGCTGGGAAGAAGTTCCGGTAGGACGGGCGCGCATGCCCGAGCGGGGTCAACGCACAGCCACCGCGCAGCACCATCTGGCCGGACATGAACTTGCCGTTGTACTCCCCGATCGCGCCCTCGCTGGGACGGAATCCCGGGTAGGGAAGGTAGGCAGAAGACGTCCACTCCCAGCAGTCGCCGAAGAGTTGCCGCAGACGCCCGTCGGGCGCACCGGCCGCTCGCGGATGCCAGGAGTCGACGTCAGCGAGATTGCCCTCGACCCGGTGGCCGCGACCTGCGTGTTCCCACTCCGCCTCGGTCGGCAGTCTCTTGCCCGCCCACGCTGCGAACGCATCAGCCTCGTAGTGGCTGACGTGGCATGCCGGCAACGTCGGGTCGACAGGTCGGGTGCCGTGCAGCGTGTGCTCCCACCACACACCGTCGGTCTCCGACCAGTAGGCCGGCGCGCGCCATCCCTCGGCCTGCACGCGAGCCCAACCGTCGGACAGCCAGAACTCCGGCCGCTGGTAGCCACCGTCGGCCATGAACTCCAGCCACTCCCCGTTGGTGACCAGCCGATCGGCAAGGCGGTAGGGCTCGAGCCACTGCTGGTGAAGAGGCCACTCGTTGTCGAACCCGAAGTCACCCTCACTCCGATGTCCGACCTCGACCAGCCCGCCGGCCACGTCAACCCAACCCAGCGCACCGGAACCCCCGGACGCAGCCGGAGCACCGGCATAGACGGGCCGGAGCGGGTTCAGGGACAACACATGCTTGATGTCCATCAGCAACAGCTCCTGGTGCTGCTGCTCGTGATGAAATCCGAGCTCGAGCGTCGGCGCGAGCTTGGTGAAGGTGCCGTCGTCGACACGAGTCAGCATCTCCCGCATCCGGTCGTCGACGTTGGCGCGGTAGAGCCCCACGTCATGCGCACCCGGGCGACTGATCACGCCTCTCACCGAACGTGAGTGGCGCGGCCCGATGGCTTCGTAATAGCTGTTGAACAAGAACCAGTACTCGTCCTGGAAGGGCGCGAAGCCGGGCTCCTCCGCGGCGAGCACGAAGGTCTCGAAGAACCAGGTGACATGGGCCCGGTGCCACTTCGTGGGCGACACGTCGGGCATCGACTGGAC
>JBEBTI010000265.1:0-4007 GCA_040393845.1 Nocardioides daejeonensis
CGGCGTACCCGATCCGGTGGGCGAGCTGTGGGTCGAGCGCGTTGATCCGGAAGATGTCGGCGTACAGGGAGATCCAGACGCCCGCGAGGGTGCTGCTTCCGATCAGGAGGCCGGTGGCGAGCCACGTCCCCCAGGTGTGGCGGCGCGCGGTCGGATTGTTGGGCATCACACGGATCATGCCCGGGGTCGGGTCACGTCACCGCGGTCGACCCGGTGCTCAGAGACGCTCCAGCACGAAGACGGGGATCTCGCGGTCGGTCTTGGTCGCATACTCGGCGTACGGCGGGAAGGCAGCCACCGCGCGCTCCCACCAGGTGGCACGCTCCTCGCCCTCGATCCGACGGGCGACGTATTCGTGGGGCTCGGGGCCGTCCTGCAACTGCACCCGCGGGTTGGCCACGAAGTTGTGGAACCAGTCGGGGTGGTCGGGAGCGCCGCCCTTCGAGGCGACCGCGGCGTAGACGCCGTCGTGCTCGACGCGCATCACCGGGTTCTTGCGCAGGTTGCCGGACCTGTGGCCCACCGAGGTGATCACCACGATCGGCATCCCGTTGATCTCGTTGCCCTCGGCGCCCCCGGTGCGCTCGTAGAGCTCGACCTGGTCGCGCACCCATTCGCTGGCGCTCGGTACGTACTCATTCATCAGCGTTGTCTCCTTCGTGTTCTCAACGCCAGCGGGCGAGCCACTCGGCGGACTGCTTGGCGAGGGCCATCTGCCAGGTCGGCCCGAAGCTGATCCGGCCGGCGCCGGCGCGGCGGTACATCGCGAGGTCGTCGACGTCGGGCTTGGCGATCGCGTTGACCGGCAACGGCAACGCGGTGCAGAGCCGGGTGAGCGTGGCTTCGTCATGGAAACCCACGGGATAGAGAGCCGACGCACCAGCCTCGGCGCACAGCCGCATCCGCACGATCGCGTCGTCGACGCGCGTCTCCTCAGCGCCGTGCTTGCCCTTGAACCAGTCGGTGCGCGCGTTGATCACGACCGGCACGCCGACGGCGTCGGCCGCGGCCCGCAAGCCCGCAACGTACGCGGCGTGCTCCTCGGCGGAACGGAGTCGGCCGTCCTCTGAATGCACGGTGTCCTCGATGTTGAGCCCGACCGCGCCGGCGGTGAGCAGTCCGTCGATCAGAGCGGCGGGCTCGAGGCCGTAGCCAGCCTCGACGTCGACCGAGACCGGGACGTCGACCGCCTCGGTGATCTGGAGGACGCGCGTGGTGACCTCGCCGAAGGTCATTCCCTCACCGTCGGGCCGACCGATCGAGTCGGCGACCGGGTGGCTGCCCACGGTGATGGCCGCGAAGCCTGCCTCGACGGCCATGCGGGCCGACCAGGCATCCCATGCGGTGGGGAGGACGACGGGGTCTCCCGGGCGATGCAGCGCAAGCAGGTCGGTGGCGAGGTCGGACAGGGACGTGCGGTCGCTGACGGTCATGATTCGACACTAGCTCCGCGGTCAATCCCTCTGTCGAGCTGCCGAATCAGTCTCCCGACGGCTCCGTCTCGTCCTACTGTGGGCGCGGGACGTGAGGGAGGCAGTGAGTGCACGAGCACGGCGCGGTCGAGATCGCCGGACTGACGGTGCGGTTCGGAGAGGTCGAGGCGGTGGCCGGAGTCGACCTGAGCGTGGCGGCCGGCAGAGCGACCGGGCTGCTCGGCCGCAACGGCGCTGGCAAGTCGACGACATTGCGGGTGTTGGCGGGCGTGGTGCCGCCGACCTCGGGTCGCGTGCACGTTGCTGGCCTCGACGTGGCGCAGGACCCGATCGGGGTCAAGCGACTGGTCGGCTACTGCCCCGACATCGGTGGCTTGGTGCCGCGGGCGACACCCTGGGAGCACCTGCAGCTGGCGGCGCGGTTGCGTCGTCTCCCGTCGACCTGGGAGCGTCGGGCGCGACTGCTGCTGGAACGGTTCGACCTCCACGAGGTGGCACACCGGCCGACTGCCGGCTTTTCGCACGGCATGGGACGACGGCTCTCGGTGGTGCTCGCCGACCTGGCCGAACCGTCCGTCCTGCTGCTCGACGAACCCTTCGACGGGGTCGACCCGACCGGCGTGGAGGCGACGTTGCGTCTGGTCGACGAGGCGGTACGACGAGGGGCGGCGGTGCTGCTCTCGACGCACCTGCGCGAGTTGGCGGTGAAGGCGTGCGATCCGGTGCTCGTGCTGCGACGCGGTGAACCGGTGGCGACCCTGGCCGGTGCAGAGCTCGGTGGTGAGGACGGTGAGCGTGCCTACCGGGCGCTCCTCGACTGACCTGGTCACGGAGCTCCGGCGTGGCACCGCCGATGCCCTTGCCGTGTTGGCGTTCCGGCGTGCGTTGGCCGGTGCGAAGCTGCGGTGGGTGACGGCCGGCCTGCTGTTGCTCAGTGTCGCGGTTGCGGTGGTCCCGGCTCGTGTCGCGACCGACGTCGACGCACCAGTCGACCTGCTGATCTGGCTCTGGACGGCACTCCCGGTCCTGGCTGCCGGAGGCGCGATCGGCAGCGGCGGCGGGCGGGCGTTGTTGCCCCGCGACGAAGCCGCCGCGTTTCCGCTGAGCAGCGTGGCCGAGCATGTCGGTTCGTTGCTGTTGGCGCCGCTCAACATCGCGTGGCTGGTGCAGGTCTGGCTGCTCGTCGGGCTCACCGTGCACGAGGCCGGCGCAGCCAGACTCCTTGCTGCGTTGGCAATTGCCCTCTCCTGGGTGGCGCTCTCCACCGCTCTCGGGCAACTCGTGGGATGGTTGGCTGAGTGGGTCCGTCGCGGACCGGCGGGTCCGCTCGGGCAGCGGATCCTGTTGGCTGCCTTCGGTCTGGGCATCGTCGGCCTCGGTGCGGTCGGCCTCCGGCCGGACGACTTCGGTGCCAAGACGCTGCTGGCCGCGACCCGGTCCGGAGCATGGTGGCCGGTCGTGGCTGCGGCGCTCCTGCTCGCCGCGGTGGGTGTCGCCTTGCTGGGAGTCGTTCCTGCCCGACGCGCCCTTGCCCTTCCGCCCCGTGACGAGGAGCGGCTCGACAGCGAGACCCGTCTGCCTCGGCCGACCCCCTCAGGCGACCATCGGATGCTGGTGCGGTTCGACCGGGCGTCGCTGTGGCGCACGGTGCCGGTGCGTCGGGGTGTCGTACTCCTGGCGTTGCTGCCGTTGGCGGGCGCCTTCGCGGAGGTCGACTGGCTGCTGGTGGTGATGCTGCCGGGGTTGGTCGGCTCCGGAGCGCTGCTGCTCTTCGGGGTCAACACCTGGACCCTCGACGGACCGGGACTGGTCTGGCGGGAGAGCCTGCCTGTTCGGCCGCGCGCGTTGTTCGTGGCGCGGATGCGGGTGACCGCAGAGGTGGTGGCGCTCGCAGCACTGCCCGGCGTACTCGTGCTGGGTTGGCGGGCCGGCCCGTCGAGGGAGGAACTGGTCGCCCTGGCCTGTGCCTGGGCGGTGTCGTCGGCGCAACTGGTCTCGGCAGCGATGCGGTGGTCCATGCAGCGGCCCTACGCGGTCGACCTGCGCAGTGCGCGAGCAACCCCGGCGCCGCCGATCGTGATGGTCGGGTATGCCGCGCGGTTGTCGCTCGCGGCCAGCGCCGTGGGGCTGCTCTTCGGGTCGGGAGCGCCGTGGTGGATCGCGGTGCTGATCGCCACCGCGCTGATCGGGCTCTCGGCACGCAGGGTGCTGCGCGCAGCCCAGCGCTGGGACGACCCGCGCCGGCGGGCCGAGGTGCTGGGAGCGGTCACCTCCGTTGCATGATGGGGCCATGCAGGTCGTTGCCCACAGAGGTGCCAGCCACGAGATTGCGGAGCACACGATCGACGCCTATCGCGAGGCGATCCGGATCGGGGCCGACGGACTCGAGTGCGACGTGCGACTGACTGCTGACGGCCATCTGGTCTGCGTGCACGACCGCGACCTGCGTCGTACGGCGTCCCACCGTGGCCTGATCTCGGCGATGACGCTCGACGAGCTCAACGAGTATGACCTGGCGGCGTGGAAGAACCCGTGGAGCGATCTCGACGACGAGGCGCCGATGATGGACCCGGA
>JBEBTI010000266.1:0-3984 GCA_040393845.1 Nocardioides daejeonensis
AGCACGAAGTCGTTCTCGGTGCCGTGACCGATCAGGTAGGGGTAGCTCACGACACCATTGTCGCACCCACTAACTTCAGGACCATGCGGATTCGAATCGGAGACGGTGCCCCTCAGGTGCACGAGACGGCGTGGATCGCCCCGAATGCGACGTTGGTCGGTGACATCTCGATCGCCGAACGCTGCTCGGTCTTCTATGGCGCGGTGCTGCGCGCGGAGTTCGCCACCATCACCATCGGCGCCGGTTCCAACGTGCAGGACAACGCGGTCTTCCATGTCGACCGAGGCTTCCCGATCCAGATCGGTGAGGGCGTCACGGTCGGTCACGCGGCCGTGGTGCACGGTGCCCGGGTCGACGACCACTGCCTGATCGGGATGAACGCCACCGTGATGAATGGCGCCCACATCGGCGCCGAGTCGCTGGTCGCCGGCGGCGCCGTCGTACCCCAGGGCATGGTGGTCCCGCCCCGTTCACTGGTCGCCGGGGTACCGGCCAAGGTACGTCGGGAGCTCACCGATGCGGAGGTCGCCGGCCTGCACACCAACGGCCCCGGCTACGAGATGATCAGTGCGATCCACGCCGAGGGCGTCGAGGTCTGACCCGCCGGGGGCGCGGCGTCACCGGTCTCCCGGGTCAGCAGCCCAGTCTTCGTCAACCCTGCGACACATGCGCGAGCACTTGCTCGACGAGATCGGGCGCGTCCCAGTCGAACCAGGTGATCCTCGGGTCCCGGCGGTTCCACTGGTCCTGACGTCGCGCGAACCGACGGGTCGCGACCACCGTGCGCTCACGCGCCTCCGCCTCGGTGATCTCACCAGCGAGGTGCGCCATCACCTCGGGATATCCGATCGCCCGCGAGGCGGTGCGGGTCTCCGCCAGGCCCTGGGTGAGCAGACGTCGTACCTCGTCGACGAAGCCGGCCGCAAACATCTGGTCGACCCGCTGCTCGATGCGAGCCAACAGCACCTCACGGTCGATCGCGACCCCCACCTGCACCGCGCCTTCCACGGCGTACTCCAGGGTCGGGAGGGTCGCCGAGAACGGGCGGCCGGTCAGCTCGATCACCTCGAGGGCACGTACGACCCGACGTCCGTTGGTCGGCAGAATCCCTTGTGCAGCAACGGGATCGAGCGTTTCCAGCCGCCGATGAAGCTCTGCAGGACCTGCCTCCGCGAACTCCTCCTCGAGCCGGGCTCGGAGCACCGGGTCGGTCGCCGGGAACTCGAAACGGTCGAGCACAGCCCGGGTGTAGAGCGCGGAGCCACCGACCAGCACCGGCACCCTGCCGCGGCGCCGGATGTCGTCGACGCTCCGACGCGCCTCGGCCTGGAACTCCGCAACGCTGGCCACCTGGTCGATCTCCATCAGGTCGAGCAGGTGGTGCGGAACACCGCGGCGTTCGCGGGCCGGCAGCTTCGCCGTACCGATGTCCATCCCGCGGTAGACCTGCATCGCGTCGGTGTTGACCACTTCGCCGTCGAGGCGTTGGGCCAGGCCGAGCGACAGGCCGGTCTTTCCGGCCGCCGTCGCACCCACGACGGCGATCACCGGCAGGAGTTCGGGGCGCGACGTGGCAGGGGGCATGGGGTTAGTGTTCCAAACAGCAACCGAGCCACGGGGCTCACCACACCCACGAGGGGACAACACCATGGGATTCCTGGACAAGCTGAAGGGCAAATCGTCCGAGATCAAGGAGAAGGCCGTCGACGCCGTCGACAAGCACGGCGACAAGATCTCCGACGGCATCGACAAGGCCGCGACCTTTGTGGACGACAAGACCGGCGGCAAACTGGGCGACAAGACCGGGAAGGTCGCTGACAAGGCCAAGGAAGCCCTCGACAAGCTCGACGGCAAGAACGACGACATCAGGTGAGTTGACGCACTTCGGATCGGGTGGTTCCCCACGCGGGAGCCGCCCGATCGTCGTACTGCGGCCTTGAAAAGGACCTCGGCCCGTGCCTTGATTGGGGGGAAGGGCCGGTTCGTCCGGTCGACTCGATCCTTTGGGAGATGATCAGTCGTGACCCAGTTCGCCCCCGGCGCCACCGTGGCGCCTCCCGACCCGGACACCCACCCCAATCCGGTCGATCCCAACCCACCGGCCCCGCTGCCCGAGCCGGACGGGCCGATCGACCCCAATGACCCGATCCGGCCGGCCAATGGCTGATCGCGACGTCACCTCGGCCCTCCCCACACCGAGGGCCGAGGATCCAGAGCTGATGCCCGGCGGCACCGATGCACTCGTCGGTCCGGAGTACGGCGAGATGCCGGGGGCGCCGGTGCCGCGCGACCTCGACCCCGACAGCAACCCCGCTGTCGACGACGTCGCCCCGGACGAGGTCACTGCTCCGGACGAGAAGCGCCAGGAGCCCGACCGGGGCGTGTCCGGAGGGAACACCCCGGACGAGCCGCCGGCCTGAGCCGCCGCTGGCCGTCTCCGGTGCGGACTACCTGGTGGTGAAGGCCGCCAGCCGCGCCTGCGCGTCGTCGGTGGTCACCGCGCGAGCGATGGTGCGACTCTCGTCGGCCCCCGCCTCCTCGCGAGTGACCTCCCACGAGTGCCGGATCATCCGTCGTGCCTGCCCCAGCGCGAAGACCGGGCCAGCAGCCAACTCGGTCGCGACGTTGCGAGCGGCGTCGACGACCTCATCGTCGCCGACGACCGTCGTGACCAGACCCCACTCACGGGCCTCGGCTGCACTGAGGGTGCGGCCGGTCAGCGCGTATTCGAGGGCGCGCACCTGACCGACGGCGCGGGGCAGCAGCCACGTCACGCCGATGTCGGGGGTGAGCCCGACGCCCGGGTAGGCCATCACGAACTTCGTCGACTCGGCAGCCACGATCACGTCGGCGGCCAGCATCACGGAGTTTCCGGCGCCGGCGACGGCGCCCTGCACCGCGCACACCACCGGCTTGGCGAGGGCATCCAACTTGCGTGCACCGGCGTCGAGTGCCTCGGCCAGCTCCTGCAGGAACGCAGCCTGGTCGTCGGCCGCCACCATCGCGGCCACATCGCCACCGGCGCAGAACCGCTTGCCGGCTCCGGTCAGCAGCACCGCACGTACGGCGTCGTCATCACCGGCAGCCTGCACCGCTGCGTCGAACGCAGCGGCGGTCGCCATGTCGAAGGCGTTGGCAGCCTTTGGGCGGTTGAGTTCGATGTGCGCCACGCCGTCGGCGACGGTGTAGTTCACCAGGTTGTCAGCCATGTCAGATCCTCTTGTAGAGCGCGGCCAGTGCCTGACCGCCGCCGATGCACATCGTGACGATGCCGAACTCGAGGTCGCGACGCACCATGTCCTTGGCGGCACGCACCGAGAGGATCGCGCCGGTCGCGCCGACCGGGTGGCCCAAGGCGATCGCGCCGCCGTAAGGGTTCACCTGGGCCGGGTCGAGCTCAGCGTCGCGGATCACCGCGATCGCCTGGGAGGCGAACGCCTCGTTGAGTTCGATCGTGCCGATGTCGGCCGGGGTCAGGCCGGTCTCGGCGAAGAGCTTCTTCAGCGCCAACACCGGGGCATAGCCCATCAACTCGGGCTCCATCGCGGCAGTCGCGACGTACTCGAGGGAGACCAGACCGGTGAGACCGCGTTCGGCGGCCACCGACTCACGTGCCAGCACGACCGCCGCGCCACCGTCGTTGATGCCGGAGGCGTTGCCGGCCGTCACCGTGCCGTCCTTGGTGAAGGCCGCACGCAACTTGCCGAGCGTCTCGACGGTGGTGTCGGGCTTGGGGTGCTCGTCCTCGCTGGCGGTGAACGGCTTGCGGCCACCGACCTCGAAGGCGACGATCTCCTCGGCGAAGGCAGCCTTGGCCTCCGGGGTCGCTGCGCGTCGCTGCGACTCCGCGGCGAACTCGTCCTGCTCGAGCCGGGAGACGCCGTACTTGGATGCGACGTTCTCGGCCGTCACACCCATGTGGACGTCGTGGAACGGATCGGTCAGCATCATCACGGTGCCGTCGACGAGCGCGCGGTTGCCGAG
>JBEBTI010000267.1:0-3965 GCA_040393845.1 Nocardioides daejeonensis
AGGATCGCCGAGGTGTTGTCATTCACCATCGCCTCGATCTTGTCCTCGTCGATGTTGAACGTGTTGGGGCGCACGTCGACGAAGACCGGCACCAGACCGGCCCGCACGATCGGAGCGACGTCGGTGGAGAACGTCAAGGGCGAGGTGATCACCTCGCTGCCCTTGGGCAGGTTGAGCAGTTCGACGGCCAGGTAGAGACCCGAGGAGCCGGAGTTGCACATCACGCCGTACTTCTTGCCGGAGAGCTCGGGCACCCGACGCTCCAGCTCGAAGACGGACTTGCCGATCCGCAGGCCCTGGTGGCCGCGGTTGAGCACCTCGAGCACGGCGTCGATCTCGGCCTGGCCGTGGGTGGCGCGAGCGTAGGTGATCCGTTCGGTGGCGACGTCAGTCATGGCGTTTGTCCTTTGTACGAAGAGGTTCAGTTGTCCACACCGAGCACGATGGCGCTGTGTGGGACCGGCGAGCCGCCGGTGACGAGCACGTTGTCGAGGGTCTTGCTCGGCTGGTTGACGGAGCTGCCCCGGATCAGGCGAACTCCCTCGGCGATCCCGTTGACTCCGTGGATGTAGCCCTCACCGAGCTGACCGCCGTTGGTGTTGATCGGGAGGCGGCCGTCGAGCTCGAGGTTGCCGTCGCGGATGTAGTCGGGCGCCTCACCGCGACCGCAGAAGCCGTACTCCTCCAGCTGGAGCAGCACCATCGGCGTGAAGGCGTCGTAGAGGATGGCGGCGTCGATGTCGTCGGGCGTGATGCCGGCCTGAGCCCACATCTGCTTCGCCACCAGCTCGACCTCGGGCATCTTGTCGATGTCGGTGCGGTAGTAGGAGCTCATCGAGATCTGCTGCGGCCCGACGCCCTGTGCCGCACCGCGGATGATGGCCGGTTTGTGCGGCAGGTCCTTGGCCCGCTCGGCGCTGACGATGACCAGTGCCTGGCCTCCGTCGCTCTCCTGGCAGCAGTCGAGCAGTCGGATCGGATCGGCGATCATCCGTGAGTTCTGGTGGTCCTCCAGGGTGATCGGACGCTCGTAGAACCAGGCCTTGGGGTTGGTCGCGGCGTGCTTGCGCGAGAGCACCGAGATCCGGCCGAAGTCCTCGGAGGTGGCCCCGAACTCGTGCATGTAGCGGCGCGCGAGGAACGCCTCCTGCTGGGCCGGCGTCATCAACCCGTAGGGGTTGATCCAGTTGCGGTACTCCTGGTCGGTGTTGGCGTTGTAGGCGAACGGCGGCGGTCCGGCGCCGAAGCGGTGGCCGGAGCGTTCGTTGAAGGCGCGGTAGACGACGACCACGTCGGCGACCCCGGTCGCCACCGCCATCGCTGCCTGCTGCACGGGGGCGCAGGCTCCACCACCGCCGTGCGGGATCCGGCTGAAGAACTTCAGCTCGGGAATGCCGAGCGCACGCGCGACGGCGATCTCGGGGTTGGTCTCCATGGTGAACAGCGCAAAGCCGTCCACCTCCTCGACGCCGATCTGGGCGTCCTCGAGCGCGGCGAGCACGCTCTCGCAGGCCAACTGCCACTCGCTGCGCCCGGAGTTCTTGGAGAACTCGGTGGCGCCGATGCCGACGATCGCGGCCTTGCCACTGAAGCTCATCGTGCTGCTCCTTCATTGCCCTGGTGCGTTCCGACGGTCACGGTTGCGGTCACGTGCGGTCCCTTCGAGTTGCGCCCGACGACCTTGACCACGGCGGCGTCCCTGTCGACCTCGATCACCTCGCCGGTCATCGTCATCGTGTCGCCGGGGAAGTTCGGCACGCCGAGTCGCAGCGACACCTTGCGGATCCGGCCCGACGGCCCGGTCCAATCGGTGATGTAGCGGTCGATGAAGCCGTTGGTGGAGTTGATGCTCATGAAGATGTCCGGGGTGCCACGGCCCTGGGCCTTGGCCGGGTCGTGGTGGACGTCCTCGAAGTCCTGCGAAGCGATCGCAGTGGCGACGATCGTGGTCCGGTCGAGCGGGATCTCCAACTCCGGCAGGGTGGTGCCGACCTCGAAGCGCGGGAAGCTCATCGGACCACGCCTTCCGCCTGGCCACGCGGGAAGATCCGCGGCAGGATCTCGTCGTGGGCGTGCGGACCAAAGCCGATCTCGACCTCCATGCCGATCTCGAGGGCCTCGAGGTCGAAGCCGGCCATGTCGGCCACGAACCGGGTGCCCTCCTCGAGATCGACGAGGCCGACTCCGAGCGGATAGTCGAATGCGTCGTCCTTGGGGTGGTGCAGCACGGTCCAGCTGTGCAGGGTGCCGAGTCGGGTCGAGACGACCGTGTCCCAGTCGAAGGAGCGGCACGAGGGGCACGCGGGGCCCGGTGGGTGGCGCAACGTGCTGCAGGAGGTGCAGCGCTGGAACTCCAGACGTCCCTCCTTGCAGGCGTCGAAGAAGAAGCTGTTGTCCTGGGTGCGGATCAGGTGCGGTACGCCGGTCATCAGGCGGTCTCCTTCGTGGTGCGGGTCGGGTCGAAGCGAAGCAGTTTGAACCGCTCCTCGACCAGCAGTACGTCGTCCTGGTTGAGGTAGCGCTTGAGGAGGGTCAGCCAGCAACCGTGGCCGAGACCGGTCTGCTTGAACGGCGAGACCGCCTCCAGGGTGAACTCGCAGCGGATCCGGTCACCGGGTACCTGCTCGCGCAGGTAGGTCTGCTCGAGGTCGGTGGCGACTACCGAGGTGTAACCGTGCGCATCGAGCAGTGCGAGCGCCTTCGACCAGGTGTGTTCCTCGACGACGCCGTCGGCCCGCTGTTGCTGCACCTCGCGGTAGCGACGCAGGCCCGACATCACCCAGGTCGAGATCATCGCCGGCGGTGCCACGATGCTGGCGCGGCCGCTGGCAGCAGCCGCCGCGGGGTCGACGTACGCCGGGTTGGTGTCTTCATGCGCCTCGACCCAGTTGCGGATCATTGCCTCGTTGACCGCATAACGCGACACCCGCGGCGGCTCCGCCTCTGTTCCGACCAAGGCATGCAGCTGGTCCTCCCAGCTCCGGTCCTCGTTCACACCGTCCCCTTTCCGCACAGTTGAGCAAGCGCTTGGTCTTCACCCTAGGCGCAACTGCCGCCCCTGCGCCTTCCACTCCCACTGGGTTGGATCCGTCGCAGCCGTCGCGTCGCTCCCGCCAGGTCGAGAGTCCAACTCCAGCACCCACGACGCACCGATTCGGGCACCGAGGCGCCAGATCCCGGTGGGCGAGTACGCCGCATGTTGAGCAAGTGCTCGGTCCTAGAATCGTTCCGCCCAGCGACGACAGACGGAGATGAACATGGTGCGCGATCGGCGTACAGAAATCCTCGAGATCGCCGGCGAACTCTTTGCCAGTCGCGGCGTCGGCGCCACGACCGTCCGTGAGATCGGCGAACGCGCCGGCGTGTTCTCCGGCAGCCTCTACCACTACTTCGCATCGAAGAACGCAATCGTGGAGGAGATCCTGTCGGCCTACATGCGTGACATCCAGGCTCGCTTCGCAGCCGTGGCCGCTGCCTCCGCCAGCCCCCACGACACGGTGCGGGGACTGATCGCCGAGACGCTGGCCGTGATCGACGACCATCCACAGCCGACCGCGATCTATCAGCAGGACCGGCAGTACCTGCGCAAGCACGACCTGCTCGGAGCGGTCGACATTCCCTCCCGCGACGTGCGCGCCTTCTGGCTCGATGCGATCAACGAAGGTATCGCCGACGGCACCTTCCGCGACGACGTACCGGCCGAGATCTTCTACCGCACCGTGCGCGACGCCCTCTGGGCCAGCCGGCACTGGCCCGACCGTGAGCGCTACACCCGCGACGAGTTCACCGACCAGATGGTCACGCTCTTCCTCACCGGCTTCCTCGCCCGCTGACTCCGACACGACGACGTGTCACCTGGAGGGGCAATTCGTCACCGTGTGGGGGAAGCTTCAGTCACGAAGTGACGAATTCCCCGCACAGGCCGCTCTCCTGTCATTTGTGTGGGCGGTCTGGGAGTTGGGGGC
>JBEBTI010000268.1:0-3939 GCA_040393845.1 Nocardioides daejeonensis
AGGAGTGGGGTGGCAGCGGGGCCACGATCGCGGAGGTGGCGGCCGTCGCCGAAGCGCTCGGTCGTCAACTCACCACGGTGCCGTTGCTCGGCACCTGGTTGGCGCTCGAAGCACTCGTCCGCAGTGGCGACCGTGACCACGCCGAGACGGTCGCCGAGATCCTCGGCAACGGTCAGGCGCTGGCGATCACGCTGTCCGACGACGGTCTGCGGGCTTCCGAGACGGACGGCCGTTGGCTCCTGGACGGCGCGGTCGACCTGGTCGTCGACGTCGCCGAGGCGACCGCGTTGGTGCTGCCTGCTCAGACCGACGCCGGCGTGCGCTGGTTCGTGGTGCCGGTCGACAACCTGCAGGTCACCCGGCGCGAAGCGCTCGACCTGACCCGCTCGCTGTCCTTGGTGACGGCGAATGGTGCACCGGCCCGCCCGATCAGCGCAGCCGACCCGGCCGCCCTGCTGGTCGAGGTCCGTGACATTGCTGCCGTGCTCACGGCAGCCGAGCAATTGGGTGTTGCCGACCAGGCAGTGGCCGACGCGGTGGTCTATGCGAAGGATCGGGAGCAGTTCGGTCGTCCGATCGGCTCCTTCCAGGCGATCAAGCATCTCGTGGCCGACATGGCCACCGACGCCGACCTGGCTCGCTCGCTCGTCGAGCATGCGGTCTGGGCAGCGGTCGAGTCGCCGGACCATCTGCCCGGCGCGGCTGCCTCGGCGCTGGTCGAGTCGTCCCGCAGCGCGTGCGCGATCACGGCCGAGAACGTCCAGGTGCACGGCGGGATCGGCTTCAGTTGGGAGCACTCGGCGCATCTCTACTTCCGCAAGGCCCGCAGCAACGAGATGCTGTGGGGAGACATCGCAGGCTGGGCTGAGCGCGCCTTCACTGCCTTCGACGATGCGGGCGCGTCGTGAGCGAGATCGGGACTGTCGTGGTGGTCGGCGCCGGGCTGGCCGGCGGCCGGACCTGCGTCGCACTGCGCGAGGCCGGGTTCACCGGCGACCTCGTGCTGGTCGGGGAGGAGCAACACCGGCCCTACGACCGTCCGCCGTTGACCAAGGCGGGAGTGAGCCCTGACGGATTCGACTCCGATCTCGGACTCGATCTCGACGACGTCGACCTGCGTCTCGGCGTACGGGCCACCGGCCTCGACCTCGAGACCCGCACCGTGGCCACCGACGCGGGCGACATCGGGTACGACGTGCTCGTGCTCGCCACGGGCGCGGCGCCGGTGCGGCTCCCGGGTGACGGACCACAGGTGACCATGCGCACCACCGAGGATGCGGCGGCGGTGCGCAAGGCACTTCTTCCCGGAGCACGCATCGTGCTGGTCGGAGCCGGCTGGATCGGCTCCGAGCTCGCGACCGCGGCGTCGGCTGCCGGTTGCAAGGTGACCTGCCTCGAAGGCGGCTCGGCGCCCCTGGCTGGACCGCTCGGCGACGAAGTGGCAGCCCGGTTCCTGCCGTGGTGGGACGGGATCGACCTGCGCACCGGCGTACTCGTCGACCGCATCGAGGTGGACGGTGTCCTGCTCGATGACGGTTCGCTGGTGCCGGCCGACCTGGTCGTCACCGGAGTTGGAGTGCGACCCGACAGCGCCTGGTTTGCCGAAGCAGGCTTGGAGATGGCTGGTGGCGGAGTGGCTGTCGACGGCGACGGACGCACCAGCGACCCGCGGGTCTTCTCGGTAGGCGACGTCGCAGCTCGCTGGTCTCCGCGGCTGGGGGAGCGGGTGCACTCCGGGCACTGGGACGAGGCCGTCAACGGGGCCACTGCGGTGGCCCAAGCGATGTTGGGCAAGACGCAGGACGCTGATCGGGTGCCCTACTTCTGGAGCGACCAGTTCGGTCGCAAGGTCCAGTACGTCGGGCAGCACCGAGCAAGCGACCGGGTGGTGTTCCGCGAGCACGACGACCCGGAGAAGTGGGGCGTCGCCTGGCTGGACGAGGACGATCGTCTGACCGCACACCTCAACGTGGGTTTCCCGAAGGCGATGGTCCGGGCCAGAGCTGCGGTCGCGAGCGGCAAGGTGGTCGACGCCTCGGCTCTCCGGCAGCTGACGGTCGACCCGTGAACGGGAACTTGTCCACGTTGATTGGCCACAACCACTTGTGACAAATCTCATGATGAATTAGGTTTTGGGTGAGGCCCTGCGGACGCAAGGGTAACGCGACAGAACGGGGATCTGGTCCATGGCGAAGAAAAAGGCGAAGCCGGCTGCGCCGATCGTGAATGCAGGTATTCCGATCGCGTCGGGCCGGTCGCTGCTGCGCCCGTTGAAGGCCGCCGAAGTGGTCGCCCGTGACCTGGTCCGCGACATCGCCGCCGATGGCCTGGCGCCCGGCGACAGCCTCGAGTCCGAGGCGGAGATGCTCAAGAAGTACGGCGTCAGTCGTGAATCCCTGCGCGAAGGGCTGCGCCTGCTCGAGGTGCAGGGGATGATCACGATCCGTCGCGGTCCGGGCGGAGGCCCGTCGGTCGGCACCGTCGACCCGGCCAACCTGGGGCGGATGCATGCACTCTTCTTCAATCTCTCCGGTGCCACCTATGCCGAGCTCTTCGAGACGTGGGTGTTTGCCGAGACCGCTCTCGCCGGTTTTGCTGCTGCCAATCCCGACGACGAACTGCGTCAGCAGGCGATGGAGCAGTTCTTCGACGAGCAGGCCCACGAGCACGAGCACCTCGACCTCGAGCAGTTCGTCGAGGGACACGAGTCGTTCCACAGTGCGGTCGCCGCGCTGAGCGGCAACCGGGTCACGCAGTTGACCTTTCGGTCCTACGGTCTGCTGGTCGCCCACCATGTGGCGACCGTCGGAGACCCGCGGCCGATCCAGGATGCGCTGGTCGAGGACCACGTGCGCATCGCCAAGTCGATCGCTGCCGGCGATCGCGACGAATCAGAACGACTGATGCGGGAGCACCTGCAGCAGGTCATCAAGATCAACATCGAACAGTTGGGTGATCTGGTCCGCGGTCCCGTGGAGTGGCTCTAACCCATTCCGCTCGGGGCGGCGACAGTCCCACGAAGGAGAGAACCATGCTTTTCCACGAGGCTGCTGCGCGGGCCCTGGCCGACCAAGGCGTCACCTCGATCTTCGGATTGATGGGTGATGCGAACCTCTACATGATGACGAGCTTCGAGGCCGACGCCGGCGGGAAGTTCTACGCCGTGGCCAACGAAGCGGGTGCGGTGCTGGCCGCCAACGGCTATGCCAAGGCGACCCGGGGGCTCGGCGTGGCCTGTGTGACGCACGGTCCGGCGCTGACCAACACCGTCACCGCGCTGGTCGAGGCGACCAAGGAACGCACGCCGATGGTGCTGATCGCGGGGGACACGGCGGTCGCGGATCCCTACAACTTCCAGAACATCTCCCAGCGCGACGTGATCATGCCGACCGGTGCGGGGTTCGAGCAGGTGCGCTCGCCCGAGACCATCTGCGAGGACGTCGCGGTTGCCGTACGTCGGGCCTGGACCGAGCGACGCCCGATCGTGCTCAACGTGCCGGTCGAGTTCCAGTGGCTGGAGGCAGCCTATGAGAAGCCGGTCGGTGACCGCTGGGTGCCGGCCGGGCACCTGCGACCAAGCGACGAAGCCCTCGACGAGGCGGCTGGCATTCTCGCCTCCGCTAAGCGGCCGATCGTGCTTGCGGGTCGTGGCGCCGGGTCGGAGGCGGCCAGGTCAGCGCTGATCCGTCTGGCGGCGAAGCTCGGAGCGCCGGTGGCCACCACGTTGCGCGGTCGTGACCTGTTCCGCGGTGAACCGCACAACCTGCACATCTTCGGCACGCTGTCGCACGAACCGGCCATGGACGCGATCAACGATGCTGACTGCGTGATCGCCTTTGGCGCCAGCCTCAACAAGTGGACGACCGCCGATCGTGCGTTCCTCGACGGCAAGGCCGTCATCCAGGTCGACATCGACCGGGAGGCGATCGGTCGGCACCA
>JBEBTI010000269.1:0-3933 GCA_040393845.1 Nocardioides daejeonensis
TCACCAACGCCGACGACCCCTACGCCACCACCGGTCGCAACGAGGACTGCCCCTGCGGCTCGGGCAAGAAGTACAAGAAGTGCCACGGCGCAGCTGGCGGCCCCACCGGCCTCACCACCCGCGCCAACGGCTGACCGTCGAGACAGCACAAACAACCGGTCGAGACGTCAATTGCAGTACGTCGAGCAGTGAAGTTCGGCTGAGGGTGACCCGGTCGTGACCGGGGCTCAGCCGAACTCCAACTCGGTGCACGTCCACCGGCGTGCACGCCGCTCGATGCACCCGGCCACGAAGCGTGAGCGTGCCCCGTGGCGCACCACACCGCAGAACTCCACGTGCCGGCTGGTGGTGAACGAGATGTGCACACTCGCCACCTGTGGTCGGGTGGCGTGACCACGGCGTACTCGGCCCTGCCCGGCTTGGTGGGCGCCGGCGCGGGCGACGACCGTGGCCCGGTAGGAGACCTCCCGGTGGATGTCGGCGGTCGTCCATCGCACCAGCTGACTCGCGGGCCGGTCGCCACACACCACCTCGACCAACGCCTGCACGAAGGCGCCGATCCACCGCTCGACGTCCTCCCGCGTGCTCGGATGCACCAGGACGACGTCGGAGGCGATCCGCGGCCTGGCCGGAGTCACGTCCGGGGGTGCCTCGTTCGCGACCAGATCGAGAGCAAGTGCGCCTTGCACGGTGGTGTCCGGTCGCGGCACGAGGCGGCGTACGACGGGACTGTCGGTGAGGTGGTGGTCGGTCATCGGTCCTCCTGCGGTGGGGTGGTGAGCACGGATGTCAGGTCGAGGCGTTGGCCGGGGCTGATCAGGTCGGGGTCCGGCCCGATCACGGACCGGTTGCGGTGCCACAGCGTCCGCCACGCGCGGTCGACCTCGGCGGCGGTCGCCGACGGCGGCAGCACGCGGGCCGCGATCGCCCAGAGCGAGTCACCGGGGGCGACCACCGTCGTGTGCTCCGGGCGGTTCGGGCGTCCAGGTGCCGCAGCGGGCGCGGCAGGCACGGGCGGCTCAGCAGCCTCCGGCACCGCGGGCGACTGCGTCCGGCGACTGGCCGGAGGCTCGGGCGGGGGTTCAGGCGCTTGCTTCGGGCGCGGCGCGGGCGGCCGCTGCTGCTGGGCCCCGGACGGGGCGTGCTGACGGCGCCGCTCCGGGGCGGCCAGGGAGGGCGACGGTGCCACTTCGGGCGGTGTGGTCGGCAGATCCGGCAGCGGTACGCCGTCCAGACGGTGGTCGTCGGCCACCTCACGCAGCGCGCTGACCGCCGGAGTTGAGTCATCGACCGGCTGCGGCGGCTGGCCGGCGGTGGGGTCGGCGTGAGCGGCCACCGGCGCACCGACCAGCACGGCCCCGCAGCCGAGCAGCACCACGCGCCGGAACCACACGGGGCACCCGGTCCAGTCGGTCGTCGTCCCCCGGAAGGCATCGACCACCACGACGCTGGCTGCCAGCCAGGCCCAGAGGAGGCACCCCGACAGGGCGACGGCGGAGCCCGCGGTGAGGAGTTCGTCGAAGCCTGCGCCGGGGCGCGGGCGGGCCAACGGCACGAGCACGGCCAGGGCGCCACCTGCCGCGAGCCCGGTCAGCGACCAGACGAGGAGGCAGCGGCTCGCCGAAGAATGTTCCCGAGACATCTTCATTGCTTTCATTTGCGTGTGTTTGCTTCCAGTAAACGCAGTGAACTCCGTTTGCGGAGCGACGTCAAGAGTGGATCCACAGCCCGTTGCTCGGGCGCGCCCGCACCGACCCCGGCCCCGCCGTTGACAGGGCCGCCCGCGACCGAGAAGGGTCGGGGACATGTCCCGGGAACCCGATGAACCGACGTCGACGGAGGCACTTGCGGAACTCCTCGATGAACTCGCGGGGCAGGCCAACGCGGTGCTCGGCCAGGAGCTGCTGCTCGAGGTCGCCGAGCAGGCTCGGGCGGAGTACGCGACGGTCACCCTCGCCTCGCGGCTGATGGCAACGCTCGGTGCCGAGGTGACGATGCAGGTGGCCGGCATCGGCACGGTGGCCGGTCGGTTGGAGCGGTGTGCGGCGACCTGGTGCCACCTCGACGCCGGCACGCGGCAGTGGTTGGTCGTGCAGGACCACCTGGTCGCCGTCGACGGGGTCAACCCGCGGTCGGTCCCGGAGGGAGCGTGGCCCGCGACGGCCAGGCTCGGCCTCGGGTCAGCGCTGCGCAGGTTGGCCGACGACGGCCGATCCGCTCACCTCCACCTCAGCGACGGCACGCGCCTCGAGGTCCGCTGGGGACGTGTCGGCAACGACTTCGTGGAGGTGTACGTCGGCGAGCGTCGCGCACCCCGGCTGGTCGCGCACGCGGCGATCGTCGCCGTTGCGCACTGACGGCGCAGCCCTCAGGTCGCCTCGACGTCGTACGGCGGCAACTCACCCGCGCGGAGCGCCACCTGGGCCGGTCGCGGCGGCGTGTCGTCGTCCTCCATCGCGTCGAGGATGTGCTTGCGCACCAACTCACGCGGGTCGAGGTCGCGCAACTCGAGGTCGGCGAACTCCGGGCCGAGTTCGGTGCGCAGGTTGTCGCGCGTGGCCTGGCTGAAGGCGCGGAACTGCTTGATCAACTGCGCCGCCTGCTTGGCGAGTTCCGGCACCTTGTCGGGGCCGACCACGATCACCGCAACAACGGCGATCACCGCCAATTCGGCCAGACCGACCCCGAACACGGGTGGCTCAGAACCGGTTGGACGGGGTCAGGCCCAACTGCATGCCCGCCAGCCCACGACCGCGTCCCGACAACGTCTGAGCGACCTTGGTGAACTCCGCCGCCGCCGGCGAGGCCGGGTCGGAGGTGACGATCGGGACGCCGGAGTCACCGCCCGAACGCAGCGCCACCTCGAGCGGGATCGTGGCGAGCATCGGGACGTCGTACCCGAACCGCTCGGAGAGCGTCCTGGCCACCCGCTCGCCGCCACCGGAGCCGAAGATCTCCAGGCGGTGGTCCTTGCCCTCCTCGGCACAGTGCGGGCAGGGCAGGTAGCTCATGTTCTCGACCACGCCGATCACCCGCTGGTGCATCATCGACGCCATCGTGCCGGCGCGCTCGGCGACCTCGGCCGCAGCTTCCTGTGGGGTGGTCACCACGATCACCTCGGCGTTGGGCAGGTGCTGGCCCAACGAGATCGCCACGTCACCGGTGCCCGGCGGCAGGTCGAGCAGCAGGGCGTCGAGGTCGCCCCAGTAGACGTCGGAGAGCATCTGGACCAGAGCGCGGTCGAGCATCGGGCCACGCCACGCGACGACCTGGTCGCGCCGCGGCTTGAGCATGCCGATCGAGATCACCGAGACGCCGGACTCCGTCGGCACCGGCATGATCAGGTCTTCGACCTGGGTGGGCCGGGCGTCACCGACCCCGAGCATCGCCGGCACCGAGTGGCCGTAGATGTCGGCGTCGACGATGCCGACCTTGAGGCCCTGCTCAGCCAGCGCCAGCGCCAGGTTGACGGTGACCGACGACTTGCCGACGCCACCCTTGCCGGAGGCGATCGCATAGACCTTGGTCAGGGAGCCGGGCTGCGCGAACGGGATCTCCCGCTGGGCCTGGCCGCCCTGCAGCACCTCGCGGAGCGCGGTGCGCTGCTCGGCACTCATCACCCCGAGTTCGAGGTCGACCGACGTCACGCCGGCCACGCGCGAGACCGCAGCGGTGACGTCGCGGGTGATGGTGTCCTTGAGCGGACAACCGGCCACCGTGAGCAGGACGGTCAGGGAGACAGCACCGTCCGCATCGATCTCCACCCGGTCGACCATGTTGAGTTCGGTGATCGGACGCTTGATCTCGGGGTCATTGACGGTTGCCAGCGCGGCATTGACCTGCTCGAGGGTGGGGGTGCTCATGATCCCCGAGTGTACGAGGTCAGGCGGAGCGACCCGATTCGGGATCCTCGTCCTCGGACTCGTTCCGGGA
>JBEBTI010000270.1:0-3925 GCA_040393845.1 Nocardioides daejeonensis
TGGTCGTCAACAAGATCAAGGGCACCTTCCGTGCGGTCGCAGTCAAGGCCCCGGCCTTCGGTGACCGCCGCAAGGCGATGATGCAGGACATCGCCGTGCTGACCGGTGGTCAGGTCGTTGCTCCCGAGGTCGGGCTCAAGCTCGACCAGGTCGGTCTCGAGGTGCTCGGCACCGCGCGTCGCGTCGTCGTCACCAAGGACAACACCACCATCGTCGACGGCGCCGGCGACGCTGCCGCGGTCGAGGGTCGGGTCAACCAGATCAAGGCCGAGATCGAGAACTCCGACAGCGACTGGGACACCGAGAAGCTCCAGGAGCGTCTGGCGAAGCTCGCCGGTGGCGTGTGCGTGATCAAGGTCGGCGCGGCCACCGAGGTCGAGCTCAAGGAGCGCAAGCACCGGATCGAGGACGCGGTCTCCGCGACCCGTGCCGCGATCGAGGAAGGCATCATCGCCGGTGGCGGCTCTGCCCTCATCCACGCGGTGTCGGTGCTCGAGGACGACCTCGGCCTGACCGGTGACGAAGCGATCGGCGTCCGGGTGGTCCGCAAGGCCGCCGACGAGCCGCTGCGTTGGATCGCCGAGAACGGTGGCGAGAACGGCTACGTGGTGACCACCAAGGTCCGTGAGCTCGGTGTCGGGCAGGGCTACAACGCCGCGACCGGCGAGTACGGCGACCTGGTCGGCCAGGGCGTCATCGACCCGGTCAAGGTGACCCGTTCCGCACTGGTCAACGCCACCTCGATCGCCGCGATGCTGCTGACCACCGAGACACTGGTGGTCGACAAGCCCGAGGACGCCGACGAGCCGGCTGCGGCCGGTCACGGTCACGGCCACGGTCACTGATCCGTAGGCACCTCCAGAACGCCTGCCGCGCCGCGCGTGGCAGGCGTTCTGCATTCTCGGGCAACCTCACCGAGCACCCATTCGCCTGCACGGATGCGTGCGGCGTTGATAACCTCCGCGCGTGTCGAATGTGATGGATGCGATGCAGCGCCTGCGCTCGGTGGTGCCCGCACGTGCGATTCCGGGGCTGGTCGAACGCCGGGTGGACAAGCTCTGGCAGGCCCCCGCCTTCCGGGCAGCGCAGGTGCGCCAGATGCAGTTCCTGCTGGGGGAGTCGGAGCGGGCTGGCGAGGTGCCGCAGTTGGCGCGGGCCTACGCCGAGCAGTCGATGCTGCGCAGCTGGCTGCGGTGGCATCCCCGCGCGATCACTCAGCAACGGGTCGAGGGCATCGAGTGGTTGACCACCCGCCGCGACCCGGAGCGGGCCACCGTCCTGAGTTTCATGCACCACCACCGCTTCGAGGGCATGTTCGCCTCGCTCAAGCGGGCGGGAGCGGACCTGACCGTCCTGGCCTTCGCCGACGCGATGGCGCCGGAGGCTCCGGCGTACCTCCGTCAGCACATGCGGGTGGTCGGGATGGGCGCGACCCTGCTCCCGACCGGTGGCGGCACGGATGCGGTGCTCGAGGCGCTGCGCCCGGGGGTGACGATGGCGATCGCCTCCGACGTGCCGGGGCGTACGACGGTCGAGTTCCTCGGCCGCAAGGTGTTGGGCTCGTTCGGCGCGGCGCGGATCGCGACCCTCGCCAACTCGCCGGTGGTGCTGGTCCGCGCGGTCCGTGATGCGCACGGTCACCACCTCCGGGTGGATCCACCGTTGGAGCCGTCGGAGTTCGACTCGCCACAGGAGCTGTTGTCGGAGATGCTGCGCCGGCACGGCGAGTCGGTGCTGGCCTGGCCCGAGGCGGTGGACACCCCCTGGGCGCGCTGGGGGCACCTCGAGGAGGAGTGACCTCGCCGCCGGGCGGCCGGTGGCCGGAGCTCAGGCGAGTGCCCGGACCCTGTCGCCGGCCAGCACCGCCGCGAACAGGCGCGCGCTCCGCGCGGTCATCTCCGCTGCGGTGACCTCGGGATGGTCGACCCACCAGGTGACCAAGGAGTCGAACACGCTGGCCCAGACCGCGACCAGGGCCGAGGCGTCGAGTGGATCGTCGTTGCCGGCCACCGCGAGCATCTCCGCGACTCCTTCGACCGCTCGCTGGGTGAGCCGGTTGGTGTGGCGCGCGACGACGGCTTCGACGTGCTCGGTGGTGGGCCGTGAGGTGTCGAAGAAGAGTCGCCAGATCCACTGTCGTCCCTCGAGGACGGCGAAGACGCCTTCGAGGGTGGCCAACGCGCGGGCCAGGCCGACGGCACCGCTGGCCGCCGTACGGTCGACGTCGTGGGCGATCACTGCCCCGGACTCCTCCAAGCACGCGGCAAACAACCCTTCCTTGGAGCCGAAGTAGTTGTAGACAAGGGGTTTGGAGATGCCGGCCAGTTCGGCGATTTCGGCGACCGAGACCGCGGCGTATCCACGCTCGCCGAAGGTGCGCCCGGCGACGGCGAGGATCTCTGCTTCCCGTTCGGCGCGCGGGACGCCCTTGGTGCCTGCGTTGGGGCGGGGACGCGAAGCCATGGCGGAACCCTATCCATCGAACTGATCCGGTGGTAACTTACTCCAGAGTCATATGGAGGTGGCAATGCAGGAACTGCTGGACCCGACCGGAAACCCGGTGGCGTACGCCGTGCCGTTCTTCGTGCTGACCATCGTGATCGAACTGGCTGCGTTGAAGTGGCTCGACCACGACGACAACGTGACCGGCTATGCGTTGAAGGACGCCCGCACCAGCATCCTGATGGGCGTCGGCTCGATCTTCTTCCTCACCGTGTTCAAGGTCGCCACCTTCTTTGCCTATCTCACGCTCTTCGTCTGGGTGGCGCCGTGGCACCTCGACACCGGTGCCTGGTGGTACTGGCCGGCGCTGATCGTTGGCCTCGACCTCGGCTACTACTGCCACCATCGGTTCGTGCACCGGGTGAACATCGGCTGGGCCGCCCACCAGGCGCACCACTCGAGTGAACACATGAACTTCGGCACCGCGCTGCGGCAGAAGTGGAACCCGTGGTTCGAGTTCTTCTTCTGGCTGCCGCTGCCGATTCTCGGGTTCGCCCCGTGGACCCTCTACGTCGCCTTCGGCTTCAACCTGATCTACCAGTTCTTCGTGCACACCGAGTTGGTCGGCAAGCTGCCGCGCCCGATCGAGTTCGTGTTCAACACCCCGTCGCACCACCGGGTCCACCACGGCTCCGATCCGGAATACCTGGACCGCAACTACGGCGGCATGTTGATCGTCTGGGACCGGATGTTCGGCAGCTTCACCGAGGAGAAGCAGACGCCGACGTACGGCCTCACCAAGCCGGTCGAGACCTACAACCTGCTGAAGTTGCAGTACGGCGACTACGTGCAGATCGCGCGCCAGGTGCGTGCGGCGCAGACGTGGCGAGAGCGTCTCGGGCGGGTATTCGGCCCGCCGGGCTGGGAGCCGACGCGTCCGACCGCCGGGGCCGTGGCTGGAGTCACGCGCACCTCGGTCACGCTCGGGCCGGAGGCGTCCTAAAATGGGTGGATGGAGATCCCGGAGAAGTTTGCCCCGCTCGGCCTGACCTACGACGACGTGCTGTTGCTGCCGGGGTATTCCGACCTGGCGCCCGACGAGATCGACACCACCAGCCGACTGACCCGCGAGATCTCCCTGAAGATCCCACTGGTGAGTGCCGCGATGGACACCGTGACGGAGTCACGGATGGCGATCGCGATGGCGCGCGAGGGTGGTCTCGGCGTCCTGCACCGCAACCTCTCCATTGCCGACCAGGCCTACCAGGTCGATCTGGTCAAGCGCACCCAGACCGGGATCATCTCCAACCCGGTCACGATCGGTCCCGACGAGACACTGGAGGAACTCGACCGGATCTGTGGCGAGTACCGGGTCTCCGGCCTCCCGGTGGTCGACCTGGACAACCGCCTGATCGGCATCATCACCAACCGTGACCTGCGGTTCACCCCGGTTGCGGAGTGGGCCACCACCAAGGTCGACGAG
>JBEBTI010000271.1:0-3903 GCA_040393845.1 Nocardioides daejeonensis
GCGTCGGGACGGTTTCGAACCGCCGACCGCCCGGGTGTAAACCGGGTGCTCTACCGCTGAGCTACCGACGCAGGTGCAAGCGCGGGACAGAGACTACGTGACCGCATGACCAGAGGTGCAAACGGGCCGCAAGTGAAAAACCGCGACCGCTGGAGTCTCGGGTCACCAGCGGTCGCGATGCAGCAATCATCGCAGGCTCGGCCCCGGCTTTCCAGCAAATCGTCAAACTTTGCACGAAGTTGCAATCGCGGGGCCTGCAACGGTTCAGAGAGCGGCTTGCAGTTCTCTGAGGTGTTCGTCGAGGTCGCGGCCCTCGGCCATCGTGTTGTGCACCGCCCAGGCGATCCGACCATCCTTGTCGACCACGTAGGTGGAGCGGCGCGAGCAGCCACGTGCTTCGTCGAAGACCTCGTAGGAGCGCGACACCTCGCCGTGCGGCCAGAAATCGGACAGCAGGGGAAAGTTCAGGCCGTCGCTGTCCGCGAAGGCGCGCAACGCGTACGTCGGGTCGCAGGAGATGGCGAGCACCTCGGTGTCGAAGGTGAGGAACTCCGCGAGACGCAACCGGATTCCGTTGAGTTCGCCCTGACAGACCCCGGAGAAGGCAAACGGGTAGAACAACAGCGCAACCGCCTTGGAGCCACGGAAGTCTGCCAACCGCACGTCCTGACCGAACTGGTCGCGCAACGTGAAGTCGGGGGCGAGGTCGCCCACCTGGAGGTCTGCCACGCAACTGCCCCTAGGATCGAGAATGTGTCGGGTCCGGGTCATCTTCGCATCCTCACCGCGATCGCGGCCTCCGGCCTGCTGCTCGGCTTGGCCGGATGCGGTCTGGCCACCACACCCGATCCCCAGCCGGTCGTCCTCGGCCCCGCCATCGTGCTGGCTCCGCCCGACCCGATGGCGGGCGCGCCGTCGGTCGGCAGTTGCCACCGGCTCACGCCCGACCAGGTGGACCGGGGCATCGATGCGCGCCCTGCGGTGCCGTGCACGACGACGCACACGACCGTGACCTATCTGGTCGACACCTTCCCCGTCGGCAACGCCAGAGCGAAGGTCGACCACGTACGCCGCACCTGCTTGGACGCGCTGCCCGCCGCAGTCGGTGTGGCACCCGACGAACTCGCTGGGTTGCTGTTGACCTGGGCCTGGTTCGAACCCAACGGTGACCAGCACCGGCAGGGGGCCAACTGGTTCCGGTGCGACGTGAAGGTGTTGCCCGGGGCAGGCGCCGCCAGCGACTCCCTCCCCGGCAGCGGACTTCCGGTGGTCACGGGACGGGTCCCCAACGCACTACGGCGCTGTGCGGTCGCCAGTGACGACGCCACCACCTTCGTCTCCTGCGACCGCGACCACACCCACCGGTGGGTCGGCAGCGCCGAGGTTCCCGGCAATGCCTACCCGGACCCGGCAGCGTGGAGATCGCGAGCGCGCACCGAGTGCCGGCCGCTGGTCGGCGACGACACCTTCGTCTTCACCTATCCCTCCGCCGCGGACTGGAAGCAGGGACGGCGGGGCCTCAGCTGCTTCCGCGGCGCGTGAGGTTCAGGCCTCAGAGTTTGCGGAGTTCGTTCTTCAGCACCTTGCCGGTGGCATTGCGCGGCAACTCCTCGAGTCGCACGAACTCACGTGGCACCTTGTAGCGCGCCAGGTTGGCCTTCACCCAGTCCTTGAGTTCCTCGTCGGTCACCTCACCGGCGACCACGACGAACGCACGCAGGCGGCTGCCGAACTCCTCGTCGTCGACGCCGATCGCAGCGGCGTCCGCCACTGCGTCGTGCCGGGCCAGGCAGTCCTCGACCTCCTTGGGGAACACGTTCTCCCCTCCCGACACGATCATCTCGTCGTCGCGGCCCTCGACATGCAGCCGGCCGGCGGTGTCGAAGCGACCGACGTCGCCGGTCGACATCAGACCGTCGATGATCTGCTTGTTGCCGCCCCCCGTGTAACCCTCGAAGAGCATCCCGTTGCCCACGAAGATCCGACCGGACGTGCCGACCGGAACCTCCCGGCCGTGCTCGTCGAGGATCCGCACCACGGTCGCGAACGGTGGCTTGCCGGCCGACGTCGGTGCCACGCGCAGGTCCTCGGGCGTCGCGATCGAGGCATACGCCACCTCGGTCGACCCGTAGATGTTGTGCAAGGTGTCGCCGAAGCGGTCCATCCACGCCAGGGCCAGGTCGCCCGGAAGCGCCGAACCGGACGCAGCCACCACCTTCACCGACGACAGCGAGTGGCTCGCCAGCGTCTCCTCCGGCAGTCGCATGATCCGCTGCAACATCACCGGGATCACGATCAGCGAGTCACACTGCTGCTCCGCAGTCAGACGAAGGGCGGCCTCGGGGTCGAAGCGGCGGCTGATCACCAGCGTCGAACCGAGCAGCATCCCGAGGGCGAGGTGCGCATATCCCCAAGTGTGGAACAGCGGCGCAGCAACGTGGCTGCGCCAGCCATACCGCAGCGGCAGCCGTGAGAGCAGCGCCACGGCCGCATCGATGCCTGCCTCACTGCGCGGAGCTCCCTTGGGGGTTCCGGTGGTGCCGGAGGTCAGGATCACCACCCGCCCGTGCCGTTTGCTCGGGGTCAGGTCTGCGTCGTCAGCGGCTGCGATCAGCTGCTCGACGGTCTCGACCGTGGTCTCCTCGTCGGTCCAGGCCAGCAGGCGGTGCTCGATCTCGGCGCCGCTGAGCAGACCGGTGAACTCCTGGTCGTGGATCACCATCCGGGGCTTCTCACGGGCGATCACCTCCGCCAGCTGAGGTCCGGCGAAGGCGGTGTTGAGGTAGAGGGTGTCGGCGCCCAGCTTGGCCACGGCCAGGCTGGCGTCGATGAACCCGCGGTGGTTGCGGCACATCACCGCCACACCGTCACCTTCGCGGACGCCACGCTTGCGCAGTTCGCGCGCCAGCGCGTTGCTGCGGGTGTGCAGTTCGGCGAAGGTGAGGGACCCGAGATCGTCGACGACGGCCGTGCCGTGGGGATTGCGGAGCGCCATCGTGGCGAACCCGCCAGCCGGCCCGGTCCCCCACTGCAGGACCGCTCGGGCGACCCGGCCGAGGGTGAGCGGCGAATAGGGACGCACGATGCCCGCACGGGCCAGGACCTTCGCCCCGGTCACGCTCGAACCCATCATCGTGCCGATCCTGCTCATCGGTTGCCCTTCCCATCGACCACCCTCGCGGCGATCGCCACGACGGCTCGTCAACGAACCATGCCCGTGAGGGTCACTCGGTGGTCAGTGGGCGGACTTCGGAGCCACCAGCTTGGTCGCGGCCCAGGTCGGGCTCGCCGCCGTCGTCGTCGTCTGCGACAGACCGGCAATCGGTGCGCCTTCGGCGATGTCCGCGGGGTCGACCGCACCGGGGCGACCGACCTTGGGGGTCAGCAACCAGATCGATCCGCCACCGACGAGGTCGGTGAGGGCATCCACGAGCGCGTCGACGAGGTCACCGTCGTCATCGCGCCACCACAGCACCACCGCGTCGACCACGTTGCCGTGGTCGCCGTCGACCATGTCGGCGTCGATGGCGTCTTCGATCGACATCCGCAGGTCGTCGTCGGTGTCCTCGTCCCAGCCCAGCTCCTGGACGACCATGCCCGGGACGAACCCCAGTCGGGTTGCTGGTTCGGTCTTCTGGGCGGCGTCGCCACCCGTGGTGGAACTCAAGTGAATCCTCTCCTCGGAAGATCTTTTGGACGGTGTGCCCCGTAGTCCAGCGGAACACGCGCCCCCTGCGCAACCCCAACGCCCGGATCGGCGTACTGGACGGTAGATACCGTGAGCAAAGTTCGCGTGCCACGATGAGGGGGTGAGCGACCCCACGACCCCCATCAGTTCCCAGAAGGCGCCCGTCATCCATGAGGGCCTTCCCACCCAGTTGCCGGACATCGACCCCGACGAAA
>JBEBTI010000272.1:0-3897 GCA_040393845.1 Nocardioides daejeonensis
ACCTGCCGACCGCGCCCGGGCGCCCACCCCCGGGGGGCGGCGCCGCGTGCTTTGCTCACGACTTGGTCAGCGCATCTCGGTGACCTCATCGGCCGGAGGTGCCTCGATGGTGACCGGGGCACCGAAGTCGCTCATCAGGGTCTCGGACTTCATCGTCACGCCGGACATCTCCATCTCATAGGAGGATTTCACGCTGCGGCCCTCCGAGTCGAGCCAGACGTCCTGGGTGATGTCGTCCATGCCGGCTGCGGCCTCGGGGCTGCCGAGGGCCTCCATCGCTGCGGTGATGTCGGTGACCATGCGGTAGTGGGTGGTGGCGACGCCGTTGACGTCCTCCTCGCCGATCGTCTCGACCGACTTCAGCCCACCGAGGAACGCCTGAGTCAATGCCTGCGGATCGAAGGCAGTCTCCTCCACGCCGCCTGCCGTGGCATCGCTCGCGCTCATCTTGGTCCAACCCTCTGAGCCGGGCATCTTCATGTAGAGATCACCGTCGATCATGATCATCTCGGTGGTCTGACCCTGCATGGTCATGGTCATGTGCGAGGCCAGGGTGCGACCCGACATGTCGGTGACACCTTCGGACACGGTGACCATGCCGTTGGTCTCGCTGCGGGTGACGACCTTGGCCGTGGTGGTCGCCTCGATGCCAGCAGTCATCAGATTGGCGAACTCCTCGGTGGACAGGTCGCCACCGGGCGCCTCATCACCGTCTGTGCCGTCGGTGGGGTTGGTGCCGTCGGTGGTGTCCGTGCCGTCGGTGCCCAAGGGCGTCGACGTCTGGCTGGTCTCGTTGTCGTCCTTTTCGTCGGAGTCGTCGCCACAGGCAGCGACGCCCGCAAGCATCAGCGGGACGACGGCAGTCAGGGCAACGGTTCTACGAAGCTTGGGTTTCATGCCTTGGACCCTTTCCAAAGGTTCGCGCGCGCAAACACTCGGAAATGCCGAACCCGGGGCCGGCCCAGCAAAGGGTCGGCCCCGGGTCGTGGGTGGTCGTTCAGCCGCCGAGCATGCTGGTCGGGAAGTCCTGGACCTGGTCGGCCGGCGGAGCTTCGATGCTGACATCGGTGCCCCAGTCGGTGACGTTCATCTCCATCTTGCCGCTCTCCTCGAGGTCGGCTGCCATCTTGGTGAACCGGCCTTGCTCGTCGAGCCACACGTCGTACACGAGGGTTTCTGGGATGTCTGCTGCTGAGTCACCGAGTACGCCGGACATCGCCTCGGGGTCGGCTGTCACGCGGTAGTGGGTCGCGGTCACGCCGTTGACCTCTTCGGTGCCGATCTCCTCGACCGACTCGACGCCCTCGGTGAAGGTCTTCATGGTGTCGCGCAGGTCCATGCCACCGAGGCTGCCGAGCTCGTCTCCAAGTGCACCGGTGTCGCTCAGGTCGAGCTTGAACCAACCATCCTGACCTTGGATCGGGAGGGTCATGTACATCGCTCCGTCGACCATGATCATCTGCACCTCGCCACCCCCGCCCGGGATGGTCATCGTCATCGAGGTGGCCGGCTGGTCACCTCGGTAGTCGATCTCGCCGGTCGCGGTGGTCACCATGCCGCCCGCGGTCATCTCCATCGAGAGCTTGGCGGTGGTCGACGACTCGAGTCCGTCGCTGACCAGTTTCGCGAAGTCGTCGGCCGCGACCTCGCCGCCGGGAGCGGCCTCGGCGGGGTCCTCGCTGGCTGCCTCCGACGGTTCGACGACGGCGTCCTCACTGACTGCTTGGGTCGGCGTCGGGTCGGCAGAGGCGTCGTTGTCGTCGTCGTCGCTGCACGCAGCCAGACCGAGCGCCAGCACGGGCACGATCGCTGCCGCGGCAACACGGCGGTTCAAGTGGGTTCGCATGTGTCCAAAGATACGTGCCCGACCCAGCCGGCGTGAGGAACTCTGCAGACCGGTCAGCGGCGAAGCGAGGCGAGTGTCGCGGTCGCCGTACCCGTGACCATGTCGTGCAGACCGCGACCGTCGGGCCGGAAGACCAGGGGCGGGATCACCAGCGCGACCATGGTCTGGCGGAGCAGACTCCGAAGCAGGTCGAGTGGTTGACCGTCGGTCCGCGCCACCCGCAACCGGGTCACCAACTTGCCGAACGATCCACCGGCCAGAGACGTGAGCACCGCCGACTCGAGCACGAACACGAGCAGCACGTAGATGCCCGCAGCCCGGTCCTCGCTCCAACCGCCGGGTCCGATGACAGCGATCACCACCAAGGTGGAGGCGGCCCAATCGACGATCAGGGCCAGCATGCGTTGGGCCCACGAGGCGGTCTGTTCCACGTCGAGCACCCTACCCGCGCCGCGACGACCGACTGAATCCGACTTCCCCCCACCTGTTACATCGCCGAAACAAACCCGATACGGTCAAGAAACTGCCCGCTGTTTCAGTTGGGCCCAAGCTTCTGGTGCAGTGTCGCGCCGGGAATCTCCATCCGCACTGACGCGGTCGGGACCAAGGGGTCCCAGGCCAAGGAGGAAGAATGTTCGCCAACAGCGACGAACTGTTCCGCTACATCAAGGACGAAAAGGTCGAGATGATCGACGTCCGATTCTGCGACCTGCCCGGCGTGATGCAGCACTTCACGGTGCCGGTCTCGTCGTTCGACCAAGCTGTCTTCGACGACGGACTCGGCTTCGACGGCTCATCGATCCGCGGGTTCCAGGCGATCCACGAGTCCGACATGTCGCTGTTCCCAGACGTCACCACGGCGTACCTCGACCCGTTCCGGGTGGCCAAGACCCTCGTCGTCAACTTCTTCATCCACGACCCGATCACCGGCGAGGCCTATTCGCGCGACCCCCGCAACATCGCCCGCAAGGCGATGGCCTACACCGCCAGCACCGGCATCGGCGACAAGGTGTACTTCGCTCCGGAGGCCGAGTTCTACGTCTTCGACAAGGTGCGCTTCGAGACCAAGGCCAACGCCGGTTTCTACTTCATCGACTCCGAGGCCGGCGCCTGGAACTCGGGCTCCGAGGACAACAACCGCGGCTACAAGGTGAAGTACAAGGGCGGATACTTCCCGGTGGCGCCCTACGACCACTTCGGCGAACTCCGCGACGAGATGGTCAAGGAGCTCGAGGCTTCCGGGTTGCAGGTCGAGCGCGCGCACCACGAGGTCGGCACTGCAGGTCAGGCCGAGATCAACTACCGCTTCGACGAGCTCCTCAAGGCCGCCGACGACGTGATGAAGTTCAAGTACATCATCAAGAACGTCGCCTGGCGCAACGACAAGACCGCGACCTTCATGCCGAAGCCGATCTTCGGCGACAACGGCTCCGGCATGCACTGCCACCAGTCGATCTGGAAGGACGGCGAGCCGCTCTTCTACGACGAGACCGGGTACGCCGGCCTGTCCGACATGGCGCGCTACTACATCGGCGGCGTCCTGAAGCACGCCCCGTCACTGTTGGCGTTCACCAACCCGACGGTCAACTCCTACCACCGTCTGGTGCCGGGCTTCGAGGCGCCGATCTCGCTGGTCTACTCGCAGCGCAACCGCTCGGCGTGCGTCCGCATCCCGATCACCGGTTCGAACCCGAAGGCCAAGCGCATCGAGTTCCGTTGCCCCGACCCGTCGGCCAACCCCTACCTCGCGTTCTCGGCGCTCCTGCTCGCCGGTCTCGACGGCATCCAGAACAAGATCGAGCCGCCGGCTCCGATCGACAAGGACATCTACGAGCTCCCGCCCGAGGAGATGGCCGAGATCGAGCAGGTGCCCACTCGCCTCGAGGACGTCATGGACGCGCTCGAGCAGGACCACGAGTACCTCACCAAGGGTGACGTGTTCACGCCCGACCTGATCGAGACTTGGGTCGACTACAAGCGTCAGCACGAGATCCTGCCCGTGCAGCAGCGCCCGCACCCGCACGAGTTCGAGCTCTACTACGACATCTGAT
>JBEBTI010000273.1:0-3856 GCA_040393845.1 Nocardioides daejeonensis
CCACGGCGTCCACCGGCGGCTCGGGAACCAGCGGTTCCCTGTCCCGGCGCGAGTCCGCGCGCCGCCGATCGGGGAGCGCCGGCACCCCGGGTCGTCGGAGCCCCTTGGCCCGGCGTGAGCCCGGGGCGGCCGAGATTGCCGCGCGCCGGAGCAGTTGAGCTGCGGCCCAGTTGCGCCGTCGTACCGGGGGCCAGACCCGAGACCGCGGTCGACGCGCGGCGGGTGGCAGCGAAGACTGCGGCGGTGCTGACCACGCCGGCTGCCAGACCGGATGCGGCCGGCGTCCCCGGACCGGAGCTGCCCGGACCGGAGCTGCCAGGGGGCGAGGGCGGCCGGAGCAGGTCGGGCGGCGGAGGTGTGGTCGGCGGCCTACGGTCGTCGCCGCCTTCGGTGTCGTCACCCGGCGGGTCGGGCTGGTGGTCAGGCAGGTCGAGGTCAGGAAAGTCCTTGGTGCCGACGTCGTCAGGGGTGATGCCGGTGTTCACGGACGGGCTGGTGAGCAGACTCGGGCCCGGCGTGGTCGGCATCCGCCGGCTCGGTGTGTCCGACGAGTCCGTGTCGTCCCGAATCGGTTTGCGCTCACCCGTCACTTCGCGCAGCTTGGCGGCCACCTCTTCGAGCTTGGTGTCGAGGTTGTCGATCGCCGTCTGCGACTCCGCCTCGCGCGCTTCGAGGCTGCGTGAGTGCGGAGCCTGCTTCGCCTGCTCACGCATGATCAGGTTGCCCGGGTCGTCGGGAGCCAGATCGGCAAAGTTCGGCGCCGGCTTCACCGCAGACAGGGTCACGTCCTTGGCAACCCGCAATGCGGCGGCTGCCTCGCCGAGCGCCAGCGCGACGGCCCCCATCTCCTCCTTGCGCAGCGTCACCTGGGTGTTGATCAACCGGTACGCCGCCGCGGCCTGCTTGCCCGGCTCACCGAAGGTGCCGTCGGACTCGAGCTGGACGGCCTGCGCCTCGATCCGGGTCTCGGTGTCCTTGAGGAGCGCCTGGCCCTCTTCCCACGCCGAGATGGCAAGGTCGATCTCGCCGGGCTCCATGTCAGCTATCACTTGCTCGAGCCGCGACTCACGCGGTCCCTTGTAGGGGTTCTGTCCGACGTTGCCCATCAGGCCCCCGCTCCGGGTGCGACCTCGGGCAGCGGCGCATTGCGGTTCTGCGACATGCCACGTCGTACGTCGGCGTTGTGGGTCGGATCGATCTGGGCGATCCGGTTGAGTTCCGCCTCGCTGAGTTGGTCGGCCTCGTCACTGGCGTCGACCGAACGTCGCAACTCGACCGCAAAGTGATCGAGGTCGAGCCGTAGCCCGTCGAGCGTGTCGCCGACGATCCGGTGTGCGGCCGTGTGCAACGTGGCCACCTCCTGCGAGGCGGGCAGACCGCCCAGGAACAACGAGCTGACCTTGGCCGTCGCCTCGTTGAACTTCTTGTTGGAGGTCATCGCCTCGGTGAAGCCGACCGTCTCGGTCGCCACCGCAAGGATCGCCTCGCGGTCAATCTCGGTGCCTTCCGAGGTGGTCTTGACGACGATGTCGTCGAGACGACCCGGAACCCCGCTGAAGGGCACCCATGCGCCCATGTCCATCTCCTCTTGCCAACGTGTCGTGACGTCGTACGCCGGTCCGGGCGGGTCCGTTCAGCACGCCCGGCGACCTGGCATCACCAGATGAAGCGCTTCTTGTTGTTCTGCTCGGTCGACATGTACTCCTCCTTGGAGAGGTTGACGGCCTTTGCGATCGCACGCAGTGCGTCGTTCATCGCCACGCAGCCCTTGTCCCATTCGAGACGGCAGACGTCGAAGGCGTCCGAATCGTCACCGCTCCACTCGGGCTTGCGCGCCTCCATGCGGCGCTCCATGTCGTTGATCTTCTGCTCGAGGCGCGCGGCCGCATTGAGGATGTTGCCGGCGCTGGCGTCGAGGGCTTCATAACCGACCTTGAGGTCACCCAGGTTTCCCATGTTTCAGACTCCTTCTCAGCCGAGGCCGGCTGCGTAGCGGTTGAAGACCTGTTCGACCTGGTCCTCGGTCACGTTGTAGTTGGACTCGACCTCACCGAGCTCGGTCTTGAATCGCTGAAGGGCCTCGACCGTCACCCGGGCGCCCTCCTCCCACCGCATGATCGTGCCGCGGAAGGCACCGCCACCACGGCCGACCCATTCGGACTCCAGCTGCGTGAGTTGATTGCGCAGGGTGTTGATGTCGCTGATGACGTCGTCGTAGGTCACCTGGACGTCCTTGGCGGCGTCCAGGAGCACTCTGTCTGACTTGGAAATGCTCACGGCACTTCTCCTCTTCCCCGAAGGGGCGGCACACCGCCCGAGACTGGCTTCACGTGCTGCGGCCTCACGGCCACGACAGAGCGATTACCCGGCGACGAAACCGTCAAACATCGAACTCGAGTTCTCCACAATCGACCGGAGTCGGCCGCCGTACCGACCGCACGGTCGGGCAGCGGAGCTCAGGCGGAGGCGAGGGTTGGGCAGGACCGTGTCAGGACTGGAGTTCCCAGACCATCCGGAACGCCCCGCTCGAGACCACGACGGCCCCCATCGCAAAGGCCAGGCAGAGCGACTCGGCGAGCTCTGCGCGTCGGGCCCATCGCACCGAGCGCCATCCGCGGCCGGTGGCCACGGCGGCCACCACCACGAGCAGGGCGACCAGCACCAGGGCCACCAGCAGCCACGCGGTGGCGATCGGCCCGAGGCCGCCGAGCCGCTCGAGCACCATCGCCACCGCCACCAGGACGCCCGCGGCGCGCAACGCCGTACGAGCCACGACATGGCGGAGATTGCGTGCCGCCAGCACCATGCCGCCAGCGGTCAGGAGCACGAGGAAGACCGCTCCGAGGCGATCGACGCCGAGCGTCGCGGTGTCGATCAACCCTGGGGTGGCCAGCACTGCGGTGACACCGATCGCCACTCCGGCCGCATTGACCGTCGCGGCGCCGTCGGCGAGCAGTCCTCGGACCAGGTCAGGACTCACCAACACGCGCCCACGCTTGCCCGGCCGACGTTCGCGGGCCGACCATGCGGTGACCGCCAGCCGATCGAGGTCGATGAGCATCGGATCGGGGACGTCGACCGCGAGCCCCGGCACCACGCGACAGGCAAGGAGGGACGCCGCCAGCAGCAGCGACCAGAACACTTGCGGAGGAGCACCGGTCAAGGTCACCAGCGCTGCCAACCCGAACCACGCGAGCCCCATCACCAAGATCACGTCCAGCGGTTGGCGGCGGCCTGCGCCGAGCGCACGCGCTGTCGCGGCTGCCACGCTGGCGACCAACGCGGCCACTCCGACCGTCACCGGCAGGTGCACCGCGCCCGGCTCGTGCACCACCGCAAAGGCCGCCGCACCTGCGGCGACAGGCGCGACCACCGCGCGCTGGGTGGATCGCGTTCCGGACGGCAGCAGCGCCAGCACCGCGGTCACGCCCAGCACCACGATCGCTGCGGTGGCCACGTCTTCGCTGCTGCTTGCCGCCAACACCCCCGCCAGCACCACCACGGCACAGGCCGCCGCGGCTGCCAGCCAGGCCAGTCCGTCGCGGGCGGTGGGCGGCGTCGCGTGCGCAAGGCCGGGGACCGGTCCCGACGGCGCCGGCCCCCGGCTCGCGATCAGCACGTCACCTGACGAGATCCCCGCGCCGAGCACGGTGAGATCGGGCGACAGCCAGCGTCCGGTAGTGGTGAGTACGCCGAGGGGCGCGGTCGGAGCCGACCGCTGCGGAGCGGCCTGGGCGGCGTACTCGCGGGCAACGTCGCTCACCGCGGCAGCGGACGGCACGACCAGGTCGATCGCACCGAACGGGCCGTGGACGGTCACCGAGACCATGTCGGTGCGGACACCGGACACGACGTA
>JBEBTI010000274.1:0-3842 GCA_040393845.1 Nocardioides daejeonensis
TCGGCCAGTGAGCGCACCTCGTCGCGCAGGCGGCCCATCTGGTGGTCGAGAACAGACGCGGTCTCTGAGATCGAGCGCAACTCCGCGCGGAGGTCATCGGGCACGCGGCCGTCGTACTTGTAGTAGATCCGATGCTCGACGCTGGCCCAGAAGTCCATCGCGATGGTGCGAATCTGCAGTTCCACGGGCACCTTGAGCGAACGGTCCGACAGGAACACCGGCACCTCCACGATCACGTGAAGGCTCTGATAGCCGTTGGGTTTGGGCGCGGCGATGTAGTCCTTGGTCTCCAGCACCGTGAGGTCTGGTTGTCGGGTGATCATCTCGGCGAGGCGATAGGTGTCTTCGACGAACGCACAGGTCACCCGGATGCCCGCGATGTCGCGGATCCGCTCGCGCACCGCACCGAGGTCGAGTGGACAGTTGATCCTGCGCATCTTGTCGACGAGGCTGTCCATCGACTTGAGCCTTGTCTTCACGTGCTCGATCGGACTGTAGGCGTGGGTCTGCTCGAACTCGCGGCGCAGGATGTCGATCTTCGTCGCGACTTCATCCATCCCCGCGGAGTACTCCATCCGGAATGCGGTCAGCCTGTCCTGCATCGCCCGCAGTGTGCGTTCCGCCTCGTCCGGGCGCGCGGTGCCGTCCACCAAACCGCGCAGGACTTCGAGGCCCGGGGCCAGGGGATCGTTCATCGGGACAACCGACCGATCACCGACGTGACCGCTCCCATGCCTTTGGCCAGCGCGGTCGAGGTGACTCGGTTGGTCACAACGCCCCGGGGCCGCCGCGGATTCTTGATCGCATCAGTGCCACCGTCGACCGTCACCACGGAGCCGACCAACAGGCTTGAGGCGTCAGAGAGCAGGAACGCGATCAGGTGGGCAACCTCCTGGGGGCGCCCGGGACGCTTGAGTGCAGTGGGATAACTGTCGGCAAACCGTCCGAAGATCGGGTCGGACCGCACCTCGTCGGTCATCGGGGTGGCGATCAGGCCCGGTGCGATCGCGTTGATCCGGATTCCCGCGCCCGCCCAGCGTGGCTTCACGGCCTCGCGACGGGCCCACCAGGCCAGCGCCGCCTTGCTCGATGGGTAGGCAATCACGGCGGGCACCTTCGCAGCCACGACCCGTGCCTTCTCCTCGTCTCCTCTCAGGCACGCCTTCGCGACCGGCGCCGACCATGCCGGCTGGCAGGTGACGGAGTTGGACGAGAGCAGCACCACCGCGCCGCTCCCGCTTGCCGCGAGCAGGTCGTGGAGCCCGTCGACCAGTTCGACTGCCCCGAAATAGTTGACGGACACCAACAGCGCGGAGTCCACCCCGCTGATCCCGGCCAGTCCGGCGCAGGGGACCACTCCGTGCAGTACGTCGACCTGCGTGCGGATCGCCTCGATCGCGGTACGACGTCCGGTGGGGGTGGAGAGGTCAGCGACCACGTCCGCGCTGTGTCGGTCGACGCCGATCACCCGGTGTCCCTGACTGCTCAACAGCGCAGCGGTCGCAGCGCCGATCCCTGAAGCGCTTCCGGTGACCACGTAGGTGCGGGGCGTGCGGTTCATGCTCCGGAGACTACCGAGCGCCCCCGGAGGCAGCCGAACGCAACCGACAGTTCGGCGTACGCGCCTTGCAGTTCGGCGCACGCGCCTTCCAGTTCGGGGTACGCGCCTTGCAGTTCGGCGTACGCGCCTTCCAGTTCGGGGTACGTAACTTGCAGTTCGGGGTCAGAGGTAGCGGGCGGTGCGGGCGGAGATCGGTCCGGGCCCGTCGGTGAGGAGGGCGGCGAGCTCGTGCTCGAGCACGGCGCCGACCCGGCGACAGAAGTCCTCGGGCTCGTCGGCGGCATCGGGGCGCTCGGAGACGATCCGATCGACCACACCGAGGCGGTGCAGGTCGATCGCGCGCACCTGCTGGGCCCGCGCCATCTCGGGAGCGTGGTCGAGGTCGCGGTGCACGATCGCGCTTGCGCCCTCGGGCGGCAGCGGCGACAACCAGGCGTGCTGGGTAGCGATCACCCGGTCGGCGGGGAGGAATGCGAGTGCGCCGCCTCCGTTGCCCTCGCCCAGCATCAGGCACAGGGTGGGAGCCTCGAGCGTGACCAGGTCGGCCAGGCAGCGCGCGATCTCGCCGGCCAGGCCGCCTTCTTCGGCCTCCACCGACAGGGCCGCGCCCTGGGTGTCGATCACGGTGACGAGCGGCAGGCCGAGTTGTTCGGCCAGGTGCATGCCGCGGCGAGCTTCGCGCAGGGCGCCCGGTCCCATCGGGTGCGCGGCGGTCTGGCCGCGCCGGTCCTGACCCAGGAACACGCACGGTGCGTCGCCGAAGCGCGCCAGCGCGATCAACAGTCCGGGATCGGCCTCACCCTGGCCGGTGCCGTTGAGCGGCACGACGTCACTGGCGGCATAACGCAACAGCCGCCGTACGCCGGGCCGCTCCGGTCGCCGTGACCGGGTGACCGCGTCCCACGTCTCCACGTCAGGAATGGGTACGTCGTCCGGCTCCGGCACCGCAGTGATCCCGCGCCGTGGCGCCTCGAGGATGGTCAGCGCCCGGTCGAGGATCCCGGCGATCTCGTCCGGCGGCACCACCGCATCGATGATGCCGTGCGCATAGAGGTTCTCCGACGTCTGGACGCCGTCGGGGAACGGCTTGCCGTAGAGCGCTTCGTAGACTCGCGGGCCCAGGAAACCGGTGAGCGCACCGGGTTCGGCGACCGTGACGTGTCCGAGTGAACCCCACGACGCCATCACCCCGCCGGTGGTGGGGTGGCGCAGATAGACCAGATAGGGCAGGCCCGCGGCCTTGTGCTGGGCAACCGCGGCGCTGATCCGCACCATCTGCACGAAGGCGAGCGTGCCCTCCTGCATGCGGGTGCCGCCCGACGCCGGCGCCGCCAACAGCGGGAGGCCCTCAGCCGTGGCCCGTTCGACCGCGGCCACCAGTCGGTCGGAGGCAGCGCGGCCGATCGAGCCGGCCAGGAACCGGAACTCACCGGCCACCACGGCGACTCGCCGACCACGCATCAACCCCTCGCCGGAGACCACCGACTCGTCGACCCCCGATTTCTCGGCCGCCGCAGCCAACTCGGTTGCGTACTCGGCTGAGGCCCCTGTGCGGTCCGGCGGCGTGTCCCACGACCGCCACGAGTCGGCGTCGAGGACGAGGTCGATCAGTTCGCGGGCGGACAGCCTCTTGGTGCTCACCCGGCGGATTGTGTCATCCGGACGTGGCGATGTTCCGGGACCCGTCAATCTGCGAGGGGCAGATCGCGGTAGCTCACGTCTCCCGACCATACGCCTGCCTTGAAGGTCCGCTTGGCGGTCTTCTTCTCCGAGACGCGGACCTTGATCGGATTCGGGTAGGAGCTGCAGCAGTAGGTGTAGTACCACGCATGTTCATTGATCCACGGGGTGACGGCCTTGCCGTTGGCGTTGGTCTTGCCGCGCCACACCACGCGCCAAGTGTCGTCGCCGAACGGGTCTTTGTTCATCACCGAAACGGCGCGCCCAGCTCGACATCCCTTGGGCTTGCAACTCACCTTGAGCGTGATCTTGGTGCAGTTGCTGGTGCCGCAGACCTCGGTTCCACGATAGCCCTGCACTGCGGCCGCGACTCGCACCTTGGACTTCACTGCCTTGGTCCCCGGCTTGGCGGCCGGAAGCTGGGCGGCCGAGGCGGAAGAGCCTTCGGTCGCGTTGGCTACACCGAGGGAGCCGGTGAGTAGGCCCATGGCGGCAATCGCGGCCGCGACTGCATGGAGCGCGCGACGGCGCAGTGGGACTGGTGAGAGCATTCGAGGTCTCCTAGGTCGGTACTGGTGCCAGATTCTTGCCGGCTCAGAGC
>JBEBTI010000275.1:0-3840 GCA_040393845.1 Nocardioides daejeonensis
TCGTCTACAGCGACGACGTGAACACCAGGGAACAAGTCATCCTCGCCCTCGGGCGGCGACCGCACCCGGATCTTCCGGAGGTGGAGTACGTCCAGGTGGCGACCGAGCCGGTCGTCATCCAGCACATGGACGCGGGCAACATCGACCTGGCGATCCTCGACGGTGAGGCTGTCCCCGCCGGGGGCATGGGCATTGCGAAGCAGCTCAAGGACGAGATCTACCGCTGCCCACCGGTCCTGGTGCTGACGGGGCGTCCCCAGGACGCCTGGCTGGCGACGTGGTCGCGAGCCGAGGCCGCCGTACCGCACCCGATCGACCCGCTGCAGTTGGCAGAAGCGGCCGTGCCGTTGCTCCGCCCGCGCGTTCCCGTTCGATGACCACGGCGTGGCCCCAGCTGCTGACCGATCTGGTCGGCGGCCGCGACCTCACGTCCGAGGAAGCCGCGTGGGCGATGGGCGAGATCCTCGCCGGCGAGGCGACGCCGTCGCAGATCGCCGCCTTCGCAGTCGGTCTGCGCGCGAAGGGTGAGACGGTCGCGGAGATCGGCGGTCTCGTGGAGGCGATGTTCGATGTCGCTGCACCGCTCTCGGTGCCCGGGCGCACGCTCGACATCGTCGGCACCGGGGGAGACCGGTCGTTCTCGGTCAACATCTCCTCGATGTCGTCGATCGTCGCAGCCGGTGCCGGCGCGGTCGTGGTCAAGCACGGCAACCGTTCGGCGTCGTCGAAGTCCGGCTCGGCCGACGTGCTCGGGCACATCGGCGTACGACTCGACCTCAAGCCTGCCGAGGTGGAGCAGGTGGCCGAGCGCGCCGGCATCACGTTCTGCTTCGCGCCGATCTTCCATTCGGCGCTGCGTCACGCGGGTGCCACTCGGTCCGAGCTGGGCATCGCGACGTTCTTCAACTTCCTCGGCCCGCTGGCCAACCCGTCGCGCCCCCAGGCGCAGGCGATCGGTTGTGCCGACCTGCGGATGGCGGAGGTGCTCGCGGGAGTGTTCGCAGCCCGGGGTGTCGACGCGCTGGTCTTCCGCGGTGACGACGGTCTGGACGAGCTCACCACCACCACCACGTCCAAGGTGTGGGTCGTCCGTGGCGGCGACGTGCGCCAGACCGTGCTCGACCCGGCCGCGCTCGGACTTGCCCCGGCAACTGCTGAGGACCTCCGTGGCGGCGACGTCGCCCACAACGCCGACGTCGTCCACCGGGTGCTGGCCGGCGAGACCGGTCCGGTGCGTGACGCCGTGGTCCTCAACGCGGGCGCAGCCCTCGCCGTGTACGACGGCAACATCGACGACCTGGACGCTGCGGTCGGCGCAGGAATGGAGCGTGCCGCCGCGGCGATCGACTCCGGTGCCGCGGCAGCGGCGCTCCAGCGTTGGGTCGACGCCTGCGCTGCGGTCTGAGGTCGGGCTGGTGTCGGGTTTGCCCGACTCCAGGTGTGGTGCTGGCAGGATCGTGACTCGAGCCGCTGGTTCCTAGTGTCGAACCCATGACCCGAACGACTGCAGACACCGTCCTCCTGGAGCCCCGATTGAGTGCCGAGCAGGGACGCCCGACGTGGTGGCGCAGACCGCTGCTCGACTCCGGCTACAACCTCACCGCGCTCCTTCTGGCCCTTCCGGCCTTCGTGCTGATGGTCGTCGGGTTGGCGCTCGGAGCGGCGTTGCTGATCACACTGCTCGGCGTCCCGGTCCTCGCGCTCACGGCGTACGTCGCCCGCGGGTTTGCCCATGCCGAGCGCACGCGGATCCGCAGCTTGGTGACTGCCGATGCGCCGCGTCCCCGATACCACCGTGGGCGTGAGGGCGACGGCTGGTTGCGGCGGGCCTTCGCACCCCTGGCTGATCCCCAGTCCTGGCTCGACATCCTCTGGTGCCTGATCAGCTTCGTCACCTCGCTGGTCGCCTTCGTGATCACGGTCGTGTGGTGGGCTGCGGTTGCGCAAGGGCTCACCTACTGGTTCTGGCAGCGCTGGCTCCCCGACGGCGACGATCAGGGCTTGGCCGAGCTGATTGGACTCGGGGACGGTCGGCTGACCGAGAGCATCTTGATGTTGGCGATCGGGATCGTCGCGCTGCTCACCCTGCCGGCGGTGATGCGCGTGGTGGCGCTGGCGCAGGCCGGTCTCGGGAAGTTGCTGCTCTGCAGTCGTGCCGAGCTCCAGGCCGAGGTTGCGCACCTGCACGGCACGCGCGACGCGGCCCGTGCCGCCGAGGCGGGTTCTCTGCGCCGCCTGGAGCGCGACATCCATGACGGCCCCCAGCAGCGGCTGGTCCGCCTCACGATGGACCTCGGACGGGCGCGCAAGCAGATCGACCAGGACCCCGATCTGGCGCGCACCACCATCGAGCAGGCTCTGGCCCACGCGCGGGAGACCGTCGACGAGTTGCGTTCCTTGTCCCGCGGGATTGCGCCGCCGATCCTGGTCGACAAGGGTTTGGCCGTTGCGCTGATGGAGTTGGCCGAGCGGTCGGCCGTCCCGGTCGACACCCGGATCGGCGAGCTCGGACAGGTGCCACCCCACGCCGAGACGGCTGCCTACTTCCTCGCCTCCGAGGCGCTCACCAATGTCGCCAAGCACAGTCGAGCCAGTCAGGCGACGCTCACCGCCGAGCGGCGTGGAGGCCAGCTGGTGGTCGAGGTCCACGACAACGGTGTCGGTGGGGCGGCGACGGCCAAGGGACACGGACTGGCCGGCCTCGACCAGCGGATACGTGCTGCCGACGGCACCTTCACGGTCGACTCGCCGATCGGTGGGCCCACCAGGATCCGGGCGGAGATTGCATGCGGATAGTGATCGCGGACGACTCGTTGCTCCTGCGCGAGGGACTCCAACTGTTGCTCATCGAGGCCGGCCACGAGGTGGTTGCCTCGGTGGGCGACGGCCCGTCTCTGGTGGCGGCCGCTCTGGAGCACCGTCCCGACGTCAGCATTGCCGACGTACGGATGCCGCCGAGTCACACCGACGAGGGACTCCGCGCCGCGGTGGAGGTGCGCCGCGCTTGGCCAGCCGCTCCGGTGATGGTCCTCTCGCAGTACGTCGAGGCGTCGTACGCCGACGAACTGCTGGCGGGAGGTCAGGGCAGCATCGGTTACCTCCTGAAGGATCGCGTCAGCGACATCGACGACTTCCTCGGGGCACTGGTGAGGGTCGCCAACGGGGGCACCGCGATGGACCCGATGGTGGTCAGCCAGCTGATGCGCCGCAGACACGACCCGCTCGAATCCCTGACCCCGCGCGAGCGGGAGGTGCTCGGGCTGATGGCTCAGGGCCTCTCCAACGCCTCCATCGCGGAGGAGCTGAGTGTGACGCTCGGCGGTGTGGAGAAGCACACCCAACGAATCTTCGCCAAGCTCGGCCTGCTGCCCGATGAGTCCGCGCATCGGCGCGTGCTTGCAGTGCTCCAGTTTCTCCGCTGAGGCTGGCTCGGTCAGGACACCCGCACGCTGAACGAGTACTTCGCCAACTTGTAACCCTTGCGGTCGCGGATCCCGCTGGACAGCGTGACGGTGTAACTGGTGCCCTTCTTCAGCTTCTTCTTGGGCTTCAGGGTGGCCGTCGTGCCCTTGTAGGTGACCTTCGCCTTGAGTGCCTTCTTCTTGCCGGTCGCGAAGATCTTCACCGTCTTCTTCGAGACCTTGGTGACCGGCTCACTGAAGGTGATCTTGAACTTGCTCTTCGGCTTGGCGGTGTAGCGAGGACTGACCGACGTCACCTCCGGTGCACTGCCGTCGGTCACGAAGGTGCGCCACCGGCTGGTCCCGACGGTCTCGCGCCGAGTGTTCTTGGCAACGACGCGCCACTGGTACTGACCGTCGGGCACGACCTTGACCGTCG
>JBEBTI010000276.1:0-3815 GCA_040393845.1 Nocardioides daejeonensis
GGGCGCGCGAGGCGACCTGCTGGGCATAGATCGCGGTCTGGATGCCGTGGAAGAGCCCCTCGAGCCAACCGACCAGTTGGGCCTGGGCGATCCGGAGCTCGCTCTCGCTCGGGGTCTCCTCAGTGAACGGCAACGAGAGGCGCTCGAGCTCCTCCACCAACTCGGGGGCGAGCCCCTGCTCGAGCTCCTTGATCGACGACTGGTGGATCTCCTTGAGGCGGTTGCGGCTGGCCTCGTCGAGCGGGGCCGCCTTCACCTCTTCCAGCAGCTGGCGAATCATCGAGCCGATCCGCATCACCTTGGCGGGCTGTTCGACCAGCTCGACGATCGGCGTGGCGCCGTCACCCTCGACGGCGTCGCCACCCTGCGTCGCGGCACCGAGCGCTTCGGCGGGGATGGTGCCCATCGGCTGTCCGTCCGGCCCGACGATCACGATGTGCTGTTCGTTGCTCTCAGGGGTCTGCTCGCTCATGCCCCCACCCTACTGACGGGCTCCGACCCTCTCAGAGGTCGTCGATGCTCTCGCCGGTGTGGTCGACGGTGCTGTCGTCGGGAATCGGTTCATCGACGTCGTCCGGTTCCGGCGCCCCGGCGGGACGTTCCCAACTCTGGGCCAACAACGTCGCCCGTTCGGCGAGCGCCTCGATCGTCTCCGGGTCGGCGTCGCCTCGGCCGGCGGCCAGACCCAGCAGGTACGTCGTGATCGGCGCGGCGGGCCGTTGCACGTTGTGCGCAGCGGCTCGCGCAAGGTCGAGGACGAGTGCCTCGTCGACCTCGGCGTCGAGGTCCAGGACGTCACAGAGTTCGTCGATCCAGTCGTGCAGGTTCACGACTCCCAGCCTGAGCCCCTCAGTCGTGGTCTGGCAAGGCCCGACTGCGCGCGTCGCGCAGATCGGCCCAGCTGTCGATGTCGTGCGCCTCGTGGTCGCGAGCGGGTACGTCGACCAGGTCCAGCCCGTCGAGCAGGCGGTGCATCGGCATCCCGTGGCGTTCCTCCTCGCCGGGCACGGCCAGGCGGGCGGGGTCCAACACCAGCGTGAGCTGACGCCGTCCGTGCAGGTCGCACAACGCGGCCCCGGCGCGTTCAGCGGCGGCACGGCGCAGGCGGTCAAAGGTCGAGGCCGTCACGAAGGGCATGTCGACGGCCATCACCAACACCTCCCGCGGCGGGCGGGTGAACGAGGCGAGGCCGTGCAGCAGCCCGGCTGCCGGCCCACCCTGTCGCGGCTCCTCGCGGGTGAAGGTCACCGGCCGCTCGGTCGGCGTCCAGTCACCGAGCACCACCACTTCGCCGGCGTCGATGGTCGCGTCGAGGGCGTAGTCCAGCAACGTGCGACCGGCGATCTCCACACCGGCCTTGTCCGCGCCGCCCAGCCGGGCGCCGGTCCCGCCGGCGAGAATCACGGCTCCGAGGGCGAGTGGTGGGGTTGCCATGGGCACATCCTGCCGCGTGACCGCCCGCACCCCAAGGCCGCCTCTGGCAGGGTGGAGGCATGCGCGTAGCCCTTGTCCAGCAGGCCTCCACCCTCGACCCGGCGGAGAACCGGGCCGCCGTCGAGGCGCTCGCCGGTGATCCGGCGGTGCAGGACGCCGACCTGGTGGTGCTCCCCGAGGCGTTCCAGCGTGACTTCGGTTCGCCGTCGGAGTCCTTGGCCGAGCACGCCGAGCCGGTCGCCGGCCCGTTCGGAGCGAGCGTGCAGACCCTTGCCGGGACGCGCCGCACCGTGGTGGCCGGCATGTTCGAGGCGGGGCCCGATCCGGAGCGGCCGTGGAACACCCTCCTGGTCCGGGGTCAGGCCCACACGTCGTACCGCAAGATCCACCTCTACGACTCCTTCGGCTACCGCGAGTCCGACCGCCTGGTCGAGGGCGCCTGGGAACCGGTGACGTTCCCGCTCGGCGACTTCACGGTCGGTCTGATGACCTGCTACGACCTGCGGTTCCCGGAGTTGGCGCGCGCTCTCGTGGAGGCGGGTGCCGACCTGCTGGTGTGTCCGGCCGCATGGGTGCCCGGCCCCACGCCCGAGGAGCACGCGCGCAAGATCGATCACTGGCAGACGCTGGTGCGGGCGCGGGCGATCGAGAACACCGTGTACGTCGTCGCCGTGGGCCAGCCGGCACCGCGCTACACCGGGCACAGCATGGTGGTCGCTCCCAACGGCGACGTCATTGCCGGGGCAGGGGCCGAACCGACCGTGCTGACCGCGGAACTGCGGCGCGACGTCGTCGACCGTGCGCGTGAACAGAACCCGTCGCTGGCCAACCGGCGACAGGTCGGTCAGCCGTCCGCGACGACACCCGCCTAAACTCCCCTCCCGTGGCCAAGCGACGTTCGACCGGGAAGCGCGCCGCTCCCCGACCGCCACGTCGCGCGCTGTCACTCCCGTCGCTGGGCTCGTTGAGGCCACGGGGCGCGTGGGGCTCCGCACGCGGTGCGGGCATCGGGTTCGGCGCTCTGATCGTCGTCGGTCTCTGCGCCTCCCTGAGCAAGGTGCTGGGTCTGGGTCCGGAATGGCTCGACCAGCTCGGAGCGGTCTGCATCTCGACCGGGATCGCGGCAGTCCTCGCGGCCCGGGCCGGCGGCCGGCCGGCGTTCACCGCAGTTCTTGCGCTGGCGCTCGGCTGTGTTGCGCTGTGGACCGATTCCGGCCCCCTGCGCGGTGGTGCCGCGGTGGCGACGGCGGCAGGTACGGCGGTGCTCGCGGTCCTGGCCACCGTGCCGGCAGTGCGGTTCCGCCATGCCGTGCGTGAGGTGCTGGTGGCCGGTGCGATCGGCCTGGTCGGCTCGTTCGCTGTGGTCGGGTTCCGCCCGACCACCTCACCGGAACGTTTCGACTACGTCTCCTTGGCGGTCGCCTTCGTGCTCGCACTGGCCTTGGTCTACCGCCTCGGCGCCGGTCTAGGCGGCCTCGGGCGCCGGGGTGCGGTGGTGCTCGCCGGCGGTGCATTGCTGATCGCCTTCGCAATCGCGTACGCCGAGTTGCTGCGTGCCTATGGCCCTGACGGCTTCCTCGACCAGGTCTTCAGCGGCGTGCGCTGGTGGCGCGACCACCTCGGGGCGGTGCCCCGTCCCACGGTGTTGTTCGTCGGCGTACCGGCTCTGGTCTGGGGGTGTCACATGCGAGCGCGGCGTCGCCAGGGCTGGTGGGTCGCAGTCTTCGGCGTCTGCCTGTCGGTCAGTGTCGCCACGTTGTGGCTCAATCCGGAGACCGGTTGGGGCGAGGGTTTGCTGATCCTGCTCTACTCGGTGGTGCCCGGTGTCGGCCTCGGCTACCTTGCGGTGCGGCTCGACCTGGCGCTGACCGGACCCCGTGGCCAGCGGGCCCGTCGCGCGGAGGAGGCGTCCGCCGTACGTCCGGAGCCCCGTCGGTTCAGCGCCCTGCTCTGACACCGGGACCTCTTCGAGATTCCGCAGATAGGGCGAAGGTCGGCCGGCCGCCGCCCCAGCACGCACCTGAGCACTTTCTCCTCAGTCGCCGTGGCTCCGCCACGACTCCCTCGGCGGCAGCACTCATGCACGCACCGGAACGACGCCCAACTCGACAGCCCCTATCCGCGGAATCACTTACTTCCGGGTAGGGCTCAGGCAGGAGTAGGTTCGCCCACATGGTGCGCGAGCAGGTCACGGACGTCGTTGCCGAGATGGTGGCCAACGTCCTCACGGTGTCGGTGCAGGTCGGGGACAAGGTCGAGGTCGGTGACCAGGTGATCCTGCTCGAGTCGATGAAGATGGAGATCCCGGTGCTCGCCGAGGTGGCCGGCACGGTGCGTCAGATCCGCGTCGACGCCGGCGATGTCGTCCAGGAGGGCGACAT
>JBEBTI010000277.1:0-3768 GCA_040393845.1 Nocardioides daejeonensis
AATCTGGTAGTTTTGAACCGGGGCAGACCGAAGAACCAGGTCCTGCCAGTTTGTACCTTCCCCCAATGTTTCGGGCAATGGCCTTTGCGGTGTAGAACCGTCGAAATAAGGTGTGGCACCAGCATTTACCCTTGCTTCGTTAAAGAAGATGGCATACTCATGTGCATTTAACAAAGGGATTTTTCTTCTTACATGCTGAACGCCGTAATAGCTTTCAAAATTGATATTTGACTGGCCTTCTTTTCCCCGTTTTGTTGTTACAATAACAACCCCGTTTGATCCGCGGGATCCATATATTGCTGTTGCGGATGCATCCTTCAGAATTTCTATCGATTCGATGTCGTTCGGATTGATCGTATTGAGATTTCCTGTGGGAAAACCATCGATTACATACAACGGGTCGTTCCCGGCGTTAACAGATCCAGTTCCCCGTATCCTGATGGTGGTGGATGCCCCGGGTGCTCCCGAACTGGCGGTTGCCATGACACCTGCCGCTCGCCCCTGCAGCGCCCTGTTGAGCGATACTATCGGGGTAGCTTTGATGGCTTCTTCTCCGACCCGTGCAATTGAACCGGTGAGGTCGCTTTTCTTTACTGTACCGTATCCTACTACCACTACCTCTTCCAGTGCCTTGTTGTCAATTTTTAAAATGACATCCAGGTTGCTTCTGCTGGAAATGTCAATTTCCTGGGAAAGGTATCCGACAAAGGAAAAAACCAGGGTGTTGCTTTCTCCAGGCACAACCAGTTCAAAGTTTCCGTCAACAGCTGATATGGTACCTCTTTGTGTTCCTTTTAAGAGAATATTCACTCCCGGTAAACGTTCGCCTTTTTCGTCGGTGACTTTACCTCTGACCGTCCTGTCCGTAACCCTGCTGAGGGTGATCCGCCCGAGCAGCCGGTCCGGGTGTAGGGTGTGCGTCGAAGGCGGGGTTTCTGAATGCCCCTGATCCCTGACAAGGATTTCCTTTTTAGGAACAGGAACCCTTTCGGCCTTTTCCTTCACTACGATCATTTTGTCATGAATCGTATAGGTCAGCGACTGATCTTTAAAAACTGCCGTCAGCGCATCATGGATACTGGCTTTTTTAATGTTTATGTCCACCTTTGGGGCCTTTCCGAGCAGTTCCGCATCGCCAACATAAAAATACCCGGTTTGCTGCCCGATCGATTGGAGTACCTCGAGTAATGTCGCGTCCTTTTTCTGAAAGGAAATTTTCTGCGCTTCCGAAGTGGCGGCGGTTACCTGCATTACAGCCAGCAATAAAAGGATGCTCGTTAGTCTCATTACCAGAAACAGTTTCCCGAAGTGTGCCGGATCCCAAACGGTAGCACAGCATACTTTTTCGGCTAAACGGAAATGCGTATACGTATCCCGTTGGCCGGTTTTGACCATGTATAAAAAAATCATAAATTTGATCGTTGGGTTAGAATGTTACAATCGTTTCGCCAAATGATGTCAGGAATAATCCACACGGCCGGATGCGTTACGAGCGTATCCGGCTTTTTTGGATGAAGACCCGATGCGGAGTGATTCAGGTGGAATTGGTCATTGTTCAGATCTGGGGTTAGTCAATAATTCTAAATAGGTGCTGCTTTTACCGTAATGGTCCGCCCTTCAACGGAAAAACGGATTTTACCGGTGAGCTCCAGCCTTCGGAGCACTTCGGAGACATTGTTTTCACGGGGGATGGAGCCAGCAAAAGATTTACCTTCAACATCTCCTTCGTACTGTACTTCCACATCATACCACCGGGCAATCTGCCTCATGATGTCCCTGATGTTGTCGTTAAATTCAAAGCGTCCGTTTTTCCAGGCTATGGCAGCGCTCGCGTCAACGTTTTTTACGCTGATTTCACGATCTTTTGAGTTTTGCCGTATCCGGGCTTCCTGCCCCGGCTTCAGCCGTTTTGTAGTATTTTTGCGTTTTATCTCGACCGAGCCCTCCAGCAGCGTGGTCTTCAATTGCGGTTCATCTGCGTAAGATGAGATATTAAAATGTGTTCCCAGTACCCTGATCTCTGTTTCTTCCCGGTTCGCGTCGCCTTTTACCGTTACGACAAAAGGTTTTCCCGGGTCAGGAGCTATTTCAAAATATACTTCCCCGGTCATTTCTACGGAGCGTCTGCCCCGGTTAAAGGTATTCGGAAACTTAAGGGTGGACCCGGCGTTCAGCCAGGCTTTCGAGCCATCGGGGAGAACCAGTTTGTACTGCCCGCCTAACGGTGTGGTCAGTAAGCTGTAGCCTGAAAAAGAATTGGAAGCATGGTACGTGAGTTCGCCGTTTTCAATGTCGTTCGAAATCCCGTGACGGTTTAGCAATAGCTGCTTTTCCTGGTTCACCAGGTCGATCTTGGTGCCGTCTGAGAGGGAAAGGTAGGCCCTGTCCCGCCCGGGAGGGAGGTCATTGCCGGAGGTGAGCCCGCTTGTGGTAGTGTTTTTCTTGAAAAGATTATTTTGCAGCAAATAATAGCCGGAGGCCAAAACAGCAATGACCAGGCATGCTGCGGCCAGCTTCGGTATCCATGAAAGGTTCCGGGTGACACCGGGTTTTCCGGCAGGCAGATGTTCCAGGCTATCACTTTCATCAAGCGCGCGCCGCCGGGGGGCTTCGATTGGTTTTACGAGTATCGATGAGAGGATCTGGCCGGCTTTATTTTCGGAAAGCTGGTAATCACCCTTTTCTTTTTCGAAAATTTCCAGGATACATTGTTTTATCTCTTCCGCGTATTGACCGGAGCCGATCAATGCCTTCAGTTCACCCCGCTCATCGGCGGATGCAGTCCGTTTGATATGCTGGGAAAATAAGTACTTGACGCGTTCTTTCGACATCTTCCGACTTTCTTAACGATCTGGATTTCTCTCTTTTCCAATAAAGACTCGGGAAACCGCAAACCGGGTGCAGCGGATTTATTTTTTTTAATATTCAGATAAAGAGTAGAATGAACAGCAGGAAGGTCGTGATGCCTAACCTCGATGCGCAAAATGCCCTGACGGTCCGGGAAGCCCGTGCAAGGTGGCTTTTGACTGTTTCGGGTGAGATCTTCAACAATTCGGCAATCTCACTCCGCGTCATTTCTTCTTCGTGGCTCAGCAGGTAAACCTGTCGCTGATGAAAGGGAAGCGTATCGATAGCCTCCCGGAGCAATGAGGTGTATTCATTTGCAATAAACTGGTTGTCAGGGCCAATTTCGGTGTCGCCTACCATCTGATTCCAGTCCGATTCCGTACTTTGCTGCCGCACGGCTCTTTTGAGGCTTGTGTACACACAATTGCGCGCCATGATGAAAAGATAGCTTTCAAAGCTGCTGATGCCGGGTAATGTTTGTCGCCGCGTCCATACCTTGAGGAAGACCTCTTGCACTACTTCGGCAGCGACGAAAGAAGAGCCTGTCAGCTTAAAAGCTACGGAATAAATTTTGTCCCGATAACGATGGAATAGCTCGGAAAATGCCTGTTCATCTCCGTCTGCTATCCTCAGTATCTCCTCCTCCATGAGAATCCTGCGTTTAATAGGTTGATCCTTAGGGGGTATTTCCTGGTAAAGTCTACCTTGAATCGACAAATATAATGATATTGCTAAATAATATACCTATTTGCCTGCTTGTCGGGTTCGGCGTTCTAAAGGAGCAAAAGTACAGGGCGGCGTAAAATCCACTGGTTGATTACGTATATTTTTTGGGTCTGCCGGTTTTATTTTACAAGCTTCTATTTGTAGTGGACACTACCTGCATTCTTTCTTTCCAAATGAGAAGGTGGTTGCCATCAA
>JBEBTI010000278.1:0-3759 GCA_040393845.1 Nocardioides daejeonensis
GGGTGGATCCCAAGACAGTCACCCGTTGGGCCAAGGCCGGCAAGATCAGTTCGATCCGCACGCTCGGTGGGCATCGCCGTTTCCGTGAGTCGGAGATCCTGGCGCTGCTCGCGGAGCACACCAACGAGTGAGTCGGGCGGCGCACGCCACCTGACTCACTCAGGTGTGCTGCGGAAGATCCACACATCGCCGTGGGTCCCGTAGCCGGCCACCCGGCCGCCGTACGACGTGCCGTCGAAGGTGAGCAGCAGCCACCCGTCACGATGCGGCAGCAACGTCGGCCACGGCAGGTTGGAGGGGTACGGCGCATCGAGCGTCGCGACCTCGCGCATCTGCAGGTCGAAGACCGGATAGCGGCGTCGTAGGCGTCGTGGGCTGTCCGGTCCGTCGCTGGCCAGCACCCGCCACTGTCCGGCCAACTGCACCAGTTGGGTGCCTTCGGTCGCGGTGCGGCCCCGCGCGTCGCCGAGCAGTTCCCAGTCGGTCAACGACCCGGGAGCACGCGCGCGGAGCAGCACCGGCCGGAACACGAAGAACTCCGAGGCGACCACGCAGGCCAGGTGCCAGTGACCTTCGATCCGGGTCAGGTGCGGGTCCCAGACCGCGACACCTTCGCGGATCGCACCGGAGACATCGAGTGGTGTGCTGGGCAGCACGTGCTCGCCGCGGAGCAGGTCGGCGGTGCTGCGGGTGAGGGTGAGCCCGACGTCGTCGTGGTCGAAGTCGCCCCAGGTGCTGGCAAGGGCGAGCCACTCCTCGCCGTCGCGCACCAAGTGCACGGCATGGTCGCCGACGACGCGCGCGTCCCGTTCGAACCACAGGTCGCCCCGATGGCGTAGGTCGCACGTGTCGAGGTCGAACTCCCACACCCCGCAGTGCGCGGTCGCGAAGAACCCCGGCCCGGCGTGGGTGGCGGTGAGGAAGACCTTGTTCTCACGCCGGTACGGCGAACCGTCGGCGTGCGTGACCACGTGCAGATCCCGCAGCCCGAGGTGGCCGAACCGTCCGGTGGCGATGGGGGAGACCTGGTGGTGTGCCGTCAGGGAGGCATGGACGACAGTCAGGCCGATCTCGGCGAGATCGACCTTGGTCCGCACCGTCCAGGTGCCGCGTCGGCGGGTCAACACGCTGACCTGGTCGCCGGTCAGTGTCATTGCGACGGCGTCCGGCTGACGCAACGTCCGGCCACCCAGCCGGCTCCGGTACGACGTCCGCCGGCTCGCCGTCTCCACGTCGATGCCGGCCCGACCCGCGTCGTACCACCCGGTGAGGGTGAGGTCATTGCCCGTCCAGCCCGCCTCGATGCGTCGACCTCGAGTGACGGGGAACTCCAGAGCGCGGGACGGCACCCGCGGGTCGTCGCCGCCTGGCACGACCAGCGCCACCGGCCGGGTGCGGCGGGCCGGGACGAAGCGTCCGGGGAACGACATGTCAGTCGAGCGGCGGTGGCGCGCCGAGGCGATCCTCGGCCGAGTTGGGCAGGAACTGGGCGGCGATGATCGGCCAGGCCTGGTCGATCAGTTGCACGAGTTCGATCCGGCGTGCCTTGACCACGTGGGGCTTCTGCAGTTCACGGGCGACGAATCGGATGATGAACTTGCGGAGTTCGTCGTCGATGCCGGCGAGTTTCTGGAGCACCGTCGAGCGCCGATTGTCGGCCCGCACCTCGATCCGGACCTCGTCCTCGGTCGGGGGCTCGATGTCCCACACCACGGTGAGCGGGTCCTCGAGGCCCATCCGCACGCCCAGTGGCAGCACCACGTCGGCCTGGAACCGCATCTGGTCGACCGGCAGCCGCAGGTCGAACGTCACCGCGAGCGGCACGAAGACCCGATAGCCCGGCGTACCGTCCTCGAGCGGGTGTCCGTACGAGGGGGAGAAGGTCCCGGTCGCAGTGATACTGGCGATCCGGCGGCCCGGCCCGGCTCCGATCGGTCCGAGTTGCAGTGTGTCCCCGAGGACCCGGTCGATCGACTCGGTGACCCGCTGCCGGTGCAGGATCAGGCGCAGGAAGTCGGCGCCGAACCGCTCCAGCGGTGGCACTTCAGTGGTGGGCTCGACGGCCAAACTGCTCTCGGACACGTCACGAACCTATCTGACACCGCCGATGTCACGTGACCACGTCGTCGCATCTGTCCTGTGGTATCGAGGCACACCCAGACAGCCCCGGCGGAGGCCAGCGCTTATTGGGTGGGTGTGCCTGACGCAACGGGATGCGCGCATTGTTCGATCCTTGTGTGCGTCAACGCACATCGGCTGTTGGCTGATGTTGCAGAACGCATAGAAGGCGCGCATGCTCCTGTGTTCTTTGTGTGTCAACGCGCATCAACCCTCACTGCGTGATACACAATACTCAAATATGGCACATTGAGCGTTGCGGATGTGCTTCATTTGCCGTTAAAGTCACATGGTGGATCCTGAAGCCTTCACCGCCAATGCCACGGGGATGCTGGTTCCGATTCAAGGAACCGATTCTGCCTATGGAGCGTGGCAGCACCGAGCATTCGTTCCCAACCCACTGCCCGATGCGATGCCGACGGTCAGCATGGACACCTTCATGCTCATTGCCGAGGCCCGTGCTGCTCTGGCTGCTCTGGACAGCACTGGACAGCAACTTGAGCGCCCCGAACTGCTTCGTCAGCCGACCCTTCGACGAGAAGCGCAGAGTACCTCAGCGCTTGAAGGAACGTACGCACCCTTGAGCGAGGTGCTCACAGCTGATGAACACGACCCTGGCAGTCCGGACATGCGTGAGATCCTCAACTACGTCCGGGTCGCCGGGTATGGATACAACAGCTTGGCGGAAGGGAGACTGCTGACCCCGGGGATGTTGAGTGACATGCAGGGCATGCTGGTGCACGGAACGCGTCACGAGGGCCCGGAGAGCGGCCGGGTCCGGGGAGGTCAAGTCGTAGTTGGGCAACGCCTGGGCGCTCCGCGAAACGCGGTCCTCGTCCATCGATCTCGCTACGTCCCTCCGCCGCCGGGGCCTGATCTCGAGGCTCGTCTCGGGGATCTGCTGGCTTGGATGAACCGGGATCACCGGGGAGCGCTCGATCCGGTTGTCGTCTCGGGGATGTCGCACTACCAATTTGAAGCCCTCCATCCTTTCCATGACGGCAATGGACGGATTGGTCGACTTCTCATGACCATGCAGTTGGTTCAGTCCGGAACTCTCACTGAACCTACGCTGACGGTCTCTCCGTGGTTCGAGGCGCGGCGCACTGAGTACTACGATCGGCTCTTCGAGGTGAGCGCCAGCGGCGACTGGGATTCTTGGCTCGCGTTCTATGCCACCGGTCTAGCCGACTCTGCCGTGGCCACGCGAGACCAGATGCTGGAACTTGTGCGGGTTCGGAGTGAGATGATCGAGGTCGTGAAAGGTTCCGCCCTGCGCGCAGCGACGGCGTTCAACCTCGTTGACTATGCCGTCGCGCATCCGTCATTCACGATCCGTCAAGTTGAACGTGACCTCGAAGTCTCTTATGCCCGGGCAAACCGACTGGTCGAGCAACTGTGTGATCTAGGCCTGCTGCGCGCGTTGAATCTCGGCGGCGTTTCGCGAAGGTTCCATTCGCCCGAGATTCTCCGCGTTCTGACGCGGGCATGACGGTAGTGGGAGTCACCGACACGGGCGCTGCGGGTCTGCGCTGAAAGACGAAGCGGCCCCCGCTGCGCATCGCTGCGTCGCGGGGGCCGGCTCCGGTGGTGGCCAGGGGCGGGGTCGAACCGCCGACCTACCGATTTTCAGTCGGTCGC
>JBEBTI010000279.1:0-3732 GCA_040393845.1 Nocardioides daejeonensis
ACAACGTCCGCAACAAGCTGCGGGTGCTGTTGCAGATGGCCGTCGTGCTCACCTATGCCGGCTCCATGCCGGTGGTGAAGCTCGGACGGCTCGCGGGTCAGTACGCCAAGCCTCGTTCGTCCGACACCGAGACCCGCGACGGGGTCACCCTGCCGGCGTACCGTGGCGACGCCGTCAACGGCTTCGACTTCACCACTGAGTCGCGGACCCCGAACCCGCAGCGGATGGTCGACGTCTACAACGCCTCGGCGGCCACACTCAACCTGATCCGCGCCTTCGTCAACGGCGGGTACGCCGACCTCCGCGAGGTGCACACGTGGAACACCGACTTCATCCGTGAGTCGCCGTTCGCGCAGCGCTACGAGCAGGTCGCCAACGAGATCGAGAAGGCGCTGGAGTTCATGCGCGCGATCGGCGTGCAGCCCGACGAGCTCAACCGGGTCGACTTCTATTCCTCGCACGAGGCACTGCTGCTGCCCTACGAGCACGCGATGACCCGCATCGACTCGCGCACCGACAACCCCTACAACGTCTCCGGGCACTTCCTGTGGATCGGCGAACGCACGCGTCAGCTCGACGGTGCGCACATCGAGTACTTCAAGCACCTGTCCAACCCGATCGGTTGCAAGGTCGGTCCGACGGCGACCCCGGACGACGTGATCGGTCTCGCCGTCGCGCTCAACCCGGCAAACGAGGAAGGTCGCCTGACCTTCATCACCCGCTTCGGTGCCGGCAAGATCCGCGACGTGCTCCCACCGCTGGTGGAGAAGATCGCCGCGGAGGGCATCAACGTCACCTGGGTGACCGACCCCATGCACGGCAACACCTTCGAGGCCTCGACCGGCTACAAGACCCGCCGGTTCGCCGACGTGCTCGACGAGGTGCAGGGGTTCTTCGACGTGCACCGCTCACTGGGCACCGTGCCCGGCGGGATGATGGTCGAGATGACCGGGGACGACGTGACCGAGATCGTCGGTGGCGGTGAGGAGATCGACGAGTACGGTCTCGCGCACCGCTACGAGTCGGTCGTCGACCCGCGCCTCAACCGGGTGCAGAGTCTCGAACTCGCCTTCCTCGTCGCGGAGATGCTGCGCAAGCGCTGATGATCGATCTCCGCTCCGACACCGTCACGAAGCCGTCCGCCGCGATGCGGGAGGCGATGGTGCGGGCGGAGGTGGGCGACGACGTCTATGGCGAGGACCCGACCGTACGTCGTCTCGAGGAGCGGGTGGCGGCCCTGCTGGGGCACGAAGCCGCGCTCTTCACGCCGTCGGGGACGATGGCCAATGTGCTCGCCGTGCGCACCCTCACCGGTGTCGGGCGCGAGGTGCTCTGCGAGTCGTCGGCCCACATCGCACGGGCCGAGCTCGGCGCCCATGCCGCGATGACCGGGGTGACCATGCGCACCTGGACCGGAGACCGTGGGGGAGTCGACCTGCCGGCGATCTCCTCGCTGTTTGCCCCCGACCTCGGACCGTTCTTCGTGCGCACCGCAGCGATCTCGGTCGAGAACACCCACAACTTCGCCGGCGGCACGGTGCTGCCGTTGGCCGACCTGCAGGCACTGCGCACGTACGCCGACCGCGTGGGTGTGCGCCTCCACCTGGACGGCGCGAGGGTCTGGAACGCGCACGTGGCCACCGGTGTGCCACTCGCGACGTACGGCGCCTTGTTCGACGTGCTCGCGGTGTGTCTGTCCAAGGGCCTCGGTGCCCCGGTCGGCTCGCTCGTCGTCGGCTCGGCCGACGCGATCGAGGAGTCGCGGATCTGGCGCAAGCGTTGGGGCGGTGGGATGCGACAGGTCGGACTCCTCGCTGCTGCTGGTCTGCACGCGCTCAACCACCACATCGACCGGCTGGCCGACGACCACGCCCATGCCCGCATCCTGGCCGAGGCCGTTGGTGTCGACCCTGCGTCGGTCGACACCAACATTGTCGTCCTGCGCCGCGACGACGTGGCGGGTTACGTCGCGCGGGCCCGCGCTGCCGGCGTACTCGTCAGCGCTGTCGGTCACGACACGGTCCGCCTCGTCACGCACCTCGACGTCACCCGCGCCGACGTCGACCGCGCCGCTCTCGCGCTCGGCCGTCTCTGACTCCTCCGCGGAGCCGGACGTCCGCGCACAGGTGCCGCCGTACGCCGGAAAGCGCCGAGCGGTGCTCGGCCCGTGAGGACCGAACACCGCTCGGGATCAACTGAGGTGACTGCCTGCCGACTGCGTCACTGCTGGGGCGGCTGCTGCCATCCCTGCTGACCGGGCTGCTGCGGCGGCTGCTGACCCGGCTGAGCGCCGGGCTGGCCCCACTGCTGCGGAGGCGGCTGCTGGCCCCACTGCTGGGGCGGCTGCTGGCCACCGGCAGGAGGCTGCTGACCCCACTGCTGCTGGTTCTGCTGCTGGGCCTGTTGGTTCGCGGCCTGCTGTTGCTGCCACTGCTGCTGGGCCTGCGCGGCGGCGTTCTGTGCCTTGGCCTTGACGGCGTTGACATCGAGGTTGCCGGTGACCACCAGCACCACGGCGCCGACGATCGCAGTGAGCACGATGAAGAGCAGCATCGTCTGGAAGCCGTCTGCACCGGCGGTGCCGTAGTAGTCGTCGTCGTCGTTCCACTGGTGGGTGTGAGCGTTGGCGAACCGGACCATCAGCGGGAGCGCGACCACCAAGGTGCCGAGGAGGACCAGGCAGTTGCGCTGGATCTTCGTGCGGTCGGTCGACTTGTGGATCACCACGAAGACCACCGCTGCAGCGACGAGAATCGCCACGACCGGCGCGACCCAGAACAGGGCGCCCTGGTCGTCGGCGAAGTCGGCGATGCGGTCCCACGACTTGCTGCTGGAGCCGTCGCCCTTGGTCTTGGTGCCGACCTGCGAGAAGACGCCGAGAGTGACCATGAACAGGCCGAGCGACGGCAGCACCGAGAGCTGGCCGACGATGCTGTGGAAGCTGCGTGCGTCGTCGTCACCGGCGATGTTGGCGATCATGTAGAACACGCCCGCGCCGAGGAACAGTACGACGAGTGCGGCCAGGCCGTGGAGCGGGGCAGAGATCCACGCGTGCACCACGGCGAGCCGGCCGGTCATCCACTGCGACCGCACGAGGCAGGACAGACCCAACACGAAGAACGTGACGAGGAAGGGCATGAAGATCGCACCGAGGACCGACAGTCCCGTCTCGCCTTCGGCGAAGAACAGCCCCGAGTTGGCCTGCCCATAACCCTCGATCTCGGGCTTCACGGCGGTCAGCACGATCGCGAGCACGGTGAGCACCGCACTGAGGATCACGCCCACTCGCGCAGCGTCGGCCAGGGCCGGACGGATGTCGCGGTGTCCCACGGTGATGCGCTGGAACATGAACACCGCCAGGCCGAGAGCCAGCACGGTGGCCAATGTCGGGTACTGCCCGATCGACATCATCACGTCGTCGCCGAGGTCCGTGCGCAGGTCCGGGCCGAAGGTGGCACCGGTGAGCAGGAAGGCCATCGCGATCGCACTCCCGACGCTCAGGTCGTCGGCGGCGGCGAAGGAGACGATCAGGGAGATCACGAACGCGACGCCGAGAGCCGCACCGGCAACCATCGCGGCGCCGATCCAGTTGCCCGTCAGCAGTGCGGCGAAGTTGATGTTGGGCTTGCCGGGGCCGCCGGCGAACTGGCCACCGGGAGGTGCGTAGCCCGGCTGCTGGCCCCACTGTTGTGCGGGAGGCTGCTGTCCGGCGGGCGGCTGCTGGCCCCACTG
>JBEBTI010000280.1:0-3731 GCA_040393845.1 Nocardioides daejeonensis
CTCCCCAGCGATGCTGATTGAGCGCACCCGCCACTGGGCCGGGCCCGCCGCCGGCAGCGCCAGCTGCCACGGCCGGGTAGTGGCGTCGACCGTGGTCAGGCCCCCGACCTCGGCCAACATGCGCACCGTGGACTCGGCGCTGACCTCGTCGTAGCCGTCGACGCTCCCGCCCGGCGCGGCCGAGGCCCGGTGGGCGATGCCGTCGACAAGCAGCACCGCGACCGACGGTACGTCGAGCACTTCCGAGGCCGCCCGGGCGACCGCGTCGGCCAACCGGCGGGTGGTGGTGGCGAGGTTCAGTCGCACGGCAGCTCGGTTGAGTTGGCTGAGCTGATGGGCCAGCGCCTCGGCATCCCGGCGGGCTCCGGAGGAGCGCAGCAGGGCGCGGATCGTCGAGAGGAACTCGTCTGGCTCGATCGGATCGATGAAATAGGCGTCGGCGCCGCCGTCGAGTCCGGCCACCTTGTCGGCGGTCTCCACCGCCACTGCCGAGACGTGCACGACCGGGATGCCGGAGTGCTCGGGGTCCGCCTTGAGCTCGCGGGTGACCTCCAGTCCACTGCCGTCGGGCAGGTGTATGTCGAGCACGGCCAACTCGATCGGTCGTTCCCGCAGGATGGCGCGGGCCTGCGCGATCGTCTCGGCCTCGATGGCCCGGTAGCCGTCACGGCGCAGCCAACTGCACAGCACGTAGCGCTTGGCCGGGGTGTCGTCGCAGACCAGGATCTGGGGTAGCCGATCAGGCATCGGTCTCCGCCTTTCCAGCCTCGCGGCCGCCGTCGATGCGCAGGGACAAACAGAACGTGCTCCCGACCTCGGGTTCACTCTCGACCGTGAGGTTTCCGCCCAGCGCCTTGGCCACGACCTGGGCGAACGCCAGGCCGAGGCCGGTCCCCCGCGCGCCGACCTGCAACGGGGACGGCGCCTGGAAGAACTCCTCGAAGATCTTCGGCAGGTCCTCTTCCGAGATGCCGACGCCGGTGTCGGTCACCGCGAGTTCGACGTGGTGTTCCGCACCGGTGACAGCGCTCAACGTGATCGTGCCCGCCACGGTGAACTTGGCCGCGTTGCTCAGCAGGTTGCGCAGCACGTGCCGCAGCAGGGTGGGGTCGGTGTGCACCCGCTCGACGCCCGAGATGCGGATGTCGAGTGTCACGCCGTCCCTGAGCAACGGCTCGACGACGCCGCGCAGACTTTCGAAGAGGTCAGCGAGCGAGACGTCCTGCAGCACCGGCTCCAGCCGGCCGGACTCCGCCTTCGCCAGGTCGAGCAGCTCCTCGACCAGACGCGACAGGTCGGAGGCGCTGGCCCGGACGAACTCGACCTGCTCGGTCTGCTCCGCGTTGAGTTGATCGGACTGGCGTGGATCGAGCATCAGCCGGGTGAGCCCGAGGATCGAGTTGACCGGGGTGCGCAACTCATGGCTGATGCTGCGCAGGAAGCGGGTCTTGGAGGCGGTCGCCTCGCGCAACTGCAGGTTCTTGTCGTCGATCTCGGCATAGAGCGCGACCACACCCTTGTTGGTGCGCTCCAACTCGTCGTACGCCGCGGCGACCTCGCGTCGGCAGTTCTCCACCTCGGCGCGCATCGCCTCGAGGTCCGACTCGGTCATGGCCGACTCCTGGGTGGGTTCATCCGGGCTCATCCGCCCAGTCCGATCGCAATCACACTGGCATCATCTCGCCCGCTGGCGGCGGTGCGCATCAACGCCGCACACACGATGCCGGGGCTGTGCCCCAACGCGCCGTCGAGGTCGTCGAGCACCCAGCGTTGGGTGAGGCCGTCGCTGTGCAGCACCGCCGTGCGCATCGGTCCGACCGGGCTGACGACCTCACGCACCCGCGGCATCCGGTGCCCGACGATGCCGGGTTGGGGAGACAACGTCTGGGAGGAGGCACCCAGGAGGCGCACCGCAATGTTGCCGACTCCGGCGTGGGTCACCTCGCCCGCGTCGGCGTCGTACTTGAGCACCGAGACCGCCGCCCCGCGGGTGCCGGCCAGCGCCACGTGGATCGCGTCGAGCAGCACCGTCGGAGCCACCGACGGACATGTGTGGAACACCTCGGCGGCGCGACGCGACGCGTCTGCAGCCAAGGTGCCGTGGCCGAGTCCGTCGGCGAGCATCACCACGACCTGGTCGCCCGCCGTCCGGTGCGCAGCGGTGTCACCGCAGCGCTGCTCGTCGGCGAACGGCCGGGTCAACGTGGCCACGCGCGGGGTGTCGACCTGGGGGGCGGCATCGGCACGCAGCAGCAGTTCGACCACGGTGCCGACGCCGGGCACCGAGTGGGCGTCGAAGCGGTTGGCGATCCGTGCGCAGGCGCCGAGGCCGATGCCGAGGGTGCCCCGGCTCGACTCGCCGTCGGTGATCATCGCCCGGATGTTGCGGCGCCCGGGGCCGGCATCGATCGCCAGCAGGCGCAACTCGGGCGCGGCATCGGTGAGGGCCGACGACCGCAGCACCAGTTCTCCGCCACCGGCGTGCACGACCAGGTTGGTGGCGAGTTCGCTGGCCACGATCCCGACCTCCGCCACGCGTCCCTCGCCGAACCCCAGGGCCGCGGCGGCGGTGGTCGCGGCACGGCGTACGGCGGCGACTGCGGCAATGTCGTCGACCCGCCACCAGGCGTCGTGGCGTGACTCCTCGGGACGCGGCGTCACAGTCGTCACCGTCTCCACTTGGTGATCTGCACCCGGGTGCCGACACCGGGCGCGGTGTCGAGGGTGAACTCGTCGACCAGGCGACGGGCACCGGAGAGGCCGAGTCCCATGCCGTCCCCACTGGTCCAGCCGTCGGTCAGCGCCAACTCGAGGTCGGGGATCCCCGGGCCCTTGTCGACGAACTCGACCATCACACCGACGCTGCCGTTGCGTTCGACGGTCTGCACGACCGAGTTGCCGCCCCCGCCGTAGGTCAGCGTGTTGCGGGCGATCTCGCTGGCTGCAGTGATCACCTTGGTCTGGTCGACCAGGCTGAGTTTCGCCGCGTTCGCGGCGTCGCGCACCAGCTGACGCACGCGGACCACGTCGGAGTCGGAGGCGAGCGTGACCTCGACGGGGCTATCCGGCGTGACGGTCATCGCCTGCACCGTGGGAGAGGCTTCTGGTTTCGATGCTGGTGCGGAGCAGCCGCAGGCCGCGGTCCACGTCGAGCGCGGTGCGTACGCCGTGCAGGGTCAGCCCGAGCTCGACGAGGGTGATCGCGACGGCGGGCTGCATGCCGACCAGGACCGTCTCGGCGTCCAACACCCGCGACACGGCCGCGGTGGTGGAGATCATCCGGCCGATGAAGCTGTCGACGATGCCGAGTCCGGAGATGTCGATCAGCACTCCCTTGGCGCCGGTCTGCACGATCTTGTTGCTGAGGTCGTCCTGGAGTTGCAGGGCCGTGTGGTCCTGCAGCTCCACCTGGATGGAGACCAGCAGGATGTCCTCGATCTTGAGGATCGGAATCCGGTCGATCACGAGCGGACCACGTCATATCCGGACCGACGCATCGCCACGAGGGTGGCGTCGGCCAGGGTGGCCTTCGTCTCGATGTCGCCGAACTCGATGCCGAGCGCGACAACGGTCTGCGCGATCTGGGGTCGGATGCCGGAGATGATGCACTCCGCCCCGAGCAGCCGCGCTGCGTGCACGGTCTTGAGCAGGTGTTGGGCGACCTGGGTGTCGACGGCGGAGACCCCGGTGATGTCGATGATCGCGTGCTCCGAGCCGGTCTCCACCAGCGC
>JBEBTI010000281.1:0-3717 GCA_040393845.1 Nocardioides daejeonensis
CACGAAGAAGAAGACGAGGCCGACCAGGTCACCAGAGGCCCAGAGGATGCCACCGGCAAGGTTCTGGTCGTCCGCCATTGACGGCAGCCAGCTGCCCATTGGGCCTTCGCGCAACGCGGCGTAGTGCTCCTCGCCGATGATCGTGTCCTGGCTCATGATCGTGACGCCGAGGAAGGCATGGAACGGCAGCGTCAGGACCAACAGCAGCAACCGCATCGGATAGCTCACCCGCCCGGGCACCGGGTCGATGCCGAGGATCGGCCAGAAGAAGAGCGAGCCGACCAGCACCAAATGGACGTGCATGATCTGGTGGATGTACGCCGAGTCGAGGGATGCGTCGTACCAACCGGTGAAGTAGAGGGCCCAGGGCGAGACGACGTACAGCGCCAGCGCCAGCGGCGGGAACGCCACGACCTTCGCCACCCACGAATGCAGTACGACGAGCAGCCACTTGCGCGGCGCCTGCGGCAGCACCCGCAGCGCAAGGGTGACCGGCGCACCGAGCGCCAGGAACACCGGCACCCACATCGACAGGATCATGTGCTGGACCATGTGGGTGCTCAGCAGCACGGTGTCGTAGCGCGCGACGCCACCTTGGGTGGCGAAGAAGAACCCGCCCATGCCGGCGACCACGAAGGCCAGGGTCCGGCCGATCGGCCACCGGTCGCCGCGCTGGTGGAGCAGATACACGCCCCAGAGGTAGAGACCGGTCACCCAGATGATCCCGACGAACAGGAACGGGTCCATCGACCAGTGCGTGAAGGCGGTGTGCCACTCGAACGGCGGGAGGTCGTCGGTGGCGGCGGAAGCGGTCGTGAGCAGCGGAAACAACACGATGTGAACTTTATGACGCCCGGTTTCAGGGGGTCGGGGTGCCCTCTGCTTCCCGAACATACATAATGAGGCCCGTGGCGACAGCAACTGCGATTCCGGCTTCCCGTCTTCACGGGCATCACGACCGTCCCAGCATGGTCAGCGTGGGCACCATCATCTGGCTTTCGAGCGAGCTGATGTTCTTTGCCGCGCTGTTCGCGTGCTACTTCACGATCCGGGCCCAGAGCCCCGACCTGTGGGCGAGCCAGACGGACCTTCTCAACGTGCCGTTCTCGACGGCCAACACGACGGTCCTGGTGCTCTCCTCGGTCACCTGCCAGCTCGGCGTCTTCGCCGCTGAGCGCGGTCAGGTGTCTCGCGCCGGATCCCTGTTCAACGTGGCCAAGTGGGGCCTGCGCGAGTGGTTCATCCTCACCTACATCATGGGGTCGATCTTCATCGGCGGCCAGGCCCTGGAGTACGCCGAGCTGATCCACCACGGTGTGACCATTCCGGCCAACGCCTACGGCACCGTCTTCTATCTGACGACCGGCTTCCACGGCATCCACGTGACCGGTGGCCTCCTCGCGTTCCTCCTGGTCCTCGGGCGCACGTACGTCGCCAAGAGGTTCACCCACGAACAGGCGATCAGCGCCGTCGTCGTGTCCTACTACTGGCACTTCGTCGACGTCGTGTGGATCGGCCTGTTCGCCACGATCTACCTGATCCAGTAGCACCTGACCGTCAAGAGCAAGGACTGAATTCGTGCGTCTCCTGAACCGCTCCGCCGGCCGACTGTCTCGGCATCGCCGCAGTCGCGTCGCGGGCCTCGTGGTCATGCTGCTCGGGCTGCTCCTGATGGGCGGCCTCTATCAAGCCGTCCTCTCCCCGTCGAACGCTGACGAGGCAGGCAAGTCCGACGACCAGCTGATCCAAGAGGGCCGTGAGCTCTTCCTGGTCGGTTGCGCCTTCTGCCACGGGCAGAACGGCGAGGGCATCAACAGCCAGGACGGCCAGTACGGCCCGTCGTTGGTCGGCGTCGGCGCCGCAGCTGTCCACTTCCAGGTCGGCACCGGCCGCATGCCGATGCAGAACCCGGGCCAGCAGGCTCCCGCCAAGGACGCTGTCTACTCCGACAGCGAGATCGAGGCCCTGTCGGCGTACGTCGCCTCACTCGGCCCCGGCCCGGAGATCCCGACCTCCGCGCAGTACACGCTGGACCACCTCTCCGAGGACGAGCGCCGCGAAGCCGTCGTGCGCGGAGGCCAGCTGTTCCTGACCAACTGCACCGCCTGCCACAACTTCGACGGTTCCGGTGGCGCGATGCCGTGGGGCAAGTACGCCCCGGCGCTGAGGGACACCAGCGCGGTGCACCTCTACGAGGCCATGCAGACCGGTCCGCAGCAGATGCCGGTCTTCTCCGACGAGGTCCTCAATCCCGAGGACAAGGCAGCGATCATCGCCTACCTCGACTCGATCGACGAGCGCGCCGGCCAGGGCGGATTCAGCCTCGGCGGACTCGGCCCGGTCAGCGAGGGCATGTTTGCCTGGCTGTTCGGCATCGGAGGCCTGGTGGGCTTCGCCTACTGGATCGCCTCGCACACGACCCGCACTGACAAGAAGACCAAGATTGGCGAGGGGACGCACTCGTGACCGAGCACCACGAAACTCTTCCCGCGGTCGCGGAAGAGCCTCTGGCCAACCCGGGCCTCGAGGAACACACCTGGCGTCCGACGGACATCGACGAGAAGGCCGAGAAGCGCGCTGAGCGTCAGGTAGCCACCTGGTTCATCCTCTCGATGGTCTTCGCCGTCCTCTTCGTCGTCGCCTACTTCTCCATCGACAAGTACGAGATCGTGATGGGCCTCGGTGCCATGAACGTCTCGCTCGGCGTGACGATGGCCGGTTCGCTGCTCTGCGTCGGCATCGGCATCATCCACTGGGCCCGCAAGTTGATGGCTGACGTCGAGATCGCCGAGGACCGCCACCCGGCCGCCTCCTCCGAGGAGGACCGCCAGGAGACGCTCGCCGCACTCGCTGCCGGCCTCGAGGAGTCCGGTCTCGGCCGTCGCCCGCTGGTCCGCAACACGCTGCTCGGCGCTCTCGGATTCGTCGGCCTGCCGCTGATCGTCGCCCTGCGCGACATCGGCCCGCTGCCGGGCAAGAAGCTCGAGAAGACGATCTGGAAGGCCGGCACCCGCATCGTCAACGACGTCACCGGTCGCTGGATCCGCCCGACCGACCTCGAGATCGGCCAGTTGGTCAACGCGGAGCCCGAGGGCCTCGTGCCCACCCCGGACCCGCGCACCGACGAAGCTGACATGGCCGCCCGTGGCGTGCCGATGCAGCACGGCCACCACGCCATCGTCGAGAAGGCGAAGTCGGCGGTCATCGTGGTCCGCATGGAGCCGAAGGACATCACCGAGAAGACCCAGAACTGGGGCTACGAGGGCATCCTGTGCTACTCCAAGATCTGCACCCACATGGGCTGCCCGATCGCACTGTGGGAGCAGCAGACGCACCACCTGCTCTGCCCCTGCCACCAGTCGACGTTCGACCTGGGCGACAAGGGACGCGTGGTCTTCGGTCCCGCTACCCGTGCTCTCCCGCAGCTCCCGATCGGCGTCGACGACGACGGCTTCCTGATCGCCCGCAGCGGCTTCCTGGAGCCGGTCGGCCCGAGCTACTTCGAGCGCAACTCCCCCGAGTCCTACGAAGGGCGTGAACCCAAGTGAGCACCGACTCCGTGGCCAAGAGCAACGGCAAGAGCCCCGCGGCGGCGAACAAGCCCAGCCGTGGCGCCCGTGTGGTGGGCTGGGCCGACGAGCGTCTGGGACTCGCCACTGCGGCGAAGAAGAACCTGCGCAAGATCTTCCCGGACCACTGGTCCTTCATGCTCGGCGA
>JBEBTI010000282.1:0-3705 GCA_040393845.1 Nocardioides daejeonensis
TCGACGACCTCGTCGTCTGCGGCGCGGAGCCGCTCTTCCTCACCGACTACATCGCCACCGGCAAGGTGCACCCTGAGCGCATCGCCGCGATCGTCAAGGGCATCGCCGAGGCCTGCGTGCTGGCCGGCTGCGCGCTCATCGGCGGCGAGACCGCCGAACACCCCGGCCTGCTCGGCCCCGACGAGTACGACGTCGCCGGCTCGACCACCGGCGTGGTGGAGGCGAGCAAGCTGCTCGGTGCGGAGCTGGTCAGTGCGGGCGACGTGGTCATCGCGATGGAGGCCAGCGGACTGCACTCCAACGGATACTCCCTGGTGCGTCATGTCCTGCTCAACACCGCCAAGTGGGCGCTGGACCGCGACGTCCCCGAGCTCGGCCGCACCCTCGGCGAGGAGTTGCTCGAGCCGACCCGCATCTATGCCAAGCCGTGCCTCACATTGGCCGACCAGACCGAGACCCACGCGATGTCGCACATCACCGGTGGCGGCCTGGCTGCCAACCTCGAGCGGGTGCTGCCCGAGCACCTCAGCGCCACCTTGGACCGCGCCACCTGGACCCCGCAGCCGATCTTCGACCTCGTCCGCCAGGTCGGCCAGGTCAGCCAGCCCGACCTCGAGATGACCCTCAACTGCGGCGTCGGCATGGTCGCCCTGACCGCCGCCGACGATGCCGACAAGGCAGTCGCGGTCCTGGCCGAGCAGGGAATCCGGGCTTGGGTGGCGGGCACCGTCGGTGCCGGTGACGGCTCCGTTGAGCTGGTCGGACAGCACCCGGGCTGGTGAAAACCAGCAAAACCACGCGGAACGGGTGACCGGTTCGCGGGAACAGCCACGACTCGGGTAGCGTTGCCCCTACGAGATACCAGACCAAAGAGCCAGGACGCGCGGTCTCGCCGACCGCCTGTATCCCGGCCCAGCGCGCGAAGGGGTCGATCCTATGGGACGCGGCCGAGCAAAGGCCAAGCAGACGAAGGTTGCCCGGGACCTGAAGTACCGTACGCACGACACGGACTTCTCAGCCCTGGCCCAGGAGCTGCATGGCACAAGTGCCGGAGCCAAGTCGGATTCGTCTGACGACGAGAACGACGACTACTCCGAATATGCGGAGCCTCCGCGCGACTGATCGCTGACTTCGGTCGGCCACCAGCTGCCTTCGGCACCTGGCTCACAGGTGCGCTCGCACGCATGGGACGAGTTGGACGGATGTGCCAGACTCGGGGAATCCGGACACCTTCCCTGAAGAAAGTGGATCCATGAGTTCCCGCGACGGAGACGTAGAAAACCTGCTCACTCCGGCTGAAGTCGCAGCGCTCTTTCGGGTGGATCCCAAGACAGTCACCCGTTGGGCCAAGGCCGGCAAGATCAGTTCGATACGCACCTTGGGCGGGCATCGCCGGTTCCGCGAGTCGGAAATCCTGGCGCTGCTCAGGGAGCACACAAACGAATGACCGCTACGTGGTCGGCGTACCCCCGGGTACGTCGACCCGTCACGGCATCGTGCCGCTGCGGAAGACCAGCACGTCGCCGTGGGTGCCGTATCCCGCCACGCGTCCGCCGTACGACGTCCCGTCGAAGGTGAGCAGCAGCCAACCCCCGTCGTGCTCCAGCAGCGTGGGCGACGGCAGGTTCGTGGGGTACGGCGCATCGAGCGTTGCGATCTCACGCATCCGCAGGTCGAAGACGGGGTAGCGCCGGCGCAGTTGGCGGCGACTGTCCGGCCCGTCGCTGGCCAACACCCGCCACTCGTCGTCGAGGCGCACCAGTTGGGTGCCTTCGGTCGCGACGCGATCAGGCGCCTCGCCGAGCAACTCCCAGTCGCCAAGGCGACCCGGCGCGTGCGCCCGCAGCAGCACCGGTCGGAAGATGAAGAACTCGGAGGCGACGACGCACGCCAGGTGCCAGTGGCCGTCGATGAGCGTCAGGTGCGGGTCCCACACGCCCACGCCCTCCTTCACTGCCGCGGACACGTCGAGCGGCGTGCTCGCCAACACGTGCTCCCCATCCAGCAGGTCGTCGGTCGTCCGGGTGAGGGTGAGTCCGACGTCGTCGCGGTCGAAGTCGCCCCAGGTGCTGGCCGCGACCAGCCATGTGTCGCCGTCGCGGATCATGTGCACCGCGTGGTCGCCGAGCACCCGCCCGTCGCGTTCGAACCACAGGTCTGCGCGATGGTCGAGCGCATGGGTCACCGGGTCGAAGGACCACACCCCGCAGTGCGCGGTGGCGAAGAACCCGGGCCCCGCGTGCGTCGCGGTGAGGAAGACCAGGCCGTCGCGGCGGTACGGCGACCCGTCGGCGTACGTGACCAGGTGCAGGTCGCGCAGGCCCAGCTGACCAAACCTCCCGAGCGCGGTCGGCTCGACGTCGTGGTGGGCGGTCAATGACGAGTAGGGGACAGGCATGCCGCTCTCGGCCAGGTCGACCTTCGCCCGCACCGTCCAGGCGCCGCGGGCCCGGGTGAGCACAGTGACCTGGCTGCCGGTCAGGGTGACGGCGATCGACTCGGGCCGGCGCACGCTTCCGGAGAGGCGACTGGTGTGGGTCGAGCGTCCTGCCGGGGTGCGCACGTCGATGCCGCAACGCCCCGCGTCGTACCAGCCGGTGACGGTGAGCCCTTCGCCCGACCAGCCGGCTCCGGTCCGCCGGTCGGCGGGCGTGCGAACTCGATGGCGCGCGACGGCACCCGCGGATCGGCGTCCGGAGCAGCCGGTACGACGACCGCCACCGGTCGGGTGCGGTGCACCGGGACGAACCGGCCTGGGAACGCCATCTCAGCTCGCCGGGGCAGGTGGCCCGAGCCGGTCCTCGGGGGAGTTCGGCAGAAACTGCTCCGCGATCACCGGCCACGCTGCGTCGATCAGCGGCAGCAGCTCGATGCGCCGAGCCTTCACCACGTGCGGCTTGGTCAGCTCGCGGGCGACGAAGCGCACGATGAAGCGGCGCAGCTCCCCGTCGATCCCGGCGATCTTCTGCACCATCGTCGAGCGCCGGTTGTCGGCACGCACCTCGATGCGGACCTCGTCCTCGGCCGGCGTCTCGATGTCCCAGATGATCGTCAGGGGGTCCTCGAGGCTCATCCGGATCTCCAGCGGCAGCACCACGTCAGCTTGGAAGCGCATCTGGTCCACGGGCAGGCTCAGGTCGAAGGTGACCGCAAGCGGCACGAAGACCCGATAGCCCGTCGTACCGTCCTCCAGCGCGTGACCGTACGACGGCGAGAAGGTGCCGTTGGCAGTGATGCTGGCGATCTTGCGGCCCGGCCCGGCGCCGATCGGACCGAGCTTCAAGGTGTCGCCCAGCACGCGGTCGATCGACTGGGTGACGCGGTCACGGTGCAGGATCAGGCGCAGGAAGTCGGGGCCGAATCGCTCCAGGGGCGTGACGCCGGCAGACGACTCGACGGCAGTCGGCTTGAGGGCGACGCTGGACTCGGACACGGTGAGAACTTATCCGACACTGCCAGTGTCACGTAGCCCCCGCGCCCCTGCCTTGTTCGGGACGTCCTGCGGAGTGGTTGCCGGAGCAGCCAGAGTGCAGGACGTCCTGAGAACTTGCGAGGCGGGAGAAACAGGGATGCTTCACCAGATGATCGGTGGCACGGCAGAGTCGATCAAGACGTTCGCAGCAGTTCTCGAGGAACACGTCAAGGCGGTCCCACATGAGCTGCTTAACGGGCAGCGGCAGGCCGTCCCGGCGGGCGGCATTCATG
>JBEBTI010000283.1:0-3690 GCA_040393845.1 Nocardioides daejeonensis
GGCAGCGGGCTGTGCCGAGCACTCACTGCTCGCGCCTGTCAGATCTCGGGAACACGCCACGCGGCCTGGGCCCGTTATCTAAGCTGCCCACGTCGACAGGAGCGTTCGTGAAGAAGCACATCAAAGTCGTCGGTGCGGTCATCGTGCATCACGGACTCATCCTCTGCGCCCAGCGCGGCCGATCGGGCAGCCTCGCAGGATTGTGGGAGTTTCCTGGCGGCAAGATCGAGCCAGGAGAGACGCCGCACGAAGCGCTGCGGCGCGAGATCGACGAAGAGCTCTGCTGCGATGTGCGCGTCGGTCGAGAGGTCACCACGACCGTTCATGAATACGACTTTGGTGTCGTCACCCTCACCACCTTCCACTGCGATCTGATCAGCGGTACGCCGCATCTCACCGAACACGCAGCCGTGCAGTGGTTGGCTCCTCACGACCTCCACCAGCTTCAGTGGGCGCCGGCAGACATTCCGGCTGTCGATCTTCTCGGCGGTCACGCCAACAGGGTCGCGCCGTGAGCACTCCTTTCGCGGAGGGAATCTACGAGTCCGTCCTCACTCGGCAGTTGCAGTCGGCCCTGGACAGCCAGCAGACATGGGACGCAACATTCGGCAAGGTCGATGCCGAAGATCAAACGCACGTGCTGGCGCGACACCTGGCACATGCCGCGTTCCGGCGGTTGGAAACGGTCAGGGATCCCGCGAAGCGACTCGCCCTTGCCAACGAGATGCTGGCTCAGATCACTGGCGACAACACGTCGGTTCTCGACCCGGTTCAACACCTCGAGTCTCTGCGCGCACCGGCCGGCCCCGGTGTTATCCGTAGGTATTCCCAGCGACCGCGTACCCCACTCAATGACGCGGCTCTTCTGACCAATGCACACGGTGAACCAAGCCTGGCTGCGGAACTTCGCGCTGAGCTGGATTCTGCTGACTCGGTCGACCTCCTCTGCGCGTTCGTGATGTGGCACGGTTTGCGCTTGCTGGAGAAGCAACTCGGCACACTCCGCGAGGCCGGCATCCCGCTCAGAGTCATCACCACGACCTACATCGGCGGCACCGAACGTCGAGCACTCGACCGTCTGGTCAACGAGTTCGGCGCGGAGGTTCGCGTCCAGTACGACGCCGCGCGGACGCGACTGCATGCCAAGGCATGGCTGTTTGAACGCAACTCCGGCTTCAACACCGCCTATGTGGGCTCGTCCAACCTGACGACGAGCGCGATGCTCGAAGGCGTCGAGTGGAATGTGCGACTCAGCACGACCGCAACGCCTGCTCTCATGCAGAAGTTCCGAGCAACCTTCGACACCTACTGGAACTCAAGCGAATTCGAACCCTATGACCCAGACCGGGATCGGGATCGACTCGACGATGCTCTCGCCGCCGCCAAGGGTGGACGACGGAGTGATCGCGTCACGATCTCCATCTCCGGCCTGGAAGTGCGCCCGTTCCCGTATCAACAAGAGATGCTCGACCAAATCGAGGTCGAGAGAGTCCTGCACGATCGACACCGCAACTTGGTCGTCGCTGCCACCGGCACCGGCAAGACCGTGATCGCCGCGCTGGACTACCGCCGGCTCTGCACCCAAGCCGCCCGCCGTCCCAGACTCCTGTTCGTGGCCCACCGCAAGGAGATTCTCCAGCAATCGCTGCGGACCTATCGCGAAGTCCTCTCCGACGGAGACTTCGGCGAGCTCTACGTCGGCGGAGCCCGCCCCGAGCGTTGGCAGCACGTGTTTGCGAGTGTGCAGTCGCTGACGTCGTACGGCGTCGCCAACATTCCGCGAGACGCCTTCGCCGTCGTGGTGATCGACGAGTTCCACCACGCGGAAGCCCGCACCTACCAACGGCTCCTGGATCATCTCCAACCACGAGAACTACTCGGCTTGACCGCAACGCCGGAGCGCGGTGACGGCAAGGACGTGCGCGAGTTCTTCGACGGCCGGGTGGCCACCGAACTCCGCCTCTGGGACGCTCTCGGCGCCGACCTGCTCTGCCCGTTCCATTACTTCGCCATTGCCGATGGCACAGATCTACGTGCGATCGCCTGGCGCCGTGGTCACTACGACGAAGCGGCACTCGACGGGGTCTTCACCGGCAACGACGCCCGCGCTCGCATCGTGCTGCAGAACTTGCGCGACAAGGTGAGCGATGTGTCCCGGATGCGAGCACTTGGTTTCTGCGTCTCGGTTGCCCACGCGGAGTTCATGACTCGTGTCTTCAACGAGTCCGGTGTGCCAGCCCGAACCGTCACCGGCAACACGCCTTCTCATGAGCGCGAAGCAGCCCTTCGGGAGCTGCGCGCGGCGACTGTGAACGTGCTCTTCACCGTCGACGTCTTCAACGAGGGGCTCGACGTACCGGACGTCGACACCCTGTTGATGCTGCGTCCCACCGAGAGCGCCACCATCTTTATGCAGCAGCTCGGACGTGGGCTGCGTCGGACCCAGGACAAGGCTGTTCTGACCGTGCTCGACTTCGTCGGCATCCACCGCACCGAGTTCGACTTCGCCCGTCGCTATCGGTCCCTGACTGGCGAAAGCGGCAAGCGACTGGTGAGTCAGGTGGAGGATGGCTTCCCCTTCCTGCCATCTGGGTGCCAGATCGTGATGGATCGACAGGCGCAGGCGAGCATTCTCGACAACCTGCGCAGCCAGATCAGCACGCGCTGGAACAAGATCGTCGCTGAGTTGAAGGCGAACCCGCAGCGCGACCTGGCCCGGTTCCTGGAAAACAGCGGTCTCGAGCTTGGCAACATCCTGCGTCAGGGCCAGTCGTCGTGGACGAAACTGCAACGCGATGCCGACCTACCGACGCCGCCCGGAGCCGCGCTGGAGGAGAAACTGCTCAAGCGGATTCGCGCCTTTGCTCATGTCGATGACCCCCAACGCGCCACGCTCTACTCGCAGTTGTTGTCCGACCCGATGCCGGACTACGCGCAGTTGTCGTCTCATGAACAACGCGTTGCCCGGATGCTCTACTACTCGCTGTGGTCAGACGGCGGCGGATTCGCCTCGATCGCCGACGGGTGGAATCACGTTGCCGAGGAACTCGCAGTTCGCACCGAGTTGCGGTCAGTGATCGACATTGCCTTCAATGCTGCGCGACACCTGACGACACCGTTGCTGGGTGACTTGGGCGGCATTCCACTACAGGTACACGCGCGCTACCAACGCGAGGAGATCTTGGCCGCGCTGGACTTCCCGCGGATGCCCAACAGCATGCGCGAGGGCGTCTGGTATTCACCCGACCTCAACGTGGATGCCTTCTTCATCACGCTGAAGAAGTCCGAGGCGGACTACTCCCCCTCCACGATGTATGCGGACTATCCGATCAGCCCGGAGCTCTTTCATTGGGAGAGCCAGTCCACCACCAGCGTGGGCTCGAAGACCGGACAGCGATACCTCAGCAGCACAAGTCGAGTGCTTCTGTTTGCTCGGCACCAGACGAAGGACGATTTCGGCACCTCGCCCTACCTGTTCCTGGGCCCGGCTCACTATGTCACTCACACAGGCGATCGACCGATCGCGATCACGTGGCGTCTTGCACATCGCCTGCCGACGGACTTCTTCCAGCTTGCCTCGGCGGTCGCACCGTAGGGCAGCGCGACCTCAGCATGGAAGCTAGGCAAGATGGACGCTAGGCAACTGCGCGGTGGTCGTCGAGTTCCCAGAAGGGTCCGGGATCGACTGGC
>JBEBTI010000284.1:0-3686 GCA_040393845.1 Nocardioides daejeonensis
GGCCAACCGGGGAATTGCGACGTAGCCAGTCAGCGTTTGCGGGCGTAGACGTCGAGGACGATGCGGGGCACGGGGCCGTACTTGATCAGCAGGTCGACGACTTTGCTGGTACGACGTGACATCGACTCCGACAGCCCGAGCGACTGGAGGTAGAGGGTCGAGTTGAGGCTGTAACGAGCACGAGGGCGAACAGAGACGGTGTCGAATCCGTTGCGAGCCAGGAGCACGCGGATGCTGCGTGTGGTGTGCAGTTGCCAGTGGTGTGAGGCGACGCGACGGTCGACGACGCGCGCAACGCGGCCGCCAGTGGCGCGCAGGGTGGAGAGCGCGACCTGGTCGGCAGTCGTCCAGTGAGGGGTCTGCAGGAACAGCGTGCCGCCGGGTTTGAGCATCGCGTGACAGTTGCGCAGGGTCTGGTCGACATCGTCGGTGTGCACCATCACGCACCACATCGTCAACGCATCATGGATCGGCTCCAGATCAAGATCGGCCAGGTCGCCGGCGTCGAGCTGGTAGCCATAGCGTTGTGCCGCCAACCGGATCGCCCCGGAGTGCACTTCGTTTCCGGCCACCCGGAAACCCCGACTTTCGGCCAGCCGCAGGAAGGCGCCGTCGCCGGCACCGACGTCGTACAGGCGCGGTGCGGCGGCGGGGCCGACCATCTGGCGCAGCCTCGCCAGGGTGTCGGCCCAGGCCGAGTCGACGGTGCCCTGCCGCTTGGCGTCGGCATAGCCGGTGTACTCGGCGGCGAAGTCCCGGTCGTCCTCGGCCGACTGGAGCGTGTTGTGCAGTGGCTCCAGCAGTTCATGGTGCTCAGCCCACGAACGCAGACCGCAGGATCGGCAGCGCAGCACGCTGCGTGCCGACTGTCGTGACGGCGGATAGTGCAGCACGCGGGCGGATCCGCACCCCGGGCAGGTGCGATGGGTGGTGTCGCCCGATGTGGTCATGGTCGTCACGTCATCTCCTGCGTCGGTTGCCGTCGTGGATCGAGCCGGCAACGTGGTGTCACCAACAGATGAGCATGCCACGCTGATTGGGGCGGCGTGCACGGTCTGCTCAGGTTCTGGACGATGCCCGTCACCACCGTGACCGGAGCGACGGCGGCGCGTAGATCTGCGTGCGGGTGGGAACCGAGTCGACGGGTACGTCGGCCCGTCGGCGTCCCGACCCCTCGGGCCTCGGCGCTGTGTCCGGTGCCGACAACAGATCGGTGACCTGTCCGGCGCGCTGCCGGGCCACGTCGGCGGCCAGCACCAGGGCCAGTGCGATCGGCACCCAGATGTAGCGGTCCCACACGACGCTGGTCAGTGGCGCGATCATCAGGTAGCTGACCGCGGGGTAGGCGATCCGGTTGAACGGCTTCGGTGCGGTCAGCAGCTGAGCTGCGCCGGCGGCGATCACCACGATGAACGCAAGCATCCCGAACACGCCCATCGCAAAGGCGATCTGGAGGTAGACGTTGTGTCCCAGCACCGACTCCTCGAAGCCGTGGCCGATGAAAGGCCGGTCCAGGAAGCCTTCCCAGTAGTGGTTGAACAGCTCCTCGCGAGCGGCGTCGGAGTTGCTGGACACCTCGCCGCCGAGCAGGCGGTCGAGCGCCGAACCACTGCCGATCTTGATCCGGTCGGCGATCAGGAGGAGTGCTGCCACGCTGCCGATCAGCCAGCCGGCGGTCTTCGCCGATCGTTCCAGGATCGGGAACGCCAAGGCGAGTGCGCCCGCGACCACCAGGGCGGCGCGGGATCCGCTGAACCACACCACGCCCAAGGCACTGGCGCCGAAGAAGAGCCACAACCACACCCACTGCTTGCGCACCTGACTGATCATGAACACCACGATCCCGGTGGCGAACAGGCCAGTGAGCCCATACACGTTGGGGTGTTCGGTGAACCCGATGAACCGACCACCGGGCCGGTCGCCGAGGGCCAGTCCGCCGTACAGGCTGATCATGACGCCGAGGACATAGGCGGTGCAGAGGGCCTGCACCACCTTCAGCGACGGGCGCCACAGCAGGAACACCAACGGCACGATCAGTACGCCGGCGACGAAGCGGATCTGGAAGCCGAAACTTGTCAGCCAGTCGCCACTGGCGAGTGTTGCGACCAGTCCGATCCCCAAGCAGGCAAGGGCTGCGCCGGTGAACACGGCGGGCATCCGCACGTTGGACTGCAGGATCGTCGGCAACAGCAGCACGAATCCCACGGCGTACAACAGGTCGGCCAGTGTGACGAAGGTGGCCTGCGGGACGACGAGCGCGCTCATCGGAGCACCCACCGTGCCAAGGACGACGAACGACGTGCCGGCGCGGTGCGGGCCGACGATGACGATGAAGGCGATCACCATCGCAGCGACGATTCCGAGGATCGCCAGCACCAGCGAATCGCGCGCAACGATCACCAGGGCTGCGGTCAACACGATCGCCAGTCCCCACAGGAAGGCGCTCGCCACCAGCCGCCGTACGAGCCTCATGGTCAGGGTTACTGCGAGTTCTTGAGGTTCAGCAGCTGCTCGTCCTCGTAGTAGTAATAGCTGTATCCCTCCCGCGCGCGGCGCGGCACCATGTTGACCACGACGCCGAACAGCCGCGCACCCACGGTCTCGAGGCGGGTGGCTGCGCCGTGCAGTTCCTCTTCGGTGGTCTTGCCGTGGCGGCACACCAGCAGGGCTCCGTCGGCGGCACGCGCCAGGATCGCCGCGTCGGCGACGGGGAGCAGCGGCGGAGCGTCGATGATCACGATGTCGTACATCTCCCGCACCCGTTCGATCAGGGCACGGGTGGCCGCGGCCTGCAACACCTCGGTCGGGTTCGGCGGGATCGGCCCACCAGCCAGGAAGGCGAGGCCGGTGGGTTGGTGGATCTGGATGCTCTCGGCGAGCGTGGTCTTGCCGACCAGCACCGTGGTCAGACCGACCTTCGACTCGAGGTCGAGCAGGTCGGCGATGCGGGGGCGGCGCAGGTCGCCATCGAGCAGCAGCACCCGACGCCCGGCTTGGGCGAGCGCGACCGCGAGGTTGGTCGACGTACTCGTCTTGCCCTCTCCGGGCAGCGGACTGGAGATCACCAAGGAGCGTGGCTGTTCGTCGAGGTCGAGATATTGCAGGTTGGTGCGGAGCAGCCGGAACGCCTCGGCGCGCGGAGAGAAGCCGTGAACATCGGAGAGCAGTGGGGTGCGTTGCACCGATTTGTCGAAGGCGACGCTGGCCATCACCGGTGCTCCGGCCACCCGCTCGACGTCCTCGAAGGTCTTCATCGTGTGGTCGAGGATGTCGCGCAGGACGGCCAGCGCGATGCCGAGCAGCAGACCGATCACCCCGGCAGCGGCGAAGTTGAGCAGCAACTTCGGGCTGGCGGGGCTGGCGTTGAAGGTGGCCTGGTAGGTGACCGTGGTGGTGATCTGGGAGCGGGACTGGCCGGTCGGCGTCTCGATCTCGCGCAGGTATCCCGCCAACACCTTCGAGGCGGCGGAGGCGATCAGTTGGGCGTCGTGGGGGTCCGCTGCGCGGGCCTTGACGGTCAGGATCAGCGACGTCGACTCGGCCTCGGCGCTGATCGCGTCCTCGAGTTCGTCCACGGTGATCTCGGGGAGGTCCGGCTTCAGCGCGTCCTTGACGAGGGCCAGCACTTCGCCGTGATCGGCCAACTCGGCGTACGACGTGATGCGGGTCTGCACGAGGTACGACGA
>JBEBTI010000285.1:0-3607 GCA_040393845.1 Nocardioides daejeonensis
CCTTGATCGCCTCGACCAGCTGCGCCTTCTTCATGCTGCCGGTGCCCTTGACGCCGAGTGCTCCGGCCATCGCCTTGAGGTCCGCCAGGAGCAGCGAGTTCAGGCTCCCGCCGCGCTTCTTCAGTGCTTCCCGGGGAGCAGCCACGGTCGGGTCGATGCTTTCAGTCACGCTGATGTCCTCGTGTGTCGTCTCATCCGGGCGGGCCCGACGGGCCGCACAATGCCGGAGTGCGCTGCAGAAGCCGCGCGCGGTCAGCGTACACGTCGCGACGCGAGGGTCAGGGCAGGACCTGTGCTCCCGTCGTGGCGACCGCGAGGTGGAGGACCCGCCACCCCTGGGGACAGTACGACGTGAGGTCCGTGCCGTCGGTGAAGGTCAGGACCGTGGGACCGGCACCGGAGATGATCGCCGGGTGGCCGTCGGCGCGCAGTGCGCGCATCAGTGCGAGTGATTCTGGCATCCCGGGCTCGCGATGGTCCTGGTGCAACCGGTCTTCGGTCGCGGTGAGCAGCAACTCTGGGCGGGACGCCAGAGCGGCGACCAGCAACGCCGCACGTCCGGCGTTGCGGGCCGCGTCGGCATGACTCACCGTCGCGGGGAGCAGGCCACGCGCGACCTTGGTCTCCAGCCCGGCAGCAGGCACGAACACGGCAACCGACACGCGCGGGTCGACGGGAGCCGACACCGCGAACCAGGCACGCTCGCCCTCACCGGAGATCACGAAACCGCCCGACAACGCGGGTGCCACGTTGTCGGGATGCCCCTCCTCCGTGGCGGCCAGTTGCAGCAGCGCGTCGTCGTCCAGCAGCAACCGTCCTCCGGCCACCAACGCACGTGCCAGCACCAGTCCGCCGACGATTGCGGCCGACGACGACCCCAGACCCCGAGCGTGGGGGATCCGGTTGGTGCACTTGAGGCGCAGTCCGGGTGGCTCGACCTGCATGGCGTCAAAGGCGAGCTGCATCGACCGCACCACGAGGTGGGACGCATCGAGGGGGACACCGTCGGCACCCTCTCCCTCGACCTCGATCGCCAGACCCGCGTCGATGACCTCGGCCTCGAGGACGTCGTGCAGATCGACCGCGAGGCCGAGCGAGTCGAACCCCGGCCCCAGATTGGCGGAGGTGGCCGGCACGGAGACCCGCACCGGCCCACTCACGAACTGAACCACGTCAGAGCAGCCCAGCGGCCTCGGCCGCTGCAGTCACATCGGCGTCGATGACGGTCTCCTCGACCGCGCCGAAGCCCTCGAGCGCCGTGACGGTGTCCTTGAGGCCATGACCGGTGACCGTGATCACGACCGACTTGCCGGCATAGGACTCTCCCGCCTCCAGCTCCTGCAGCATGCCGGCGACGCCGACCGCCGAAGCGGGCTCGACGAAGACGCCGTCGTTGCTGGCCAACGCCTGCTGTGCGGCCAGGATCTGGTCGTCGGTGAGCGAGGCGAACCGACCGCCCGACTCGTCACGGGCGGCTTCGGCCAACGTCCACGACGCGGGGTTGCCGATCCGGATGGCGGTCGCCTTCGTCTCCGGGTTGGGGACCGGCTTGCCGGTCACCAACGGCGCCGCGCCCTCGGCCTGGAAGGCCCGCATGACGGGTAGCTTCGTCGACCGACCGAGGTCGCGGTACTGCTTGTAGCCCAGCCAGTACGCCGAGATGTTGCCTGCGTTGCCCACCGGGAGCAGGTGGTAGTCGGGTGCGTCACCGAGCCGGTCGACGATCTCGAAGCTCGCCGTCTTCTGGCCCTCGAGACGGATCGGGTTGACCGAGTTCACCAACGCCACCGGATAGGCGTCTGCGAGGCCACGCGACAGGTCGAGGCAGTCGTCGAAGTTGCCGCGCACCATCAAGATCTGGGCACCGTGCATGATCGCCTGCGCCATCTTGCCCGCGGAGATCTTGCCCTCGGGCACGAGCACGAGCGGTGTGATGCCGGCCTTGGCAGCATAGGCCGCCATCGATGCCGACGTGTTGCCGGTGGAGGCACACACGACTGCCTTCGCACCCTCGTGGACAGCGACCGACAGGGCAGCGGTCATGCCCCGGTCCTTGAAGGATCCGGTCGGGTTCTGCCCCTCGACCTTCAGCCAGACCTCACCACCGGTGAGGCCGGAGAGCCAGCGGGACTCGACCAGCGGCGTACCGCCCTCCCCCAGGGTGATCGCCGGCGTCCCTTCCGGGATCGCCAAGAGTTCGCGGTACTCCTCGATGACGCCTCGCCACTGGTGGGCCATCAGTCGCCCTCTCCTTCCACGCGCATCACCGAGGTGACGTCACGAACGGTGTCCATCTTTCGCAGGTGCTCAACAGTTGCCGACAGTTGGGCGTCGGTGGCCCGGTGCGACACGACGACCAGTTCGGCGTCCTCGCCGCGGCCCTCCTGGCGCACAGTCTGAATGGAGACACCGTGCTCCGCGAAGGCAGCGGCCACCGATGCGAGCACGCCCGCCCGGTCCTCCACGTCGATCGCGACGTGGTAGCGGGTGACCGTCTCCCCCATCGGCAGCACCGGCAGGTCGGCGTACGACGACTCACCCGGTCCGCGGGTGTCGGCCAACCGGTTGCGGGCTGCGGCCACGAGGTCGCCGAGCACCGCGGACGCGGTCGGCGCACCGCCGGCACCGGGACCGTAGAACATCAACTGGCCCGCGGCTTCCGACTCGACGAAGACCGCGTTGTAGGCCTCACGCACGGAGGCGAGGGGGTGGGTGTTCGGGATCATCGCCGGGTGCACGCGGGCGCTGACCGCTTGGCCGTCGGGGCCTTCGCGCAACTCACAGATCGCCAGCAACTTGACCACGGAGTGCATCTCCTCGGCCGAGGCGACATCGGCAGCGGTGACGTTGCTGATGCCCTCGCGGTGCACGTCGTTGGCCGTCACCCGGGTGTGGAACGCCAAGCTCGCGAGGATGGCCGCCTTGGCGGCGGCGTCGAAGCCCTCGACGTCGGCGGTCGGGTCGGCCTCGGCATAGCCGAGCTGCTGGGCCTCGTCCAACGCCTCGGCAAAGCCGGCGCCCGTGGTGTGCATCTTGTCGAGGATGAAGTTGGTGGTGCCGTTGACGATGCCCATCACCCGCGTGACCTTGTCGCCGGCGAGGGACTCGCGCAGGGGCCGCAGGATCGGGATCGCACCGGCGACCGCAGCCTCGTAGTAGAGGTCGCGACCCTCGCCGTTGCCGGCCTTCGCCGCCGCGTCGAACAGTGCGGCGCCGTCCTCGGCCAGCAGCGCCTTGTTGGCGGAGACGACGGACGCACCGTTCTCGAGCGCCTTGAGGATCAGCGTGCGGGCCGGCTCGATCCCGCCGATCACCTCGATCACGAGGTCGATGTCGTCGCGCGTGACCAGCCCCTCGGCGTCGGTCGTGATCAGGTCGGCCGGCACCTCCACCTCGCGCTCGGCGTCGAGGCGACGTACGGCGACGCCTGCCAGCTCGACCGGGGCACCGATCCGGGCTGCCAGGTCGTCGCCCTGCTCACCGAGGAGGCGCACCACCTGGGAACCGACCGAACCGCATCCCAGCACTGCGACGCGCAGCGCCCTGCCTTGCTCACTCATCGTGCTACTCCCTCGTGGGCACCCATGTCGGTGGCCAGCATGTCGTC
>JBEBTI010000286.1:0-3592 GCA_040393845.1 Nocardioides daejeonensis
TGGGCAACAAGTTCCTCTCGCACATCCGCGAGTCGTCGGCGATCTGCCAGGTGACTCGGGTCTTCCGCGACGAGGATGTCACCCACGTCGACGGTGAGGTCAACCCCGGCAACGACATCTCCACCATCCAGACCGAGCTGATCCTGGCCGACCTCGAGACCGTCGAGAAGGCGATCACCCGGTTGGAGAAGGAGTCGCGCAAGGTCAAGGACCTCGTCGCCAACCTCGAGGCCGCCAAGGAGGCCAAGGAAGCACTGGAGTCGGGTACGCCGGTCATCGCCACCAAGATCGACCGGTCGCTGCTGCGCGAACTCTCGTTGCTCACCGCCAAGCCGTTCATCTACGTCTTCAACTGCGATGCCGACGAGCTCAACGACGAAGACCTGAAGGCGAAGATGCGCGAGCTCATCGCGCCCGCCGAGGCGATCTTCCTCGACGCCAAGTTCGAGTCCGAGCTGATCGAGCTCGATGACGAGGAGGCCGCGGAGTTCCTGGCCGAGGCCGGCGTCACCGAACCCGGCCTCGAGGTGCTCGCCCGGGTCGGCTTCGACACGCTGGGCCTGCAGACCTACCTGACTGCCGGTCCCAAGGAGACTCGCGCCTGGACGATCCGCAAGGGCGACACCGCCCCGGAGGCGGCCGGCGTGATCCACACCGACTTCCAGAAGGGCTTCATCAAGGCCGAGATCGTCTCCTTCGACGACCTGGTCGAGGTCGGCACCATGGCCAAGGCCAAGGAGGCCGGCAAGGTGCGCATGGAGGGCAAGGACTACGTGATGGCCGACGGCGACGTGGTGGAGTTCCGCTTCAACGTGTAGTTCTCGCTTGTGATCCGACCCCGGACCACAAGCATGCACAGTCCCGCCGGCGTCTCGAGACGACCGGGGCTGTCGAGGCAACACGGATGGCGCGCTCAGCTCCAGATGTCCGAGGCGTACGGCGGCGCGCAACCTTCGATCGACGCGGTCCGCTTGTTAAAGGTTATCGCCCTAACCTTGGTTAAGATGGGGACATGTCCAACGATGCCGCCCACCCGTGGACCTGCTCCTCGGAGCAGGTCGAGTGGCCGGCGCCATCGCCGGACGAGGCAAGACAGATGTCGCGAGGGGAGCGGCTGCGCAGCCGAGGTCCCTACTCTGCGTCGGTGCCGCCGGAGATCGCCGGGTTGGACATCTCCGTTTCCCGTGAGGTCGCCACCGAAGCGGCTGAGGCTGCCAACGCGCTGACCCGCTTCGACGCATCCATGGCCTCGGCCCTGGGGGGAGACGAGGTCAGCCCGCTCGCTGCGGTGCTGCTGCGGACCGAGTCCGCGTCGAGTTCCCAGATCGAACAGATCACTGCCGGAGCCAAGGCCCTGGCGATGGCCACCATCGGAGAGTTCGACCGTTCCAACGCGGCCTTGGTCGCGGCGAACGCGGCGGCGATGTCGAAGGCCGTGGCGCTGTCCGATCGGATCAATGCTGTCACCATCATCGAGGTTCACGCGGCGTTGCTGCACGACAGCGACCCCATGCACACGGGTGCCTTTCGTTCCGAGCCTGTGTGGATCGGAGCTCGAGGGTCGTCTCCGCACTCGGCGTCCTTCGTGGCGCCGAGGTTCGAGCGGGTCCCGGGACTGATCGACGACCTGGTGGCCTTCGCGCACCGCACCGACGTCGAGCCCTTCCTGCAGGTGGCGCTGGCGCATGCGCAGTTCGAGACGATCCACCCGTTCACCGACGGCAATGGCCGCACCGGGCGGGCCCTGGTGCAGGCGATGCTGCGAGCCTCAGGGATCACCCAGCGAATCACGGTGCCGGTCTCGGCTGGTCTGTTGAGTGAAGTGGAGGGGTACTACGACGCCCTGACCGCCTATCGATCGGGCGACCTGGACCCGATCGTCACCGCGTTCTCGCACGCTGCGTTCGCGGCCATCGACAACGGCGCGGTGCTGGTGCGCGAACTGGCTGCCATCCGTGAGGACTGGGCCGGGCGGGTGAAGGCGCGCTCTGGCGCTGCGGTGTGGCGGGCGCTGCCGGTGGTGATGAGCCAACCCGCCGTCACGGTGAACCACTTGGCTGATTCGCTGAGTGTCTCCAAACCCACCGCCCAGACTGCCATCGACCACATGGTCCGTGCCGAGGTGCTGATCCCCGCCAACAACTTTCGCCGCAATCGGGTGTGGGTGGCTGGTGAGGTCGTCGACGCACTGGACGACTTCGCCGAGCGTGCTGGCCGGCGTCGGTTCGCCGCTGGCTGAAGGGTCCCGCGGGCCGCACACAGTCCGCCGAACGCCCAGTTCCGGCCGATTCTCGCCGACCAGAGGCGGGGTCATCAGTGTTCCCCGGTCACCGCACGATTGTGCTCCATGGCGATGCCGATCCAAGCGGCCAGTTGTTCGTCGCTGCTGATCGCGTCGCGCTCGACCTCGATCCAACCCGGACCCATGTCCCGGCCGGGCCCCATCACTGCTTGGCTTGCTCCGTCGCTGCCGAGCAGCTCGTCGTGACGGGCGGCATCGACGCGCACCAACAGGTCGCCGCTCTTGAGCGCACTGACGATCATCTTCTCGTTGACCATCACCGACCGGCCGCCAAACATCGACACCTCCCGTACGGCGGGCTCGTCCGCGAGCTGGGTCCGGAGTCGCTCGATGAGCGCGTTCTGCTCGGGTGTCATCGCCACACCTCACTCGTGTTCCTGCTCGGTCGGGCCGTGCGAGAGTCGTGCGCAACTCAGTATGCCGGTCGCGGGTCCGACAGGGTCGGCGGTTGCGATCGGGTCCGTCGATCGTTGCGGTCATCGAGCGCGCAGCGGACTTCAGTACGGCGACGTGTGACGTCTGGTTTCCGATCGAGCATGCCTGAGCGATCGCCTCGGAACGTGCACCACGACCTCGGGACCGCTCACGGCTCCCACAGGTCGAGGGTGACGGCCACGACGGTGTCGGCCTCGTCGAGGAACAGGTCGACGGTGAACCACGACAAACAGCTGTCGATCGACCCTTCCGCCGGTTGGACCGACACCCGCCGATGGTCGGCGAAGCCCGGTGGCGCAGGCACGGGTGCACCGGCGCAGTGCGGGTGGCCGCCGACGGAGACCCGGAATCCGCCACCGTCGGGGTCGGCGGAGGTCGAGCCGGTCTCGTCAGCATGACGCGCGATGACGGCCAACGGGTCGAACGGTCCGGTGTAGGCACGGAAATACTCCGCCTCGAGCCGCCACGCCGACGTGCGGCTCACCTCGCGCCGGTCGACTCCTTCACTGAAGTCCCGACTGAGTCCGAGTCGGACCTCCGCGGCAAACGGCACCCGTGCAGCCGTTGCGGCCGACGGCTCGACAGCGAAGGCCACGAAGTTGCCGATCAGGCGCCGGTCCGCAGCCGTCACGATGTCTTCGGGCGGCGTCGCGTCCAGGTGCGACGGCGCGGTTGACGCCGGTGTGGACGACTCGCGCGACACGGGTGGCGCCGGTGCAGCCGACGGTGGGGCCGACACCGACGGGTCGGTCGCCTGCTGATCGGCAGCCTCCGGCTGGCCACACCCGCTCAAGAGGCTCAGGAACACGCCGAGACCCGAGCCCACGACGTACGCCGTACGTCGTCTCGACCTGC
>JBEBTI010000287.1:0-3559 GCA_040393845.1 Nocardioides daejeonensis
CCTCGGCACGGCCTGACGTGGTACACCCCAGCGTCTGGTGCGATGGCGGGCGTCCCGAGCGGATCGCCCGCCTTCGGCGTTCCGTGGACCGGCCCACCCCTGTGGACAACGCATGCACGGACGCGGCCCGGCGTGCCAAGGTCACTCCATGGCCGACCGACGGCAACCACCACCCGCCGATTCCTCCCTCCCCCGCCGCCCCATGCTGCGGCCTGGGGTCCGGGTCTGTCCGCGCGACGACGGCATGGTGCAGGTCGGGCTGAACGCGCACCACGCCGTACGGGTCCCGGACACCAGCGAGATCCGTTCCGTGCTGAGCGGCATGCAGCACGGCACCGAGCTGCCGCGGTTGAACTCACTTCAGCCAGCAACCGCGCGGGCCTGCATCGACCTGTGGGGCCGCCGCCTGTTGATGGACGCCAACGACCTGTTGACCGTGATGGCAGAGGCACCCGACGAAGCCGCCCGACAGCAGATGGGTGCCTTCTTCGTCCGCGGCGGTACGGCGACCCGGTGGCGTGAGCGGGCAAAGGCTCGGGTCGAGGTCCGCCATCGACACCTGCCGGCAGCCGCAGAACTTCTCGCCACGCTGCTCACCACTGCGGGCGTCACGGTGACCGAGCCCGACGCCGGCGACAGTGACCTCGTGGTGCTGCTCAGCAACGGTGTCGCCGACCGCGCCGAGTGCGACATCCTGGTCCGCCATGATCGACCCCACGTGCTCCTGACCACGGTCGAGGGTCGGGTCGAACTCGGCCCGTTCGTCGAGCCGGGCACCTCGACCTGCGTGCGTTGCATCGACGCTCATCGCACCGAACGTGACCCCCGTCTGGCGCTGGTGATCGCGCACTATCTGGGCACTCCGCCGACGGTTGCGCCCGATCCGGTTCCGCACGACCTCGTCACGGTGGCAGTCGGAGCACTCTCTCATGACGTCGTACGGTGGATCGACGGCGAGGAGCCGGCCACCTGGTCGGCCACTCTCCACGTTGCCCCCACACTCACCCTCGATCGGCAGCCATGGCGTCGTCACCCCTCGTGCGGGTGCAACTGGGACGAGCTCTACGCAGTCTGAGGAGTCACCACCACTCCGAGTCCAACTTCGCCTCCATGGACCGCACGTACCGGCGCGAGCATTCCGTGCAGAACACCTTGTCCCGCCCCGACTCCTTGGCCGTCGACCATGCCAGCGGCAGTTGGTCGCCCCTGTCCAGAGGCGCGCGGCGCCCACAGAAGTCACACACGACCGCGTCGCCCATCCCCTCACCCTAGTCCCGCCGAGAGGCCACTCCCAGCACGCCGAACGGCCAGTGGCAGTGCGTCGAGCAGGCGAGTCCCGAACCACCGCGGGGTAGGTCCGTCGCCATTCGCTGAGCGTGACGTCCCAACGTGACGGAACTGGCGCCTCGACCTGACGGGTCCGGCCCGGCAGCCACTGGGCTGCCGGGCCGGAGATGCGCGCCTGCGTAGGTGCGGGCCTGTCCACATCCGCGCCTGCATGCGTGCGATGGTGTCGGGATCAGAGGCGTGCGAGGGCGAGCCGTGCCTGCTGCGCGGCCTTCTCGGCCCGACGGCTCATCCGGCGAGCCAAGGTGGCTTCACGGACCAGCTTGCGGTGTTGCGCCTCTCCCAGGCGCGCGGACATTTGTGCGCGTGCCAATTCTTCGTTGAGAAGTTGCATGTCATTGCTCCAGTTCATGTTGCTGGTGTTCACGGTGGTCATTCCTTTTTCATCTGGTGCCGGACAGCCCGGCCGTTGGTGGAGTCGAGCGTCAGGCGGCGTCCTTGCGAGGCCGACCTCGCGGGCGCTTGCGGGGGATCACCACTCCTTGGAGGAAGAGTTGTCCGCCCCAGACGCCCCACGGCTCGCGACGCTCGACGGCGCCGGCGAAGCACATCTCGCGGACCGGGCAGTCCGTGCAGAGGCCTTTGGCGTGCTCCACATCGGTGGGGGATTCGGCGAAGAAGAGCTCCGGGTCGTTGACGCGACACGGAAGTCGTTCGTCGTCCACCCATTCGGCTGCGGCGTGCAGTCCGGACAGGGTGGTCTCGGCCGGTTCCAGGAGAACGCTGATGGTCATGCTGTCACCTCCTTCATGACCTGGTCGGACGGATGTCAGTGCGGCAGGGAAGCAAAAAGGCCGCGGATCCCGGGGTTCGGGTTCCGCGGCCTGGTGACAGCCGGACAGGTGAATGTCAACCTGTCGGCGGGCTCCAGACGGTGGTTCCCGGGGTCCCGGCAAATGCCGGAACCATCACGTGCTTGCGTGCGCGAGCCGCGTGCGTTGCGCAGCCATTGGAGGCGGCCCAATCGAGCACGACAATTCGCGACTGCGTTGCAGTCGTGATCTGGTCGAAGTTCTTCATCATCTGGTCCACCTCCTTCGGTGCGTTGGGCGCAAACCGTGCCAAGGTCTGATGCGCGTGATTGGTCGTCCCTGAGACTATGGGAGCCACCACGGCCACGGCAAATCATTTAACGAGGTTTTTCGGAGAAAGTTTTGCGGCTCAGGTGAGCATCGCCAGAAGGTCTTCTCCGTAGCGGTCGATCTTTGCGGGACCGACGCCGCTGATCTTCAACAGGGCTTGGGATGTGGCCGGTTTGAACTCCGCGATCGCCTCGAGTGTCTTGTCGGTGAAGATGACATAGGCCGGCACACCGTCCTCACCCGCACGATCCCGTCGCCACTCCCTCAACCGCTCGAACAATTCCTCGTCGTACGCCGCCGGACAGGTCGAGCAACGCCCCACCTTGCGCTCTGCCGCACTCGCCAACGGCGCGCCGCAGGTGCGACACATCGCAGCCTTGGCCGGCGTACGTCGGCGGGCCCGCTCCGGCTCTCCGGAGTCCGGGCGGACGCCGCGGAGAAACCGTGACGGCTGACGCCCTCGCCGGCCCCCGGGGTTGCGGGCCAGGCTCCACGAGCAGACCAGGTGTTCGCGTGCCCGCGTGATGCCGACATAGAGCAGTCGGCGTTCCTCCTCCACCTCGGCCGCCGAGTCGGCATAGGAGAACGGCATCGTGCCCTCCTGCAACCCGATCAGGAAGACGGCGTCCCACTCCAGGCCCTTGGCCGCGTGGAGGGTCGCCAGGGTGACGCCCTCGGCGATCGGCGCGTGCTGCTCGGCAGCACGGCGGTCGAGGTCGTCGACGAAACCGGCAAGGTCTCCCCCGCCCTCGGCAAACGCTTCGGCCTGCGACAACAGCGCCTGCAAGGACTCCCACCGGTCGCGTACGGCGCCCCGCGCGGTGGGGGCTTGTTCGGTCCATCCGCGTCCTGCCAACGTCGCTCGGACCGTGTCGACCAAGTCATCACTCGCACCGGAGCGGGCGGCACCTCGGACCAGCGTGATCGCCTCGCGGACCTCCGGTCGGTCGAAGAAGCGGTGCGCACCGCGCACGACATAGGGGATGCCCCTCGCGCTCAATGCATCTTCATAGGCTTCTGACTGCGCATTGATCCTGAAGAGCACCGCCATCTCCGACAACGGCACCCCGGCATGGCGCAACCGCTCCACCTCGACGGCAGTCGCCTCGGCCTCGGCCACCTCGTCGGGG
>JBEBTI010000288.1:0-3525 GCA_040393845.1 Nocardioides daejeonensis
CGCGGGCCGTCCGGGGTGATCGGCTCCAACAAGCGGTGCGCCAAGGAGACCGTCGCCCAACTCCTCGACGACTGGACCGCCGGCACCCTGCCCAGCCCCACCGTCACCGACGACGTCGTCGGCCTGATCCCCGAACACCTCGACCTCGACGGCTGGAAGAAGATCGACTCCCACGAGACGACCCAGGGCAAGGCCGCCAAGCGCCCCCGCGTCAAGCTCGTCGACATCGCCGAGATGCTCGAGATCGCTCGGGGCTGACGCGCCCGACCGTTTCCCCGCTTGTGCGGGGAATTCCGCACTTCGTTACTGAAATTTCAGTAACGAAGTACCGAATTCCCCCTCCAAGTTGGCCGCAGAAAGGACAAGAGAAGTGCCCGCAGTGCACCCGCGTACCCCCGTGCTCGTCGGTGGTGGCCAAATCACCTGGCGTGAGATGCCGCCTGAGCCGGTGGAGATGTTGGCTGCTGCGGTTCGGGTCGCGGCCGACGACGCCGGTGCGCCCGGGCTGGCGGCTGCAGTCTCCTCGGTACGGATTCCGCGGATCCTGTCCTGGAAGTACCGCGATCCGGGTGCGCTGGTCGCGGGGCTGCTCGGCGCCGACATCCGACACTCGGTGCACACCGGTGACGGCGGCAGCCATCCGCAGGCGCTGGTCAACGACGCTGCCGAGGACATCGCTGCCGGCAAGGTGGACGTGGTCGTTGTCGGTGGAGCCGAGGCATGGCGCAGCCGGATGGCGCTCAAGAAGGCCGGGGCACGGCCGGACTGGACGGTCCAGGACGAGGACGTCGTCAAGGCCGAGTCACGCCCGGCGGTGCCGATGTGGGACGACAGCGAGATGCGTGCCGGCATTGACCGACCGGCGTACGTCTATCCGATCTTCGAGCAGGCGCTCAGGATCTCGGCTGGTCGCACGCTGGCCGAACACCGCCTCGCGATCGCGCAACTGTGGGCGCGGTTCAGCGACGTTGCGGCGGCCAATCCTCATGCGTGGTCCCAGCAGCCGCTCAGTGCGGACGAGATTGCCATGCCGTCGGCGGTCAACCGGATGGTGAGTGATCCGTACACGAAGTTGATGAACTCCAACAACTTCGTCGACCAGGCCGCTGCGGTGATTGTGTGCTCGGTCGAGGCCGCGCGTCGGCACGACGTACCCGAGGACCAGTGGGTGTTCCTGCGCGGTGGCAGCGAGGCGTCCGACACGGCCAGGATCGGGGAGCGGGGTGCGTTGGACCGTTCGCCCGCGATCCGGCACGCCGGAGCCGAGGCTCTTGCCGCTGCTGGTCTGGGGCTCGACGAGATCGGCGCGATCGACCTCTACTCTTGTTTCCCTTCGGCAGTCCAGGTGGCTGCGGTGGAGCTCGGACTCCCGCTCGACGATCCGACCCGGCCGCTGACCGTCACCGGCGGTCTGACGTTCTCCGGCGGCCCGTGGAACAACTACACGACCCATGCGATTGCCGCGACGCTGGCGGCGGTGCGTGGCACCGGGCGGCCGGCGTTGGTGACGGCCAACAGCGGCTATCTGACCAAGCACTCGATCGGGGTGTACGCCGCCTCGCCAGGCGACGGGTTCCGCCGTACGTCGGCCCAGGCCCAGGTCGATGCTGAACCGACCACACCGTTGGTCGTGGAAGTTGCGACGGACGGTGAACTCGAGGCATGGACCGTGGTGCACGATCGCGACGGTGCCCCGGAGCGGGCACTCGCCGCGATCCGACTCGCCGACGGGTCCCGCACGCTCGCCCGGAGTGCCGATGTAGACGTCGCTGCAGAGTTGGCGGGGTCCGAGGCAGAAGGCACCAAGGTCAGCGTGTCGGAGGATGCTTCGTTCGTGATCTGCTAGTTTTCCTCGTCAACTTGGAGGGGGAACTCGTCACTTCGTGGCGGAAGCTTCCCCCACGAAGTGACGGCGTACCCGCACAGGCGGGGAATCACAACCGTGCTAGCGGGCCCTGCTTTCACCGGAGCCGAAGGCGCAGTCGATCGGCCTTGGTGCCGTCGGCGGGACCGAGGGTCCAGACGCGAGCAGAACGCAGAGGGATGCGCACGGTCGCCCTGGGGGTGGCGATGGCTCGGGCGACCACCTTCTTGCCCTGCCAGATCCGGACCGGGAGGCTGCTGGCGCCGCGGGCGCGCACCTTGACGACGACCGCTGCGCCGCGACGCTTGAGCGTGGCAGTCAGCCGGACCGATGCCACACGGAGTGGTGCGGAGGTCGCGTGACCGGCTGCGGTTCCCGGAGCGGTGGCCGAGACCTGCACGGTCAACGCGCCGCCCGCGTCGCGGAAGGTCGGTCGATAGGTCAGGCCCCGGGCGACCTCGAGGGTGCCTCGCAGCCACACCACCTCGTGATGCAGTCCGGCACGCGACCAGGCGCCGGTCTCGGCTGACAGCTTGCCGCCCACCTTGGCGGTGCCGCTGATCGAGGGCGCACGGGTGACGATGGGCGCCGTCCACACGAGGTCGAGCACGCCCACCCGGCGTACGTCACCTGTCTCCACGGTGACGGTCCGGGCACGGCTGAGCGGCGCGTAGCGCACGGGGCGATCCAGGTCGGCTCCGACCAGGCGGTAGGTCCCGGCCGGCACGAAGAGGGCAAACCGGCTGCCGTAGCTGATCGCCGAGGCTGCCGGCGTGCTGCTGCCGACCGGGATCGCCTGCACCTCGTAGTTGTCGACCCGGTCGCCGCGCGGATCCTCCAACTGTCCACGGATCACGGTGTCGGTCACCGCGACGATCGGTGACGGGGAGGCCGCCTCTGCCTTCGACACGTCGAGGAACGATCCGAGGCCGACCACCAGCAGCCCGACGGAGCCGACGGCGCATGCGGTGAGCACGGAGAGTGGGCGGTTGGGGCGCATCGAATGGTCCGATCAGTACGACGACAGGTGGCGCTGGACCGATCGGCGGGGCGAGCGCGGACCTGAGGGGTCCCTGTCGGGCTCTCAACCACTGGGCAGTAGGTTCGAGAGGCCCGAAACCTTGGGATGCTGGCGACAAGAATCCAACGACAACAGGTGGACCTGATGACCGAGATTGACCTGAAGACCTCGACCGTCGCCGTGCTCGGAGGCACCGGCCCGCAGGGCCGCGGACTCGCCCGACGGTTCGCCCAGGCCGGTTTGACGGTGGTCATCGGCAGCCGCGGCGCGGAGAAGGCGGAGGCTGCTGCGGCCGAGCTCGCCGAGGCAACTGGTGGCACCGTGACCGGTGCCGACAACGCGGGTGCCGCAGCGCAGGGCGACATCGTGCTCGTCGTCGTACCGTGGGACGGCCACGGCGACCTGGTCAAGAGTCTGGCCACCGAGCTGGCCGGCAAGATCGTCGTCGACTGCGTCAATCCCCTCGGCTTCGACAAGCAGGGCGCCTACGCCCTCGAGGTCGTCGAGGGGTCGGCCACGCAGCAGGCTGCCGCGCTGCTCCCCGAGAGCCGTGTGGTCGGTGCCTTCCACAACGTCAGTGCGGTCCTGCTCGAGGACCCCGAGGTCACCGACCTCGGCACCGACGTCCTGGTGCTCGGTG
>JBEBTI010000289.1:0-3491 GCA_040393845.1 Nocardioides daejeonensis
CAGTGCCCGTGGACCTGGGCGATGACCGGCACCGCGAGCTCGGCGAGCGAGAGCCACCCGTCGACCACCTCGCGTTGGAACCTGCCCGCTCCAGCGCCGGCGTCGGCGTACTTGTCCTCGGGCCCGGGGTCGAGGTCGTAGCCCGCACAGAAGTCGGGGCCCGCACCACGCACGACCACGACGCGGGCGTCCGGATCCGCGTCGGCCGCACGGATCGCCGCCAACAGGTCCGAACGGAGCGGCCCGTTCATCGCATTGCGCTTCTCCGGACGCGACAGCGTGATCCGCCGCACCAGCGGAAGCGGTTCGTCGACGGTGACCAGCGTGCTGTGGTTGCTTGCCGCACTCATGCGTCGAACCAGTCCCAGGCGAAGGGGACCACCGTCTCCAACGGCGTCCGCAGCAGCACTTCGGTGCCAGCCGGGGTCGGTCGGTCGAGCGCCGCCGCGAGCGTCACCGGGTCGGTCTCGCAGAAGTGCAGGGCGACCAAGAACTGGCCCGGGGCCCGGTGGCGCTCGGCCTCGTCGCCCACCACCGTCACGTCACGGCTGGCGAAGGTCCACGTGCCCAGCACCCCATCGTGTCGGCGTACGGCGGGCAGCAGCTCGTGGTGCCACTCGCGGGCGGCTGCATCGGCCTGAGCGCTGCGGGGTTCCGCGACACGGAGTACCTCGAGCAGCACCCCGGCGTGGGCACGGTAGGGCAGTGCCGATGCGCTGATCCGGACGCCGTCGCTGACTCGGCCATCGAGCGGCCGGAAGTAGCCGCTGAGTCGGCGGGTGGTCCACTTGAGGTCGGGGCGTCGGCCCAACTCCAAGGTGGTCTGACCGAGTTGGAACCACTCGGCGACGCTGTCCTCGACCGGGTCGGCAAACCAGTACATCGCGACGTAGTCCGCTGCTCCCACGGCTGCGTCGTCCGCGCTCGGCGACGCGGTCCGGCACTGCGGTGTCCGGACCCACCGGTCACCGTGCAGGACCGCGTCGAGCGCGCGGTTCTCGGGCTGGTGGTCCAGCTGGTGCCACGTGTTGTAGTCCTTGTGGCGCTGGGGGTCGGTCACCTGCGGGAACGAGAAGAAGACCCGCCGACAGTCGTTGAGACGAGGCATGCCCGCAGCATGACCCAGTCCGGCCCGGTGCGGGACAGTGACTCCCACCACGTGGCAGTGGGGACCGAAACCGACCGCTCGTTGCGACCGAGTCACGCTGGTCTCGGTGTCTCGGTGTCTCGGTGTCTCGGTGTCTCGGTGGTCAGGCCAGTCGCTGCCAGGGTGCAGCGGCCTCGATCTGACCGGCAAGCGAGAGCAGCAGGCCCTCCTGGCCGAAGTCGGCGCCGAACTGGACGCCGACCGGAAGACCCAGCTCATCAGTGCCCAACGGCAAGGAGACTGCCGGGAAGCCAGTGGCATTGAACACCTGCGTCCACGCTGCCCAGCGCCCGGCGGTGGTGTACATGGTCTCGACCTTCGTCGTGTCGAGAAGGCCGATCTCCGGCGGCGTGGCAGCCATCGTGGGGGTCAGCATCACGTCGTACTCGCCGAACAGCTCACCGAGTTGCCAACCCACCCGCTGGCAGGCCGCGAGCGCATCCACGAGGGCGGTTGCCGGCAGCGATGAGTAGTGGTCGAAGAGCACCCGACTGAACGGCTCGAGGTCATCGTCGGCGATGCTGCGATCCAGCTCGGCAAGTCGCGCCTGCACCTTCGCGACGAAGGCGACCCCCATCAAGGGCGCCGTCTCGGCCTGCAGAGCGGCGGCGTCGTGCCGCGCCGCGACCGGCACCACCGTGTGCCCGAGGGACTCACACAGCCGCGCAGCCTGCTCGACCACGGCCACGATGTCCGCCTGCGTCTCCGGGTTTCCATCCCCGAGGCTGGTCATCAACGCGATCCGCAGCGGTCGCGGGGATGTGGCGGCAGCGTCGAGGAACGACGTGGCCGGCTCCGGCACGCCGATCACGGTGCCGGGCACCCGGACCGACGAGATGTCCAACATCAGCGCGGTGTCGCGGACCGACGTGGTCACCACGTGGTGCACCGAGGCTGGCGCGCTCAGTGTCGACGGGACCGGGAAGGTGGTCACCCGGCCGCGGCTGGGCTTGAGGCCGACCAGACCGTTGGCGGCGGCGGGAATCCGGATCGATCCACCACCGTCACTCGCGTGGCCGATCGGCACCATGCCGGCCGCGACGGCCGCCGCAGAACCGCCGCTGGATCCACCCGTCGAGCGGTCGAGGTTCCGGGGATTGCGGGCGGGACCGTGCAACACGGGCTCGGTGCTCGGGCTGAAGCCGAACTCCGGGCTGTTGCTCATCCCCAGGACGACCAGGCCCGCCCGCTTGTACCGGGCGACCAACTCGGCATCCTCGGTCGGCACGTCGTCGGCGAAGAGCTTGCTGCCGTTGGTCAGCGGGAGACCGGCGACACCCATCGCGAGGTCCTTGATCACCACCGGGACACCGGTCAGCGGCCCGTCCGCCAGGCCCGCGTCGACCTCGGCGAGCGCCTCGTCGAAGCGCGTGGCGACCACCGCGTTGAGTGCAGGATTGGCCTCCTCGATCCGCGCGATCGCCGTCTCGACCAGCTCGCGCGCCGAGATCGAGCCGTCACGGACCAGGGCAGCCATGCCCACCGCGTCGGTGTCGGGCAACGTCGTCCGGGTCTCGGTCATGGGGCTCCTCCTCGCAGGCGCAGCACCGCATCGACGCGGCACAGTCTCCGGTCAGCACTCACCGGCCATCGCAGGCTAGACATGTGTCGGGTGTCACCACTCGCGGCTGTCCCGCACACCGGAAGCCCCCTTCCCCCGAACTGCAAGTTGCACACGCCGAACTGCAAGCTGCGTACGCCGAACTGCAAGCTGCGTACGCCGAACGGCAAGCCGCGTACGCCGAGCTGCTGGTTGGGGTACGCGGCTTGCAGTCAGGGCTCAGCGAGCGCCGAGCACCACACCGGAGGTCGGAACGCCGGTGCCGGCGGTGACGACGACGTTGTCGACCTGCTTGGGCTGGTTGACCGACGTGCCACGCACCAGGCGGACCGCTTCGGCGATGCCGTTCATGCCGTGCAGATAGGCCTCGCCGAGTTGACCACCGTGGGTGTTGAGCGGCACCGACCCGTCGAGCTCAAGAGCACCTGACTTGATGAAATCCGCTGCCTCGCCCCGGCCGCAGAAGCCGAGTTCTTCCAACTGGGCAAGGACGAACGGCGTGAAGTGGTCATAGAGGATGGCCGCGTCCATGTCGGCTGCGGTCAGCCCACTCTGCTCCCACAACTGGTTGCCGACCAAGCCCATCTCGGGGATCCCCGAGATCGACTCACGGTAGTAGGACGTCATCATGTGCTGGTCGTCGCCGGACCCCTGCGCGGCACCCACGACGTACGCCGGCTTGTTGGGCAGGTCCTTGGCGCGCTCGGCCGAGACCAGCACCATCGCCTGACCGCCGTCGGTCTCCTGGCAGCAGTCGAGCAGGTGCAGCGGCTCGGCGATCCA
>JBEBTI010000290.1:0-3477 GCA_040393845.1 Nocardioides daejeonensis
CGATGGTCTCGCCGGAGATCGTCATGTTGTCGGTGTTCATCACGCCGTGCACGAAACCGACCGCCATCCACCGGGCAACGGTGCGTGCCTGCGTGTCGAGCACGGCCTCGTAGAGGGCCTGGTAGGGAGTTGCCGCAGTTGCTGCGTGCGGGTGGTGACGCGCGACCGCGTGGTCGGCCAGTGCACGCAGCAGCGCGACGTCGCCGGTGGCACGCGCGAACTGGAAGCTGCCGACCCGGAGGTGACTGCTCGCCGTACGGACCAGCAGTGCGCCCGGCATCGGAGCCTCTCGTTGCACGTCACGCCCGGTCGCGACCACGGCCAACGACCGCGTGGTCGGCACGTCGAGTGCGTGCATAGCTTCGCTGATCAGGTGTTCGCGCAGCATCGGTCCCAGGACCGCTCGTCCGTCGCCGCCGCGGGAGAACGGCGTCCGTCCGGATCCCTTCAGGTGCAGGTCGACCCAACCGTCCGGTCCCGCCAGTTCACCGAGCAGCAGCGCTCGGCCGTCGCCGAGTTGGGGTGAGAAGCCACCGAACTGGTGACCGCTGTAGGCCTGCGCCACCGGCGTCGCCCCGGACGGCACGTCATTGCCGACCAGGAAGCGCACTCCGTCCGGAGAACGCAACCAGTCGACGTCGAGACCGAGCTCGAGCGCCAGCGGTTCGTTGAGGACGACCAGGCGTGGCGCCGGCGCCTCCTCGGCCGTCCAGGGCAGGGCCATCGGCGCCAGCTCGGTGGCGAACCGGTTGTGGAGCTTCACCCGGTCGAGCCTACTCGGGCCTGTTCGCTCAGCGTCGGCTCTCGCAACGGACTCGACGTTCGACAGCCACGCACCGGTCGAAACCCTTGCCGCCGTGGGCGACGTCGTGTCCGAAACCGCCGTTGAGGAAGTCGTTGCCGCCGCGACCGCGCATCGTGTCGTCACCGGCGTTGCCCTTGAACCAGTCCGGACCCGACGTGCCGAGGAACAGGTCTCGTGAATAGTCGCCGCCGTGGAAGCGTTCGACGTTGCGGAAGGAGAGGTCGTGGAGTTGAGAGGTGATGGTGCGGGCCGGCACGTCGAAGACGGTGTCGCCGGGCACACCCCAGCGGATCGTGTCACGGCCCTTGCCGCCCAGGAACCGCGCTCCGGTGAAGGCGGTGTCCTCGTCGAGGTAGTCCTCCCAGTAGGCACTGATCCGGTCGCGGCCCTTCCCGCCCAGGAACGTCGGCGAGCCCTCCTCCAGCCAGGCCCGGTCGGCACCCCTACCGAGATCGACGTACGCCGTGCCCGATGCCGTCACGGAGTCGTTGCCTCCGTGCGTCTTGACCACGGCGGTGCCCGTGGCTTCGATCCAGTCGCCGCCCGCTCCTCCGAACACGGTTCCGCCGTCGGCCTCGATGCGGTCGCGTCCGGCGCCGCCGCGGATCTCGTCGTCGCCGTTGCCGATCAGCAGGTCGTCGCGGTCCGATCCGATCAGCACGTCGGCGTGTCCGATCGCGCCACTCGCACCTTCGACGTCGACCAGTACGTCGGTGCCTGCTCCCGTCTGGGTGCCGGCACCGAGGTCGACCGTGACCGGGCCCGGCGCGTCGTCGTAGGCGACGACGTCCTTCTCGTAGCGAGGGTCGCCGCCTCCGCCGTCGATCAGGTCGTCACCGGAATGTTCGGTGAGTTGGTCTGCGCCCGAGCCGCCGCGCAGGGTGTCGTTGCCCGGTCCTCCGTGGAGGCGGTCGTCGCCCTTCTCGCCCTCGAGGACGTCGTTGCCGCCACCGCCGACGATGATGTCACCGCCCGCGCCGCCGGTGACCACGTCGTCACCGGATCCTGCCAGTGGGTCGGTGCTGTCGCCGTACAGCCAGTCGTAGGCATCCCCTCCGGAGATCGTGTCGCTGCCCTCGCCGCCGATGATCCTGTCGTTCCCGGCGCCACCGGCGATGACGTCGTCGCCGTCGTCACCGCAGATCACGTCGTTGCCGTCGAGGCCGTCGAAGGTGTCGTTGCCCGCGCCCAAGGACACGATGTCGCGCCCCGGCGTACCGACCAGGTCGTCGTCGCCGTCGGTGCCCTGGATGGTCACCGGCAGGTCGTTGCAGGTGCTGGGCACCTCGCTGCTGGCGGGGGACACCACCATCAGGAGAGCGGTGACGAGACCGACGGTGGCTACGGCGGGCAGTGCAGTTCTCATCCTGACACCATGACCCGGATGGGTGCGGTTGGCAACCGCGTCACGGATCAGCCGAGGACGGAAGCAGGTCTGCCGGTCAGGACTCGCACAGCCAGATCGGTGGTGGCGGGGAAGTTGAGGTGGCCGACCACGCGTGCGACCCGGTCGATGTCGAGGGGGAGCAGCCCGGGGGTTCCGGGTACGTCCGGGGTCAGGCCGAGATCGAGGTCGTCGCGCCCGGACATGATCGAGACGTTGAACTCATAGCGCTCGCGTGCGCCCGGAGCGGCCAGTCGACTGCGGACGGTGTTGCCGATCCGGCGAGCGCCGGTCTCGTCCGCCCACGAGTCGAGGGTGGCGACGAGCGCATCGCCATCGTTGTGTGCGATGTCGGCCCACACGGCATCCATCGACCCCATCTGCTCGAGCAGGATCGGGGCGGTCTTCTCGCCGATGCCCGGCACACCGGGCAGGTTGTCGCTCGCATCGCCGCGCAGTGCTGCGAACTCGAGGTAGTTCTCGGCTGCGACGCCGTACATCGCATGCAGACGTTGGGGATTGAGCAGTGGCGAGGCATGAATGCCGCCGTTGATGAGGCGGAGCACCTGGGTGTGGTCGCTGATGTGGGCGAAGGAGTCACGGTCGGAGGTGATGATGACGCAGTTCCAGTCGTTGTCCCGCGCCCAACGCGCGGCCGAGGCGTTGACGTCGTCGGCCTCGAACCCCGACGGGGTCAGGGTCGCCAGTCCGAGTGCGTCCAGCAGCGCTCCGGCCCGGTCGAGTTGCTCGACCAACTCGGGGTGCTTGGGCGCTCGGCCCGCCTTGTAGTCGGGATAGATCGACTCCCGCACGCTCTCGACGCGATCGTCGAGTCCGAAGATCACGGCGTCAGGAGCAAAGGAGTCGATCGACTCGATGATCTGTCGCAACATGCCGTGCAACGCCCATGCCGGCCGGTGTGACCTGTCGAGCAGCCGCGTGTGCGCCCGCGCGTGGTGGTTGCGGTGCAGGAGGGACGGAGCATCGACGGCAAGCAGCAGCTTGCGAGCACGGGTTCCAGCAGGCGGTGACGTCATGGCGATCAGCCCCAACCTACCGGGCTCTGGCCACGGCTCCCGGCCGATGCTCCGAACCTCCTGCGCAGTACGCGCACGCCTTCGCGCACGCGTGGCATCGCTGGATCGGGCCCGGCGATCCGCTCAGGCGCTGCGGGACACCACGAAGGCGACCAGGAACCCGGCCGCGGTGATGAGGCCGGCGTAGAGCTGGGTCCTCTCGAACGCCTCCGGGATCATCGTGTCGACGACCATGGCGAGGATCGCGCCGG
>JBEBTI010000291.1:0-3471 GCA_040393845.1 Nocardioides daejeonensis
TCCTCGCCGGCCATCGCCTTGGCGTGCACGGTGATCCGGTCGCCGAGGTTGTTGGTGTCGACGTTGCGTTGCACGTAGGAAGCGCTGGTGGGCGACGCCTCGTAGACGTGCACCCGCGCCTGCGGACGTTCGAGCGCCACCGCGAGGGAGAAGCACCCGATCTGGCCGCCGAGGTCCATCACCCGTACGTCGTCCGGCAGCCCGGCCAGCATCGTGTCGAGCTGGTAGGCGTCGTCGGCGAAGATCTCGTAGATCGGGAACCTGGCGCCGTCGGAGTTGGGGCTCACGATCGTGTAGCCGTTGCGCAGGCGATAGGTCATCTCCGTGCCCTGCCACGGCGTCAGCGACGCAACCAGGTCGTAGAACACGTGCGGGAAGTTCGCGAACAGCTGGGGTGTCTGGCGAATCCGCTTCGTCAGGTGGCCGACGTTGCGTGTGCTCAGGCTCAAAGGATCCTCCGGGGGTCAGGTTCACAGTGACAAACCGACGGCGGCGGATTTGGTCACGCCTTCGACGAGAGTCTTCCGTGCGCGAACGTCCACGCGCTCGGCTCGGTTTGTCAGATTCCCCCGCGCCACCCCCGCGCACCACGTATGATAGGGCGACCGCGACGGGCCCTGGAGTTGCGTCCCGCGCTGCCGGGTACCGGGGGACGTTCATCCATCGGTCTCGGGCACGCCGGCGCTGCTGTGCTCACCCCGGGAGGGGAGCACAGATGCGCAAATGGGCTTTGGCTGTCGTGCTTGCACTGCTCGTCGGGATGCCTGCTCTGGCAATCGCCCGTCCCACCGGCAAGGTCACGCTCCAGCTGGCCGCGAAGACCGCGACGGCGGGCGACCGGGTCGTGGTCACCGGTCGCGCCAAGGGCGCCCGCACCGTGCGTGTGGAGATCAAGAAGAAGCGCAGGTGGAAACTGGTCCAGAAGGTCAAGGTCAGGTCGGGCAAGTTCCGTACGACGATCCGGGCGAAGGGCGACGGCAAGACGCGGCGTTATCGGGCCAAGGCCAACGGCACGACGAGCAAGGTCCGGAAGCTGCGGGTCACGGCCAGGCCGATGCCGACTCCCCCGCTGATCCCGCAGTGGCCGCCGGCTGACCCGCCCGAGCTCGAACTCCCGACGGAGCTCCCGACCGAGCCCGGTGAGCCGGCCGAAGAGCAGTCACCCACCGAAGGACCTTCGCCCACACCGGAGCCGACGCCGACCGGTGACCCCGTTCCGACGGGCCAGCCGTCGCCGACGGACCAGCCCTCCGCCACCGAACCGACCCCCACTCGCGTCCCGACCCCCACTCGCGTCCCGACCCCCACCGGCGACCCGACCCCCAGCGAGGCACCGAGCCCCAGCGAGGCACCGAGCAGCCCGCCCCCGACGATCGACCTCACCCCGGCGCCCGAACCCGGGCCCGGGGCCAGCGTCACGCCGGACCCAGAGCCCAGCGAGACGGCAGATCCCGAACCCAGCGACACGCCGGACGCCGACCCGGAGCCCAGCGAGCCACCGGATCCGAACCCCCATCCGGGGCCGGGCGAGGTGGCCAACCCCGGACCCGGCTCCGATCCGGAGCCGGACCCCGAAACCGAGCCTGATCCGGAGGGGGCCGGGATCGATGCCTGCGGGCTGCGCCCGTCGAAGAGCGACGGCACCCACTGGACCTGCACCTTCGTCGACGACTTCGATGGTCCCGCGCTCGACCGCACCAAGTGGGTGCCGCAGACCGTCTTCGCCACCGGCGTTCCCGACAGCTTTGCCTGCTATGCCGACGACCCGTCGGTGATTGCACAGGGCGGCGGCATCCTGCACCTGTCCGTCCGCGAGGTCGAGGAGCCGGTGAGCTGCACCTTCGGCGGCATGAGCGGCCCCACGTCGTACCTCGCCGGGGGTGTGATGACCTATCACCTGTTCAGCCAGCAGTACGGTCGTTTCGAAGCCAAGATCCGCTCGACCGCCGCCCAGGCGCCCGGCCTGCACGAGGCCTTCTGGCTGTGGCCCGACGACCGCTATCCGTCGCAGGACTACTGGCCGTACGCCGGCGAGATCGACATCTCGGAGACCTACTCCAGCCACCCGAATCTGTCGATCCCGTTCCTGCACTACGCCGCCGACGTGCACGGACCAGTCCCGACCCTCAACACAGCCTGGGACTGCTACGCGCCACGCGGAGAGTGGAACACCTACGCCCTCGAGTGGACCGCGACGTCGCTGGTGATCGAGGTCAACGGACGGATCTGCCTGACCAACAACTCCGGCGACAAGGCGTTCAACAAGCCCTACATCATCGCCCTGACCCAGCTGCTCGGCGCCGCCGGCAACGTGTACGACGGTCGCGCACCGATCCCCGCGACGATGGAGGTCGCCTACGTGCGGGTCTGGGAGTGATCAGCCGCCTGCGAACGGCGGCAGGAACTCCACCGACACTCCCGGCTCGAGCAGCACCGACTCCGGACTTCGGCTGCCGACCGGCCGGTCGTCGACCAACACCGAGCAGACCGCGGACACCCGGGCGAACTCCTCGCCGTGCCGCTCCCTGAGCAGCGCGGCCAGACCGGCCAAGGTCGTGCCGGCCGGCACGGACAGTTGCTCCTCGGCACATCCCGCAGCAGCGCGGATCGACGCCCAGTAGCGGACGGTCAGCGGGGTCTCACCAGACGTCGGGTCACGAAACTCAGGGGACATGGCGATATCCTTGCCTACATCAGACCTCAGCCGGAAGGAGGGCGATGCCCACCCTGCTGATGCTGACCAGCGCCCTGCAGCCGTCTGCTGAGGTGCTTCCCGCGCTGGGGTTGCTCCCCCACCAGGTCAAGATCCTCCCCGCCGAAGGCAGTGCGCTGCTGACCGCGCCGGAGTGCGACCTGATCATCATCGACGGTCGTCAGGAGCTTGCCCAGGCTCGCGACCTGTGCCGCCTGATCCGCACCACCGGCAGTGACTCCCCGGTCCTCCTGGTGGTCACCGAAGGCGGACTGGGCGTCGTCGGTGTCGACTGGGGCATGGACGACATCGCCCTCCACACCTGCGGTCCGGCCGAACTCGACGCCAGGATCCGACTCGCGATCGCCCGCCTCGCCGCACGGCGCGAGGACCTCGACCCGGATGCCCACGTGATCCGGCGCGGCGAGGTCGTGATCGACGACGCCACCTACACCGTCCGCCTCGGCGGCGACCACCTCGACCTCACCTTCAAGGAGTTCGAGCTGCTGAAGTACCTCGCCCAGCACCCGGGCCGGGTCTTCACTCGCCAACAGCTGCTCCAGGAGGTCTGGGGCTACGACTACTTCGGCGGCACCCGCACCGTCGACGTGCACGTCCGCCGCCTCCGCGCCAAACTCGGCCCCGAGAACGAGACCCTGATCGGCACCGTCCGCAACGTCGGCTACCGCTTCGTCCTCCCCGCCGACGACGCCGCCCCCGATTCCGTCAACGTCTGATTTCTCGCTCCGCTGGGGGCGGTCGGTTCCCCGCACAGGCGG
>JBEBTI010000292.1:0-3465 GCA_040393845.1 Nocardioides daejeonensis
CTCTCGAACGCCTCCGGGATCATCGTGTCGACGACCATGGCGAGGATCGCGCCGGCTGCGACGGCGGTGATCACGGCGAGCACGTCTGCTGACGCCCCGTCGAGCAGGAGGCAGCCCAGCGCACCGGCGATGCCGCTCGCCAACGCGATGCCTCCCCAGACGCCGAAGACGTAGCCGAAGCTCCGGTCGCTGCGCTTCATGCCTGCAGCGCTGGAGAGCCCTTCGGGCAGGTTCGAGATGAAGACCGCTCCCAGCACCGCTGGACTCACCGCGCCGCCGAGGAGCGAGACACCGAGGACGACGGATTCGGGTACGCCGTCGAGAAGGGCGCCCACAGCGATGGCCGTGCCGCTTCCCTTCTGTTCCGTCTCGGAGGCCTGCTGCTGCCCGGACCGCTTGCGGTGCTGGGCGCCGCGGCGGGAGAGCAGGAGGTTCGCAGCGACGTACGTGAGCGCGCCGGCTGTGAAGCCGATCGACGTGGGGATCAGCCCCGCGCTGGTCTCCGCCTCGTCGACCAGGTCGAAGGCGAGTGCCGAGATGAGCACGCCGGAGCCGAATGCCATCACGGAGGCGACGACGCGTTGTGGCACCTGGACGAACCAAGCGATCGCGGCACCGAGCACCAGGGCGGAGCCGGCGATCAGACCCCACAAACCAGCTTCGATCCACACGGGCACGTGGTGCTCCAATCGGTTGTGGGTACGGCGGCTCGGGTCCGGCACCTCGCACCACCGGCACGTCAAGGATGCGTCGTGCGAGCCCGATGTCTCAAGCCGCCCACACTCGGGTCAGTCATGGTGAGCGAACTGGCTCTCGACCTACGGGGCGACGGCGCCATGCACTACCGAGTTGGGCGACCTCGTGGAGCGCGGGACGGTGCTCGGTCTCCGGACGGCCGACCGGCAACTGATCTTCCCGACATGGCAGATCAGCGAGCACCAGGTGTTGCCGGGCCTGACCGAGGTGTTGGGTGCCTTCCGCGGTCAGCCGTTGTGGTCGGTCGGCCTGTGGCTGACCACGCCACACCCTGGACTCGATGACCGGACGCCGGTCCAAGTCCTTGAGGCGGGAGTGCAGGACGAACAGGTCCGCGACCTCGCGCAGGCGACGGCTGTCCGCTGGAGTTGAGCGTCGCGCACCGCCGGGCGAGCCCGGTCGGGACCGGCGAATCATGGAGCCACCTGACGGGTACCAAGCGAGATGGACACAGATCAGGTCATCTGGATTGTCGTTGCGATCGTGGTCATCCTCGCCGTCGCAGCCCTCGCTTGGATGTTGATGCGGCGCGCTCAGCAGAAGAAGCACGCCGAGGAGCGGCGCGAACGCGCAGAACGTGCCGCGGAACTGCGATCCGAGGCGGATCAGCACGCCCGGACCCTTCCCGACGCGGAACTGCGGGCCAAGGAGGAGGAAGTGAACGCGGAGAAGTTGCGGCTCGACGCCGAGCGCGCCGAGGAGCGGGCCCGCGAAGCCGAGACTTCCTACCTCCAGCAGTCTGCACGTCAGGAGGACCGGATCCGCGAGGCGGAGCGTCTCGACCCGGATGGCGGCGGAACGCATCGTGCTACGCCGGGAGCCACCGACGCCTGGCAGGACGACCCCGACGACACCCGCAACCACTGACGGGCGTTGGTTGTCTGGACCGGCACTGGCCGCCCCGGTCAGTCGCAGAACGATCCACGCTTCGCGGGCTCGTAGGTGGCGATGACCTCGCCGCCGTCGATCGAGTACTCGAGCACGTCCTCGGCAGTCAGGGTGGCGTAGCCGTAGAGCATCTGGCCGACCACGGGCCAGTCCTCGATGGGTCGGTCGCCGGCACCGGTCTCGAGGTCGGAGCCGTCGTCGGTGCGTTGCCACACTGTGGAGCCGAGGTGGAAGGTGTCCATGCCACAGTGCAGATACATCGGCGCGTGGTAGCGGACGCCGACGGTGGGGGAGCCGTTGCGCGGCACGGTGTCCAGCCTGACGGTCTCGGGCTCGGTCCTCGTCGGAGCTGCGGGAGGTTCGGCGCCGGCGGTGAGGGTGTGCACGCTGAGCTTCGGGGTGTTGCCCTCGAGAGCGATGACCCGACCGGACGTCGTACCCGTGATGCCGTCGTAGCCTCCAAGTGACAGCACGGCCGTCCAGTCGACACCGTCGGTGCTGGCCATCATCAGTGGTGGCGGGCTCTTGCCGCACTGGGAGAGGTCGGCGTAGCAGACTTCCGGCTTGTTCCAGCTGTAGTCGTCGACGTGGGTCAACGTCCACAGCCGGGTGCCGCTCGACCAGACCGGTGAGGCTATCTCGTCCTCGCCGGCCTCGGGTAGTCCTTCGACAGTGGTCCAGGCATTGCCGCCATCGGCGGAACGCAGCAGCCCTGCGTCGTTGCCCTCGACCGAGGCGACGACCACGTCATCGACCACGGCGAGTGAGCGGACGGCGTACGACGACGCGAGGGTTGGGTCCTGCACCTGCTGCCAGTTGGTGCCCGCGTCCTCCGAGCTCCACAGCGCAGCCGACCGGCCGACCCGTCCTGCCGCGAGCAGGCGATCACCGACCACGGCGACGCTCCCGGCGTACGACTCATTGCGGTAGTTGGTGGACCGCGGTACGCCGGGCAGCGCCACCTCGGTGAAAGTTGCGGCGTCGTCGCTGGTCCAGACCCGTGCCTCGAAGCCACCGCTCGACGGGTCGTTCGCGGTGCGGTAGGAGCCCGCGACGACGACCGTGTCGTTGACGACCTAGACCGCGTTCACGTCGGCCGGTCCGGCGAACCCGGTCAGCTCGACCTGCTCCCACGTCAGCCCGTCGTCGCTACGGAACCCGACCGCCCGAAAGGCGAGCTCAGTGCCGTGCTTGCCCTCCACGCTGTCGCCCGAACCGACGGTGAACCAGCCACCGTCGGCGAGAGCCACCACGTCGCCCAGCATGAGGTAGTCGAGGTCGGTCGCCAGGGGCGTGCCGGCCTTGAACGGCTCGCCGTCGGAGGAGAGGTGCGAGCTGAGGACGCCCTCGTCGGAGACCGCCAACACCACGACGTCGTCCCCGTCAGTGCCCATCACTGGATCGAGGTCAACACCCACCTCGCCGTCGAGCTCCTCGCTCTGCCACGTGGTCGGAGTGACCGTCTCCTGGGTCTCGGTCGCGTCGCCACACGCGGCAAACGCAGGGGGCGCGAGCAGGGCAAGGGCGACGAGGCGATGGCTCATGGATGGTCCGACGGTCGACTGCACCAGACGGTTCCGTCGCGGTTGAGTTCGGGGCATGCGGACCTTCTTGGCAGTTGCAGCGATCCTGATGCTTGTCCTCACCGGATGCGGTGCGGACGACACCGACGAGGGCACCAGCGCGGTGCAACCCGACGGGGATGTTTCGGACTCGGCGGATCCGGCAGACGAGACCGACGGCGACGAGACCGACCCCGCCGACCAGGCGATCGCGGACGATGCGGTGCTGACCATCAACGACCTGCCCGGCGGGTGTGGC
>JBEBTI010000293.1:0-3440 GCA_040393845.1 Nocardioides daejeonensis
GGAAGTCCCACGGCACCTGGTCGGCGTACCGCGCGGCAGAGGTGACGAAGAGCCACAGGTCCGCCGCGGCCAGGAGTTGCGCGGAGAGGTTGCGGTTGGCTTCTTCGACCGAGTCGACATCGGGGGCATCGAGCACCGCAAGCCCGCGCGGTACGTTGGCAGACGCGACCAACTGGAGCGACTGCGGGTCGTTGGTGCCCTTCTCCACTCGGGTCAGGTCGGGCAGGATCCGGTCCTGACCGAACCAGTGGGCGTCGTCGGGGTGGTGCACGAGCACCGGCGACATGGTGGTGGGACGCAACAGGCCGGAGCGGCTCACCGGCGCGCCCACCATCGTGTTGACCAGCGTCGACTTGCCCGCTCCGGTGGATCCACCGACGACGGCCAACATCGGCGCCTCGACACTCATCAGCCGCGGGATCATGTAGTCCTCGAGCTGGTCGATCATCTCGGCACGTGCAGTGCGGTGCTCGTCGGCTCCAGGAAGGTCCAGGGAGAGCGTCGCCTCCTGGAGCGCGGACCGCAGTTGGATCAGTGCGGTCAGCATCCGGTTGGATTCGGTCATCGGTGAGCCCCTCCTGCGGGCGTGACGGGAAAGGTGATCTGCCGTCGGGTTACGTGCATTCGGTCGACGTAGTGCTGACCGCGCTCGAGGTGCCTGGGCGGGGCCGTGCCACGCAGCACCCGATGGTGAAGGTATCCCAACTCGACGGCTGCCTGCTGGTAGTCCCTCATGTGTGCGGCACCGGTCACACCGCCGTGCTGCCGCGCGAAGCGGCGCGCGTGACGCCGTGAACGCAGATCGACGAGATGCGGAATGTCGGCTGCGGGAAGCAGTCCACGGCTGGCGGCGTCTGCCAACGCGCGGGCGAGCAGACCACGTTCGCGGCTGCGCACCCAGACCGCGAGGCTCACGAGCATCACGAACAACGGCGCCATCACCAAGAAGTAGATGCCGAAGAAGCCGACGCCCTCGGCCCACAGCGTCGACCCGTTCCAAGCTGCGTGGAGGAGGACTGCGACGACGTAGCCACCCGCCGGGGCAGCCACCTTCACCACACCCGAGCGGCTGGCGATCGCCAGCCCGACCCCGATGCCGATGAATGCAGTGAAGAAGGGGTGTGCGAACGGGGACATCAGGCACCGCAACACGAAGGTGAACCCGAGGGAGCCGATGCCGCCCGGGTCCTGGCCGGGAGTGCCGCCGTACGCCGCCGCGAGGTAGAGGATGTTCTCGGTGAAGGCGAAGCCGATGCCGACCATCCCGGCGTAGACGATGCCGTCGAGCACACCGTCCAGTTCGTGTCGGCGCCAGATCAGCAGCAGGACCAGGAAGAGACCCTTGGTCGCCTCCTCGGTGACCGGAGCGACCACGGCCAGCGCGAACTCGTCGGAGACACCGGCGAAGAAGCCACCGATGCCCTGCACGAGCAGCGCGGCCAGCGTGGCGACGAAGGCGCCCCAGGCGAGGCCGACGCCGAGCAGGCTGCGCGGCTCCGGCTCGTAGCGGTCGAGCCAGAGGTACGCCGCCAGCAGCGGCCCCACCGGGAGGAAGGCGAGCGCTGCCGCGACGACCAGGTGGCCCGGCTCACCGGACAGCGCGAGCACGAGTGCGATCGGCAACGCAGCCGCCGCCGCGATCACGGAGACGACGACCGTGAACACGACGCTCTCGGACCGTTGGGAAGGCATGCACGAAGCGTATCTGTCAGCCCCGATGCGGTTGGCCTTCCCGACGTATGGTGGAGGCGTGAGCGACATCGAGCCCCGCGCTGAACAGACCGCACCGAAGACGGAGACGCACGATCCGTCCGTACCGGCCGCGTGGTCGGCATTCATGCGCACCGGATGGCGCGACCGCAACGCACCTCGCCCCGAGGTTTCCGTTGCTGCGCCTGCTGCGCGCCGCCGTCGAGCACTCGCCGAGGCGTTCCCGGGCGAGCGTCTGGTGCTGCCCGCGGGCGGCTACAAGGTGCGCGCCTACGACACGAACTACCGCTTCCGCCCCGACACGGCGCACACCTACTTCTCCGGCAACCAGACCTCCGACGCGGTGTTGGTGGTCGAACCCAGCGGCGAGTCGGTGCTCTATGTGCGGCCGCGCTCGGGCCGCGACACCGACGAGTTCTTCCGCGACCGCGAGTACGGCGCGTTGTGGGCGGGCGAGCGTCCCTCCCTCCTCGAACTCAGCTCCGCTCTCGGTGTCGAATGTCGCCACGTCGACGAGTTGGCCGACCGGCTCGGTGGTGACATCAAGACCCGCGCGCTGCGCAGCATCGACCCTCGGGTCGACTCCCAGATTGCTGGTGACGACGAACTCGACCGCGAACTCGCACGGGTCGCCTCCGAGTTGCGGCTGGTCAAGGACGACTGGGAGTTGGCCGAACTCGCCGCAGCATGCGACGCCACCACACTCGGGTTCGAGGACTGTGTGCGCGAGTGGGACAACGTCCTGCAGTACGGCGAGCGGTGGATCGAGGGCACGTTCTTCCGGCGTGCTCGTGCGATGGGCAACGACATCGGTTACGACTCGATCGTCGGTGGCGGGTCGCACGCGACCACGTTGCACTGGATCGACAACAACGGACCGATCACGCCGGGTGAGCTGGTGCTGCTCGACATGGGTGTCGAGGGACGCAACCTCTACACCGCCGACGTCACCCGCACGTTGCCGGTCGACGGTCGGTTCACTCCCCTGCAGCGCGACCTCTACACCCTCGTGTTCGATGCGCAGACCGCCGGCATCGACGCGGTGCGACCCGGAGCGACGTTCCTGGCAGCGCACCAAGCAGCGATGCGGGTGCTGGCGCAGGGCTTGGGTGACATGGGCCTGCTGCCGGTGTCGGTGGACGAGGCACTCGACCCGGAGTCGAAGGTCTACTCACGTTGGACGCTGCACGGCACCAGCCACATGCTCGGCATGGACGTGCACGACTGTGGTGCCGCAGCGCCGGAGGCCTACACGAAGGCCGATCTGGTGCCCGGCATGGTGCTGACCGTCGAGCCGGGTCTCTACTTCCAGGCCGACGACCTGTTGGTGCCTGAGGAGTTGCGTGGCATCGGGATCCGCATCGAGGACGATCTCGTGGTCACCGAGGACGGGTCGTTGAACCTCTCGTCGGCCCTGCCGCGCAGCGCGGACGACGTCGAAGAGTGGATGGCCCGGCTCAGCGGCTGAACTGCACCGCGAACCGGGCCACCCGTCGTACCTCTGTCAGGCGGGTGCGCCGAGCGACTTCCAGTAGTCGTTGAGCGCGCCGTTGGTGCGCACGAACCAGATGATGGGACCGACCAAGATCAAGATGCCGGGGATGTACCACAGTCCGTTCAGGGCGGTGACCGGCGGCTGCTGGCCCCGACGCTCGTAGAGTCTGCCGACCTCGTTGGAGTGCAGGAACGGCGAGACGAAGCCGACGAAGAAGGCGATCAACAACGCGATG
>JBEBTI010000294.1:0-3431 GCA_040393845.1 Nocardioides daejeonensis
AAGTTCGACTGCGAGGCGTGGATCCCGACCCAGGGCAAGTACCGCGAGCTCACCTCGACCTCCAACTGCACCGACTTCCAGACCCGCCGCCTCGACACCCGCGGTCGGTTCAACGACGGTGACGGGTCGAAGGTCGGCCCGGTCGCGACCCTCAACGGCACGCTGTGCGCGATCACCCGCACCATCGTGGCGATCCTCGAGACCCACCAGCAGCCGGACGGTTCGGTGCGGATCCCCGAGGCCCTGCGCCCCTACCTCGGTGGCCGTGAGTTCCTGGAGCCGGTCGATGCCTGACCAGGTCCGCGACCCGGGCTGGAAGCCTGAGCTGATCGCGCTCGACATCGACGGCACCCTGCTGCGCTGGGTCGAGGACTCCGGCGCCGTGCACGGTGAGGTCGACCCGGTGGTGCGGGACGCCGTACGACGGGCGGCCGAGGCCGGGGCCCACATCGTGTTGGCCAGTGGCCGCTCGCTGCACGCGATGACCCCGATCGCCGATCAGCTCGGTCTGCCGCTGGACGACGAGCGGCTGTGGATCGTCGCCTCCAACGGTGCCGTGGTGTTGCGTTATCCGCCGATCGAGGTGGTCCACGAGGTCACCTTCGACGCCTCGGAGGCAGTGCGGCAGGTGCTGCTCCATCACCCGTCGGCGTTGGTCGGCGTCGAGGAGCGGGGTCTGGGCTACCGCGTCAACCGCTTCTTCCCGCCCGGCGAGCTCTCCGGCGAGATGATCCTGGCCGAAGTGGACGACCTGATTGCCGATCCGGTCAGCCGTGTCATCATCCGCGACCCCGACGCCACCGTCGAGGACTTCCAGGTGCTCGCCGAGAAGCTCGGTCTGCACGGCACCGACTACGTGATCGGCTGGACGGCGTGGATGGACCTCGCGCCCCAGGGCATCTCCAAGGCCTCCGGGCTCCAGCACGTCGCCGACCAGCTCGGCATCGAGGCGAGCAACGCGCTGGCGATCGGTGACGGTCGCAACGATCTGGAGATGTTCGACTGGGCCGGGCGCAGCGTGGCGATGGGTCAGGCGGTCGCCGAGGTGCTGGCGGCAGCCGACCACGTGACCCTCCCGGTCGACGACCACGGCGCTGCGGTCGAGATCGACCGGTGGTACGGCGTTCCCTCGCCAACGGGCGCCGCGGGCAGTCAGAGCAGCGACTGACCGATGCCCCGGCCACGCTTGGTCGCCACCGACCTCGACGGCACCCTGCTCAACGGCGCGGGCAAGGTTTCCGGGCGCACGCGTGAGGTGCTCCGTGCCCTCGACGAGCGGGGCGTGCCGGTGGTCTTCGTGACCGGACGCCCGATCCGGTGGATGGACGACCTGCTCGACGACGTCGGTCACCACGGGCTCGTGGTCTGCTCCAACGGCGGGATCGTGCTCGACGTGCCCACCGGCACGGTCCGTTCGGCGCTCACGGTGCCGCGCGAGCTGGCTCTGCAGGTGGCGCTGCAGTTGCGCGAGGAGATGCCCGGCACCACGTTTGCCCTGGAGAAGACGGGTGGCTTCGCCCGCGAAGACGGTTTCGCCAGTCGGCATCCGGGTTCGGTCGGCATCCCGACCGGTGCGCTCGAGTCGATCTTCGACGACACGGTCGTGAAGCTGCTGGCGATGCACGAGGAGCTCGCCCCCGAGGACTACTGGCGCCAGGCCCGCGCCCTGGTCGGTCACCAGATCGAGGTGACCTGGTCGTCCTCCCTGGCCCTGCTCGAGATGTCGGCACAGGGCGTCACCAAGGCGACCACGCTGGCGAGTCTCTGCGCCGAACTCGCCATCGACGCCCGCGAGGTGGTCGCCTTCGGCGACATGCCCAACGACATCCCGATGCTCGAGTGGGCCGGCACCTCCTATGCGATGGCCGAAGCCCACCCCGACGTACGACGGGCTGCCGACCGGGTGGCGCCCGGCAACGACGAGGACGGCGTCGCCCACGTGCTCGGCGACCTGTTCGACCTGCCCGTCTGAGGCGTCGCGGCGTCCCGCTGACGTTTGCCACCCTCCGTGCCGCCCCCACCGCTGTGCCGCGGGGTCGGGACGAGTTTCCGCGTCACCGCCCCTGTGGAGTGACCACAACCCTGCGTCACGGCGGCGGGCGGGCCGACCTAGGGTTGGCGCCATGATGACCCCGGGCGCGGCTGAGCTTGTCGTGCGCTTCCAACGCGAGGGTCGGTTCGTGCTGCGGCGCTCCTGGCAGATCGGGGTGGGTGCACTGGTCCTGGTGGTCGTGGTGACGGCAATGCTGATCGATCTCGCCGGCAGCAGCGAACCGCGCCCCGGCTACATCGGCCTGCTGCTCGCGGCCCCGGTGCTGGTCATTGCCGTGATCTTCGGGGTCCGGCAGTTGCTCCCGAGTGGTGCGGTGGTGGTGGACCGACTCGGTGTGCACTTCGGCGACCACAACATTGCGTGGGCTGAAATCGCCTCCCAGACCGTGGAGGGCACGCCCGGCTGGCGCAGCTACCGCTACGTGCGGTTGACGCTGCGCGACGGGCGGTCGGTCGATCTCCCCCTGATGCTCACGCCGTCGGCCCACGACCAGTGGCTCGCGCTGCGCCACCTGCGTGAGGAGTCGTCGGGTCGATAGGGTGGTCGGCGGACCGGTCCACCGACATCACCCGAGGAGCCTCGTGCGACGACTGCTGGCACAACTCCTGCTCGTGATCGCACTCCCGGTCGGCGTGCTCCTGACGACGGCAGCGCCCGCCGCGGCCTGCGCCACGACCGAGTTGACCCTGGCCCAGCAGTTGCGTCAGGACTACCTGTTCGTCGGCACCGTGAAGGACGTCGACCGCACCGCGCGGGACGGCGTACGCACGGCGACCTACACCGTCGCGGTCAAGCACTGGTGGCGCGGCAACCTGGCCGAGCAGGTGCGCGTCACCACGCCGGTGAGCCGGGCCGCGTGTGGGCTGCAGAAGATCCAGACGGGTACGACGTACCTCTTCGTCGCGGACGCAGCCGACAGCAAGGGTCAGGTGCAGGCGCTCAGCTTCGAGGGCACCCGTGAGGTCACTGACCGCATCGAGCGGCGGATCAGCAACCTGCTCGCGGAGGAGCCCCGACAGCCAGTGACCGGGGACGGGACGACCGACGAACCACCGCTCCCGGAGCCGACCGTGCTCGACGACTCCGCAGCACCCGACGTGGTCGAAGCGGTCACCCCGGCCGCGCTGCTCGTGCTGGCCGGCGCCCTGGTCTTCGCGGCCGGCGCGTTCCTGGGCCGTCGCGAGCGCTGAGCGCGAGCGGCTCAGAGATACATGCCCCCGGTGGGGGCGCCACCCTCACCGGCCTGGCCCGGCGCCTGGTTGGCTGCCTGCTCCGCGTGTGCGGCCATCGCCTGGGGCAGGGCACGTCGCATCTGCTCGAGTTGGGCGCGCGAGGCGACCTGCTGGGCATAGATCGCGGTCTGGATGCCGTGGAAGAG
>JBEBTI010000295.1:0-3416 GCA_040393845.1 Nocardioides daejeonensis
CGATGGGAAATTCATCCTCGTGTTGCGACAATTCGTGCTTCGGATCCTCGAGCTCCTCGCGGTCCTGTTGCTGGTGAGCTTCGGCGTCTTCGCGCTGCTCTCCCTGGTGCCGGGCGACCCCGCGGTGGCCGTGCTCGGCGAAGGGCGGGCTCCTGAGGAGTACGCCGCGCTGAGGGACCAGATGGGCCTCAACGATCCCTTCTTCACCCGCTACTTCGACTGGCTCGGCGGAGTGCTGCGGGGTGACCTCGGTACGTCGCTGATCCCGCCGATCATGCCGGTGTGGGACCGCCTGATGGCAGCAGTGCCGGTCAGCCTCGAGTTGGCCGGGCTGGGCATGCTGATCGCCCTGATCGGTGCGGTTCCGCTGGCGATGTGGTCGGCGTACTACGAGGGCGGCAAGGCGGACCGCACGATCGGTGCCTTCACCTTCGGCCTGCTCTCGCTGCCGTCCTTCCTCGTCGGCCTGGTGCTGATCGCTGTGCTGGTCAACTCGATGGGCTGGTTCCCACGCACCGGATGGGTGCGGTTGAGCGACTCGGTGGGAGGCAACCTGACCCACGTCTTCCTGCCAGCGTTGACGATCGCTCTGATGGAACTGGCGATGTACACCCGGATCCTGCGCAACGACCTGGTCACCACGTTGCACGAGGACTACATCCTTGCGGCCCGCGCGAAGGGCATGCCGCCCCTGCGGATTCTCTTCAGCGACGCGCTGCGACCCTCGTCGTTCTCCCTGATCACCGTGATGGGTCTGAGCCTGGGCCGACTGGTCGGCTCGACCGTCATCGTGGAATACCTCTTCTCCCTTCCCGGCATGGGCCGCCTGATCATCGAATCGGCAACCACCGGAAACTTCCCGATCGTCCAGGGCGCGGTGTTGGTCGTCGCGATCATCTATGTGATCAGCAGCGCCCTGATCGACCTCTCCTATGGCTATCTCGACCCGAGGACGCGCCGTGCCCGAGCCTGAAATGTCCACCGCACCCACCGCCGCCGCGACAGCGGTCGCCCTGGTCGACGACACGCCTGCTCCGGTCCGCAGGACGAGCCGCAAGAACCTGTTGCTGGTCGGTGGACTGCTGCTGCTCGCGGGTCTCGTCCTCGCCGGCTTCGCGGCCACCACGAGTGCGCTGATCACCCTCGTCAAGGTGCTGCTGCTGGTCGTGGGTCTGCTCGTTGCGATCAACGGGCTGGGCCGGCTGGTCCACGGGATCCGCGGCAAGGCCGTCGACATCATCTTCTCGCTCGGTGTGATCTGGTTGGTGGTGCTGGTCGCGCTGGCCGTCTTTGCGCCGCTACTGCCGCTGGGCAACCACAACGACGCCACTGCGGGTCTCTACGCGCCGATCTTCGCCGAACCCGACCTCGGCTCCGAATACCCTCTCGGCACCAACAACTACGGCCTCGACATGCTGGCGCGGGCCATCTACGGCGCCCGCACCTCGCTGGTGGTCTCGTTGGCCGCCATCTTGATCGGTACGTCGATCGGCGGCATGGTCGGCATGGTTGCGGGCTTCCTCCGCGGCGGCACCGACCGCGTCGTCGGCATCCTCGCCAACGCGCTGCTCGCCGTACCGCCGTTGGTGCTGCTGATCGCGCTCGGCACGGTGCTCGACCCGAGCCTCCGCAACCTGTCGATCGCGCTGTCGTTGCTGACGATTCCCAGCATGGTGCGGGTCGCTCGCGCCAACACGATCACCTTTGCCCAGCGCGAGTTCGTGCTCGCCGCGGAGGCAATCGGTGCGACCCGCTGGCGTCTGCTCCGCAAGGAGTTGCTGCCCAACGTGGTGCTGCCGGTGATGTCGATGGCCGTGGTGATGGTGTCGTCGCTGATCGTGGCCGAGGCGTCGCTGTCCTACCTCGGTCTCGGCATCCAGGCCCCCAGCCCGACGTGGGGCAACATGATCGCCGAGGGCGAGAGCGGCGTCATGGAGGAGCACCCCTTCATTGTCATCGTGCCGGGCGTCTGCCTGTTCCTGACCGTCTTCTCGTTCAATCTGTTGGGCGAGAAGGTCCAGAAGCGCTGGGACCCGAGGAGTGCCAAGCTGTGACCACTGAAACTGCTGCCAAGGCGCCGCTGCTGGTGGTCGAGAACCTCCGCACGGTGTTCCACACTGCCCGCGGCGACGTGCGCGCCGTCGATGGTGTCTCGCTCGACCTGCGACCGGGGGAGACCCTCGGTCTGGTGGGCGAGTCCGGCTCCGGCAAGTCTGTGCTGGGCCGCACCGTGATGGGGCTGATCTCCAACGACGCCCGCACCACGGTCACCGGCAAGGTGACCCTGGCCGGCAACGACGTGCACGGGATGAAGGGGTCCGCGCGGCGCAAGCTGTGGGGCACCGAGGTCGCGATGGTCTTCCAGGACCCGATGACGTCGCTCAACCCGGTCAAGCGGATCGGCACGCACCTCACCGAGACGCTGCGGTTCCACCTCAACTGCTCGAAGAAGGAGGCCAACGAGCAGGCGATCGACCTGCTCAAGCAGGTCGGCATTCCTGAGCCCGCACGACGGATGACACAGTTCCCGCACGAGATGTCGGGTGGCATGCGGCAGCGCGTCGTCATCGCGATGGCACTGGCCTGCGACCCGCGCCTGTTGATCGCCGACGAGCCGACCACCGCCCTCGACGTGACGGTGCAGAAGCAGATCCTCGACCTGCTCGCCAGTCTCACCTCCGAGCGCGACATGGCGACGATCCTCGTCAGCCACGACCTCGGCGCGATTGCCGGTCGCACCGACCGGGTCCAGGTCATGTACGCCGGTCGCACGGTCGAGCAGGGCTGGACCAAGGACGTCTTCGCGACTGCCCACCACCCGTACACCGACGCGTTGCTGGCCTCGATCCCGCAGATCGAGAACGCACCGCACAGCATCCTCCGGGCGATCGAGGGCAACCCTCCGGACATGGCGAACCCGCCCGCGGGCTGCCGGTTCGCACCGCGTTGTGAGTTCGCGCAGGCCGACTGCACCACTGTGCAGCCGCAACTCGAGGCGGTCGCCGCGGAGACCGATCGCGCGGTCGCCTGTTATCACCCGCTGCGGACCACCGTCGCAGCCGCCACGAACGGAAAGTGAGCAGTCCCATGGCCGGTAGTGGCACGTCGCACCTGCGTCCTGAGCAGGAGCGAGCCCTCACCGTCGAGAACCTCGTCGTCGAGTTCCCGGTGCGAGGAGGCGTCGTACACGCTGTCTCCGACCTGAGCATCGACCTGCTCCCCGGAGAGACCTTGGGCATCCTGGGTGAGTCCGGTTGTGGCAAGTCGAGTGCCGGCCGCGCGCTGATGCAACTGCCTGCCCCGACGTCCGGGAGCGTGCAGCTGGGCGAGAAGGAGCTCACCGGCCTCAAGAAGAACGAGATGCGTCGCGCCCGGGCGAAGATGCAGATGATCATGCAGGACCCGGTCTCTGCGCT
>JBEBTI010000296.1:0-3405 GCA_040393845.1 Nocardioides daejeonensis
CGGCACTGCTGGACCAGGTGTGTGCGAGCACCCGTCAACGTCGCCTGCTCGAAGTCGGCGAAGGCACCCTGATTCTGCAGTGGGCCGATGTCCACTCCCACCATGACCACGCCTACCGCGGTGCGTGGACCCGCCCCACCGCATCGATGGTGCAGTTCGGTGGCGAAGGCACCCCACAGGTCCAAGAACACTGCGTCGGTGAACTCGCCCTCGCCCGCTCGATGGGGGTCGGTGCCACCATCAACGCTCTATCCGACTTCCTCGACCTCCGCCACCGCCTCCCCCAGATCTGGGACCGGATGCAGGACGGCGTCATCGACACCTGGGTCCCCCGACGCATCGCCAAGATGAGCCGGCACCTCCCTCAGAGCGCGATGCACGTGGTCGATGCCGCGATCGCACCGATGATCGGCCACGAAGCCGCCGGCCGCATCCTTGAGGTCGCCCAAGCCAAAATCATCGAAGCCGACCCCGACCTCCACCAACAACGCATCGATGCCGAGAAGCACCGCCGCTACGTCTCCCACGGCCGCATCGACGAATACGGCCTGCGCACCTTCATCGCCCGCATCGACGCAGCCGACGCCGTCTGGGTCGAAGCCACCCTCACCCGCGTCACCGAGATCCTGGCACCCACCCACCAAGACCTCGACGCCCAGGAGATCCGGGCGATCGCGTTCGGCTACCTCGCCCGCCCCGCCGAACTCCTCGCCCTCCTCCTCCAACACCTCTCCCCCGACGACGACCTGCTCACCGGCATCCACAACCTCTCCGACCCCCGCACCGACAACTCGCCTGCCGACGGCTCCCCTGCCGCCGATGAAGGCGACAGCGACCGCTCCGACGACCGCGCCGGCAACCACCAGCACGACCAGCACCAGAACGGACACGAGAACGAGGACGGCGACAGGGGCCAGAGCGGGGACGAGAACGGGGACGCGGACGGGACTGCACCGACGACTTACAACGACCACAGCCACGACCAAGACGGCCACGCACTCGACACCGCTCCCGACCATCACCCCGACCCGGAAGCAGAGCCTGCGCCCGGGCCGGACGACGCGGGTGCGGTGTTGAACCGCGCGATCGCGCTACCTGCCGAAGCCCTCCCCGCACTTAAAGGCGCAAACTGGGCCGCGATGGCACCCAAGACAGTGCTCTACATCCACCTCCACGAAGCCGCCCTACACGGCCACCCCGGCGTCGCCCGCGTCGAAGGCCTCGGCCCGATGACCCTGCAACAACTGCAGAAGCTCCTCACCGGCACCAAGATCACCGTCAAACCCGTGATCGACCTCGCCGACAGGGTCAGATCCACCGCATACGAACATCCCGAGGCCTTGAAGGAACGGGTGCACCTCATCACCGGCGGCGACTATTGGCCCTGGGCTGCCTCCACCAGCCGCAACGTCGACTACGACCACGTCACGCCCTACGACACACACGGACCACCCGACCAGACCGGCACCCACAACTCCGGACCCTTGGGACGGCGACATCACCGCTGGAAAACCCACGCCGGCTTCGCCGCCGTCCAGCTCGGGCCGGGCGAATACCTCTGGCAGACACCTCACGGCATGTCGTTCCTCGTCGACCACACGGGCACCCGATCCCTCGACCCCGGCGCTGCACGAGCGATCCGCAACGCACCAGCCTGGCTCGACGACCCCGCCATGCCGCCGCCGCAACCACCCGGCCCTGAGTGGGCAGACGACCACACCATCGCCTTCTGCGCATGAACTGAGCGGCCGGCGTACGGTCACGGGCTCCGCGGATCAGGAGCCAGCGTCGTGCGTCGATGCCCTGGCGAGCGCAACCCGGTCGAGGACCGTGGGATGCGTGCCGAACCACCAGTGTGCCCAGGCCACCGGCGTCGGATCGCACCGCGAACGGAGACAGAGTTCGCGTTGCAGAGCGACGAACGCATCCGGGTCTTGCGTCGTCTCCAGAGCCACCACGTCAGCGCGGGTCTCGATCTGACGGCTGATGCCGGACTGGATCGGGCTGGCCAGCAGGGAGCCGACCGCAAACAGCGCCAGCACCAGCGGCACTGCCTGAGCGGCACCGACACCGTCCGTGCCGCTGCGGCGACGTACCCAGCCGGCGGAGGTGAGCAACGCCAACAGGCCGATCCCGGTGGCGGCGCCGGTGGCGCCGAGCACGGTGCCGACAAGCACGTCGTCGTGCTTCGCGTGCGCGAGCTCGTGCGCGACCACCGACAGCACCTGGTCGTCGGGCGTCGACATCAGCAGGTTGTCATAGACCACCACCCGCCGCGTGCCGGCGAACCCGGAGACATAGGCGTTGAGGGTCGTCGTACGCCGGGACGCGTCAGCCACGAGCACCTCGTCGACCTCGACCCCCTCGCTGTCGGCCAGCTCGAGGATCTGGGTCCGCAGCGCGCCGTCCTCCATGTCGGCGAAGTTGTTGAAGACCGGCTCGACCACGATCGGGTAGAGGAACGAGCCGATCAACACCAGCGCCGCAGCACCCAGCGCGGCGACAGCCGGCCACCAGTCGCGCCACCGTCGGGCGCACCAGACCAGCAGCACCAGACCGAGCGCGGTGAGTGCGCCGTTGACGGCGAGACCGCGCACGAGGTCGACCAGCCACGGGCCCAGGTCCTGCCGGGTCAGACCGGCGTCCAGACGTCGTTCGCGGTTGACCAGAGCGAGCGGCAACGTGGCGAGTCGGCCGACCAACGTGAGGGCGAAGGTCGCGATCACCGTCCAGCGGATCCAGTGATGGCCAGCTCGCGCGAGCAAGCGTGCGCCCATCGAGGTGAATCCGAAGAGCCCGGCCACCACCAGCGAGATCGCCGTCGCTGCCCAGCCGATCAGACGGGCGCCTGAGGAGTAGTCCTCACCCCGGCGGATCTCGGCGGCGCTGAAGACGCTGCGCGGGTCAACTGCCGCGAGGTGGTCGGGGCCCGCACCCCACGGCACCAACAACCATGCCAACACCACGAACGCCAGCCCGCCGACCCCGACCACGACCGCGGCGACGGTCCGCACCGACGGCGCAGGCTTCACTCGGCCAGCTGCTGCAGCTCGGTGCGCCACAGGCCCACCAACTCCTTCGTGCTCAAGCCGTGAGTGACGCGCAGCGCCTCGCCCAGCGCGACACCGTCGGCGATCCGGTCCTGCAGGTCCACCATCCCAGCCAGGTCGCCGTGCTCGGCCAGCACCCGACACACCAGCCAAGCCGCCTCGTACGCCGCCCCGAGGTCAGTGGTGCGGGCCTCGAAGTCGCCGTCGGCCGGCAGGTCGTCCGGGAGCCCGTCGCGACGAACCTGGGCGATCACCTGCGCGGCGGTCACCGAGAGCGGCAGATCACTGTCGCTCAGTGCTACGTAGTCGGCGAAGCCCTCGGTGAGCCACAGCGGGATCCCTCGTGCCGTCGCCG
>JBEBTI010000297.1:0-3346 GCA_040393845.1 Nocardioides daejeonensis
CCTGCGACCCCTTGACCCCCAGTCAAGTGCGCTACCAAACTGCGCCACAGCCCGAAGAACCTGCCGAGAACACTTGCGTGATCACGACCGGAGCGGGTCGAACATTACCCCAGACCTCCCACACCGCTGCAATCAGTCCCCCTCGGGACGCATCACGCCGTCCAACCAGGGACAAAGATGCCCGCGCCGAGAAGGAGGACGCCGAGATTGAGTGTGATCGCGGCGACTGCGCAGCCCCATGCCCTGGCGGGGCGCCGGCGCCTGAGCAGCAGCGCGGCACAGCCGAACAGGACTGACGGGGTCACCAGCACCACCAACACGGCAGCGAGGAGGAGCCCGACCGCAGCAGTGCTGGAGTCCGAGTTCGAACCGGCCACCCACCACACCGCGGCCAGCACATATCCGGCCGCCGACAGCACCAGCGCGGCGGCGGCACACCAGAGCGTACGTCTGGGACTACGGGGACTCGCAACGATCGTCATGGACACACTTTGGCGCTCGCTGAACCCGCGCACCAGTGGAACCCGCAAATGCGCGTACCCGGCACCACAGGTCGTTGGTGCCGGGTACTCAGGAGTTGGTCAGCGCTTGCGCTTCTCGCGCGGGCGCACCTGCAACTCGATCGGCGTACCGACAAACCCGAAGGTTTCACGCAGACGCCGCTCGATGAAGCGCTCGTAACCGGCGTCCAACTTGCCGCTGGTGAACAGGATGAACGTCGGCGGCGCGGTCTGGGCCTGGGTGCCGAAGAGGATCTTCGGCTGCTTGCCGCCCCGCACCGGGTGCGGGTGCTCCTGGACGAGGCGTCCCAGGAAGGCGTTGAGCGTGCCGGTGGAGATCCGGGTCTCCCACCCCTCGATCGCCTTCTCCAACGCCGGCACCAGGCGATCCACGTGCCAGCCGGTGCGCGCGGTGATGTTGATCCGCGGCGCCCACGGCACCTGCACGAGTTCGCGCTCGATCTCGCGGTCGAGGTAGTAGCGGCGCTCCTCGTCGACCAGGTCCCACTTGTTGAAGGCGATCACCAACGCGCGTCCCGTGTCGCGCACGGACTGGATGATCCGCTGGTCCTGCTCGGAGATCGACTGTGAGCCGTCGATCAGCAGCACTGCGACCTCGGCCCGCTCGATCGCCGTCGCCGTACGCAGTGAGGCGTAGTACTCGTGGCCCGAGGCCTCCTTGACCCGCTTGCGAATGCCGGCGGTGTCGATGAAGCGCCACTCCTGGCCACCGAGCGTGATCAGTTCGTCGACCGGGTCGACGGTGGTGCCGGCGATGTTGTCGACGACGACCCGGTTCTCCCCCGCCAACTTGTTGAGCAGCGACGACTTGCCGACATTGGGCTTGCCGACCAGCGCGATGCGCCGCGGGCCGCCCACCTCGCCGTACCCCTGCTCCGGAGTCTCCGGGAGCGCCTCGAGCACGGCGTCCAACAGGTCACCGGTGCCACGGCCGTGGGCGGCCGAGATCGGATACGGCTCCCCCAGTCCGAGGTTCCACAGGCTGTAGGCGTTGCCTTCGAGGTGCTGGGCGTCGACCTTGTTGGCTGCCAGCACGACCGGCTTGCCGGACTTGCGCAAGATCTTCACGACCGCCTCGTCGGCGTCGGTGATGCCGACCAGGGCGTCGACCACGAAGAGCACGGCATCGGCGAGCGACACCGCGATCTCGGCCTGCTCCCTGATCCGCTCGGCCAGACCCTTGGCGTCGGGGTCCCAACCACCGGTGTCGACCACGGTGAAGGCGCGGCCGTTCCAAGCTGCGTCGTAGGAGACCCGGTCACGGGTCACGCCGGGGCGGTCCTCGACGACCGCCTCACGCCGCCCGATGATGCGGTTCACGAGGGTGGACTTGCCCACGTTGGGACGTCCGACGACGGCCAGCACCGGCACCGGTCCGGTCTGCTCGTCGCCCTCGGGCGCGTCGTACTCGTTCATGTTGCTCCTCGTTCAGACGCGCGGGTGATCGCCGTCGGACCGGTCGCTGCTGGGCAGCGGTCCGGGAAGTTCGCGGCCGGTGCGGGCCAGTGCGTCGTCGAGCTGCCCCACCATGTGCTCCTGCAACAACGCTGTCGCGCGGCCGACTTGTTCCCGTGTGCGGGGCCAAGGAGCGGCCGGCACCGAGTACGGCGTGCCGAAGACCAGGTCAATCCTCCCACGCCGAGGCGGCAGCGACCCACTTCTCGCGCCCGGTGCCCTGCTGCCAAGCACCGTCAGCGGCGCGACGGGCGCTCCCGACACGAGGGCGAGGTACGCCGCTCCACGTTTGAACGACCTCAGGTCGCCCGCGCCACGGGTCCCCTCGGGGAAGATGCCGACACATCTGCCGGCGGCCAACACCGCAATGCTGGTGCGCACCGCCTGCGGGTCGGCGTGCAGTCGGTCGAGCGGGATCTGGCCACTGCCACGGAAGAACCAACCGGCTCTGCCGTCGAACATCTCGAGTTTCGTCAGCGCGTGCACCGGCCGTGGGGCGAAGATCGCCATCAACGGCCCGTCGACGATGCCGATGTGGTTGCCGGCCACGATGACGGGGCCGGTGGCCGGCACGTTCTCCGCCCCGTGCACCTGCACGTCCCAGCCACGCCGGAGCAGCCACCGCGCAAGCGGTCGCAACCCGTGCAGCGCAAGGGTGGTGGGAAGACGTCCGCTCCCCGTCACGCCGAGTCCTTGACCGCCTCGACGAGCGCCACCACCTGCTCGATCACCTCGTCCAGCGTGTACGGCGTGGTGTCGATGTGGTGGGCACCGTCCGGCACCGTCAAGGGTGCCGTGGTGCGGGTGGAGTCGATCAGGTCCCGTGCGAGCAGGGACTCCTTGGTCGCCTCGACGTCCGAGCCGCCCTCCTCGAGAGCGCGGCGTGCGGCCCGTGCGGCGGGATCGGCCGAGAGGTAGAGCTTGACCTCGGCCTGGGGCCACACCACCGAACCGATGTCACGCCCTTCGACGACGATGCCGCCGTCGCCAATCTCGTCGCGTTGCAGGGCCAGCAGGCGGGCCCGCACCTCGGGGACCGCACTCACGGGGCTCACCGCGGCGGTGACGGCTTCGCCCCGGATGCCGACCGAGACGTCGACGCCGTCCACACCGATCGTCGGCGCTGCCGGGTCGGTGCCGGACTCGATGCCCGGCTCACCGCACCGCGCCGCGACGGCGGCCGGGTCGTGCACGTCGATCCCCTGCGCGAGCATCCACCAGGTCATCGCGCGGAACATCGCACCGGTGTCGAGGTACCGCAGACCGAGCCGGCTCGCCGTACCGCGCGACGTACTGGACTTGCCGGAGCCCGACGGCCCGTCGATGGCGATCACGATGGTCGGGGTCGTCACGGGTTCCTGCCTTCTGCT
>JBEBTI010000298.1:0-3342 GCA_040393845.1 Nocardioides daejeonensis
TGCTGATCCCGGCCGGGACGTTTGCGATGGGTGACCCGTTCGACGAGGGCTATCCCGCCGACGGCGAGACTCCGGTGCACCCGGTCGAGTTGCCGCCGTACCGGATCGATGCCACCACGGTGACCAACGCCCAGTTCGCGACCTTCGTGAAGGCGACCGGGCACGTCACCGACGCGGAGGAGCTCGGGGTGTCGGCGGTGTTCCACCTGGCCTTCGACGGCGACCGCGCCTCGGTGCTGCACCAGGTCGCGGAGGCGCCGTGGTGGTTGGCGGTCAAGGGCGCCGACTGGCGGCATCCCGAGGGGCCGCACTCCGACGTCGCGCGGCGCTCCAACCACCCCGTCGTACATGTCTCGTGGCGTGACGCCCAGGCCTACTGCGCGTGGGCGGGCAAGCGGCTGCCGACCGAGGCCGAGTGGGAGTACGCCGCCCGTGGCGGTCTCGCCGGTGCTCGGTTTGCCTGGGGTGATGAGCTGACGCCCGCGGGACGGCACCGGTGCAACATCTGGCAGGGCGAGTTCCCGCGGGTCAACACCGCCGACGACGGGTTTGTCACCACCGCGCCGGTGAAGAGCTTCCCACCCAACGGGTTCGGCCTGTGGCAGACGGCCGGCAATGTGTGGGAGTGGACCGCCGACTGGTTCGCGCCCGACTGGTATGCCCAGTCCCCGGTGGTCGATCCGCGCGGCCCCGCGACGGGCGCGGCGCGGGTGATGCGCGGCGGGTCCTACCTGTGCCACGACTCCTACTGTCACCGTTACCGGGTCGCCGCGCGCTCGTCCAGCACCCCCGACTCGACCTCGGGCAACGTCGGGTTCCGCTGCGCCAACGACGCGTGAAGGTGGCTCCGGGGTCGATCTGCAGCGGATGAGATTGTTGGGTTGGACAAGCGGTGAGCGGGTAAGAAGGCCCGCGACCGCAACATCATCCGGAAGGACCCCCATGAACCTCAAGAGCTTCTCGGCCGCCGCTGCCACCGGCGTGCTCACCCTCGGCCTCGTCCTCGGCGCGCCCACCTCGGCTGAGGCGAAGGTGAAGGCCAAGGATGCCCCGAGCAAGGCCGACATCATCAAGGCGTTCCCCGAACTCGACGGTGGAACCTTCGACGGCGCCAAGACCAAGAAGATCTCCGTCCCGGGCAAGAGCTGTGGGACCAACAAGAACCAGTCGGTGAAGTCGGGCTTCACCAACACCGGCGTCAGCACTGACGGTACGTCGATCGTCGTTGGGGGCGCGGCGGAGTTCAAGTCGGCCTCGCAGGCGAAGAAGTACATGAAGAAGTTCAAGAAGTTCGTCACGAAGTGCAAGAGCTTCACCCACTCTGAGACCGGCGCCACGGTGGTGGTCAAGAAGGTGAAGGCCCCGAAGCTCGGTCAGGACCGGATCGCACTCGTGCAGACCAGCACGGTCTCGATCGGTGGGTTCACGGCCGTCTCGCACTCATCGTCCATGGTGATCCGCAACGGCAAGCGGATCGGTGAGGTGGCCGCGATCGACGACGCTGCGATCTCGAAGAAGAAGGTCAACAAGCTCGCCAAGGTTGTCGCCAAGAAGATGAAGTGACCCTGCCGGGTTGCTGACCCCGGCTCGGCGTACGCGAGGCCGAACTCGCCGTACGCGAGGCCGAGCTCGACGTACCTGAGCTCCAGTTCGGGGGAAATTGCGACGAGCCTGTCGGAAGCTTCAAGGCTTCCGACAGGCTCGTTCTCGTTTGTTGCCCGTGTCGAGATCGCACTTCTGGTCGGTCGAGATCGCACTTCTGGTCGGTCGAGATCGCACTTCCAGCGTGTCGAGACGGTCCGGGTCTGGGTCAGCGCGGGGCCATGCGCAGCGCGCCGTCCATGCGGATCACCTCGCCGTTGATGTAGTCGTGCTCGACGAGGAAGATCGCGAGCTGGGCGTACTCGTCGGGGCGACCGAGGCGCTGCGGGTTGGGGACGCCGGCAGCCAGGGTGGCGCGGAACTCCTCGGCCACGGTGGCCAGCATCGGGGTCTCGACGATGCCGGGGGCAATTGTGTTGACGCGGATGCCGTACTGGCCCAGGTCCCGAGCGGCCGGGAGGTTCAGGCCGACGACACCGCCCTTGGAGGAGGAGTACGCCGCCTGACCGATCTGGCCCTCGAACGCAGCAACCGACGCAGTGTTGATGATGACGCCGCGCTGGTTGTGCTCGAGCGCCTCGGTGGCGGCGATCTTCTCGGCCGCGAGGGTGAGCACGTTGAAGGTGCCGATCAGGTTGACCTGGATGACCTTGGCGTAGAGCGCCAGGTCGTGCGGGCCCTTCTTCGACAAGATCCGGCCGGAGGGGCCGATGCCGGCGCAGTTGACCACCGTGCGCAACGGCTCGATGCCGGCAGCAGCCTGGTCGACCGCCGCCTGGACCTGCTCCGGGTCGGTGACGTCGACCGCGACGTACGTGACGCCCTTGACCTCGTCGGTGGCGTCGATCGACTGCTGAAGATCGAAGGCGTAGACCGTCGCGCCGCGGTCGGCCAGAGCTTGGGCGGTCGCGGCGCCGAGGCCCGACGCTCCGCCGGTCACGATCGCGGCAGTGTTCTCCACCTGCATCAGTTGTTCTCCTTCTTCGGCATGCGGCCGATCAATCCGTTGTTGTCCTTGTCCAGTGCGCGGCCGATCACCATGCGCTGGATCTGGTTGGTCCCCTCGAAGATCTGCATGACCTTCGCCTCGCGCATGTAGCGCTCGACCGGGAAGTCCTTGGTGTAGCCGTTGCCGCCGAGCACCTGTACGGCGTCGGTCGTCACCTTCATGGCGTTGTCGGTGGCGACCATCTTCGCAATGCTCGCCTCCTTGCCGTACGGCAGCCCTTGGTCCTTGAGGCGGGCCGCGTGGAGCAGCATCGCGCGGGCCGTCTGGATGGCGGCCTCCATGTCGGCCAGCACGAAGGCGAGGCCCTGGTGGTCGATGATTCGCTTGCCGAAGGTCTCGCGTGACTTCGCGTAGGCGACCGCTTGGTCGAGGGCACCCTGCGCCAGGCCGGTGGCGACCGCGGCAATGCCGAGCCGGCCGGCGTCGAGACCGGCCAGCGCGATCTTGAGTCCTTCACCCTCCTCGCCGAGGCGTCGTTCGGCCGGGATCAGCACGTTGTCGAGCAGCAGCGACGTGGTCGTCGAGCCGGTCAGACCCATCTTGCGCTCGGGGATGTCGGCAGTCAGGCCGGGAGTGTCGGCCGGGACGAGGAAGCAGGAGATTCCGTTGCGGTCGTCGGACGTGCGCGCCATCAACTTGTAGTAGTCGGCGTGACCGCCGTGGGTGATCCACGCCTTGGCGCCGTTCAGCACGTAGTCGTCGCCGACCCGCTTGGCCGTCGTACGCATGGC
>JBEBTI010000299.1:0-3325 GCA_040393845.1 Nocardioides daejeonensis
AGATCTTCGGCCCGGTGCTCTCGGTGATCCGCTACTCCGACGTCGACGACGCAGTGCGCATCGCCAATGACACGCCCTACGGTCTGGCAGCTGCGGTCTGGGGCACAGACCTGGTCCGGGCCCGCGCCGTGGCCCGACGGATCAACTCGGGACTGACCTGGATCAACGACGCGGCGGTTGCCGATGTCAAGCGCACTCCGCTGGCCGGACGTGGCATGAGCGGTGTCGGTGCGGAGAACGGCAAGGACGGTCTCTTCGCCTACACCAAGGTGCGCAGCCTCTACACCGCGCTGGACAACAACCTCGACGCCCGTGCCTACGGCGTTGTCGGAAGCGAGTGGGACTGATGAGCGAAACCGTCACCGCATCGGTGGATCTCGGCATCTGCAAGGGCCACGGCCGTTGCTACATGACCGCCCCCGACATCTTCGACTGCGATGACGACGGGTTCCCGATCGTCATCGGCGAGGCGACCACCAGCGCCCAGATCAACGACCTGACCCGCGCCGTCAACAACTGTCCCGAGCAGGCCGTTACTGCAACTCCTGCCGGCTGACGAAGGCCAACAGACAAAGGAATCCGTGATGACTGAACTGAAGGATGCGTCCACCCCGGACATCCAGCGTGACTTCGACATCCACGACCCCAACGCGGTCGACGGTGTCTACGAGACCTACGCCGAAATGCGGTCGAAGTGCCCGGTTGCGCACTCGTCGAAGTACGGCGGCCACTTCATCGCCACCTCGTACGACGACATCCACGACATCGTCCGCAACGCCGAGACCTTCTCGAGCCGGGTCATCAATGTGCCCGACTCGATCGGCCAGGACGGCGAGATGATCCCGATCCAGATCGACCAGCCGGACCACTCGGTCTACCGCGGCATCATCAACCCGCTCTTCTCGCCCAAGCGCATGCGCGTGCTGGAGCCGCAGATCCGCGACATCGTCACCGAGTTGCTCGACAAGATGCTCACTGAGAGGAAGGTCGACTTCATCGACGCCTTCGCTCGCGAGTTCCCCAGCCAGGTGTTCCTTGCCCTGATGGGTTGGGACCTGGCCGACGCCTCGAAGCTCAACCACTGGACCGACACCATGGTGCTCGGCGTCCCCGGTGCCTCGGAGGAGGAGAGCGAGGCGGCGCGCGAGCAGGCCGGCATGGAGGTCTACGCCTACTTCGCCCAGATGATCGACGACCGCACCGAGGACCCGGGCGACACCGAGGACATCACCCAGATCCTGATGAACTCGACGTTCGAGGGGCGTGAACTCACCCAGTTCGAGATCCTCAACATTCTCTTGCTGTTCATGATCGGCGGCCTGCACACCGTGCAGGGGCAGCTCGCGCACACGATCATCTACATGGCCGAGAACCCCGAGGTGCGGCGTCAGTTGGTCAACGACCTCGACCTGGTGCCGACCGCCGTGGAGGAGATGCTTCGTTACGAGTCGGCAGTGTGCCCGGCGCGTGAGGTCACCGAGGACACGGTCGTGAACGGCGTGCAGATCAAGGCCGGCGACAAGATCCTGATCCCGTTCGCCGCGGCCAACCGCGACCCCGAGAAGTTCGACGACCCGGACACCGTCGACCTGACCCGCGAGCCCAACCCCCACCTCGCCTTCGGTGCAGGCAACCACCGCTGCGTGGGGTCCCACCTGGCGCGCCTCGAGCTGCGGGTCGCCTTCGAGGAGATCCACCAGCGGATGCCCGACTACCGCCTCGACCCGGCCGACCCGCCGGTGCGCCACCTCAGCCAGGTCAAGGGTGTCGTCAGCCTGCCGTTGATCATCGGCGAGTCCATCTGAGCATCAGCTCGAGCACAGCCCGTAGACACACAAGCACCTTTCAAGAAAGAGGAAGACAAATGGCAGTCAAGCTGGGAAGCGTGGAGTTCTACCAAGCGATGGGCGACGCCCTCAACGCCGACCCCGTGTGGGCGGAAAAGGGCCAGAAGATCGACTTCGACATGGCATACAAGTACGAGGCGCCGATCGAGGGCCAGTTCTTCGTCTCCTTCGACAAGGGCAAGGTCACCACGGTCCGTGAGGCCACGCAGGAGGACCTGGACTCGGCCGACTTCATGATCAGCGGTTCCAGCGACGTCTGGAAGGGTTGCTTCGACGGCAGCATCAACCCGACGGTGGCGATGACCCGCGGCAAGCTGCGGGTGCGCGGCAAGATGGCTCAGATGCTCAAGAACATGCCGGCCTTCATGTACATCCAGGAGACCATGGGCAAGATCGACTTCGAGTGATCTCGAAGGACTTCCGGTGACCGGAAGCACCAGGTTCGGACCCCGCGCTGCCCTCACGGCGCGGGGTCCGCGCATTTTACCGCCGTACGCCCTAAAACGAAGGGCATTAGGTATTGACATGGGTCACATCCGCGGCGAGACTAACGGCATTAGATAATCCCGACCCCGGTGGTCGGACCACTGAGAGGAAGAGGCGGATGAAGTCGCGCGCAGCTGTTCTGTTGGACGGTCCCGGCAAGTGGGAGGTCATCAATGTAGAGGTTGATGACCCCAAGGAGTTCGAGGTCCTCGTCCGCTTCAAGCACGCCGGTCTGTGCCACTCTGACGACCACTACGCGAAGGGCGACGTGCCGGCCATGGCCTACCCCTTCTGTGGTGGCCACGAGGGCTCCGGCATCGTCGAGAAGGTCGGCCCGGGCGTGCGTGGCCTCGAGGTGGGTGACCACGTCGTGGCTGCCTTCATCCCTGGTTGTGGTCGCTGCACCTGGTGTGCACGCGGCATGCAGCAGCTGTGTGACAACGGCGCCTACATGATGCTCGGCACCCAGCTCGACGACACCTTCCGTCTGCACACCGAGGACGGCCGCGACGTCGGTCAGTGCTCGCTGGTCTCCACCTTCTCCGAGTACAGCATCCTGCCCGAGTGGGGTTGCCTCAAGATCGACAAGGACATCCCGCTTGACGTCGCTGCCCTGGTCGGCTGTGGCGTGCCCACCGGGTGGGGCTCCGCGGTCAACGCGGCCGATGTCCGGCCCGGCCACATCGTCATCGTGATGGGTGTCGGCGGCATCGGCATCAACGCGGTCCAGGGTGCCAAGTTCGCCGGCGCCTCGCGCATCATCGCGGTCGACCCCGCGCCGTTCCACCGCGAGAAGGCCCTCGAGCTCGGCGCCACCGACGCGTTCGAAAACATGCAACAGGCAACCGACCTGGCCCAGGCGCTGACCAACGGCCAAGGTGCCGACTCGACGATCGTCACCGTCGGTGTCGTCAACGGTGAGCACGTGGCCGAGGCATTCGCCTCGATCCGCAAGGCCGGCACCGTGGTGCTGACCAGCATGAGCGAGGTGG
>JBEBTI010000300.1:0-3321 GCA_040393845.1 Nocardioides daejeonensis
GACCACCCGCTCACCCGGCAGCGTGTGCCGCACGAAGACGACGCGGTCACCGAGCTCGGCGATCCGGGCCACACAGTGGCCGCCATGCGCGATCGCGCCGACCGACACTTCGAAACGACGCCCGACCAGCGATGCGCCCCGCTCCTTGCGCTGGCGGACCGGACGGCGCCCCATCAGTCGTCCTGCCGGTAGCCGCGGCGCTCCGGACGCGGCGCGGATCCCCGTCGCAGGTCGCCGGCCAGGGGCCGGGAGGCGCCCCGTGCCTGACGCTCGAGAGCAGCCTCAGAAGACCGCAGCTGGTAGGGCACGGAGGTCACCATCACGCCCGGAGTGAACAACAACCTGCCCTTCAGGCGCAAAGCGGTCTGGTTGTGCAGCAACTGCTCCCACCAGTGCCCGACGACGTACTCGGGGATGTAGACCGCAACCACACCGCGCGGGTTGGCGGCGCGGATCTCGCTCGCATACTCCACGATCGGCCGGACCAGTTCCCGGTACGGCGAGTAGAGCACCTTGAGCGGCACGTCGATGCGCCGCGCGTCCCACTCGTCGATCAACGCGTCGGACTCGGCCTGATCGGTGCCGACGAAGATCGCCTCGAGCACGTTGGGTCGGGTCGCCTTGGCGAAGGCGAGGGCCCGCAGCGTCGGCTTGTGCAGCTTGGAGACCAGCACGATCGCATGCACCCGGGTGGGCAGCGCCTTGTCCTGGTCATCGGCCGCCAACTCGGCCGCCACCCGGTCGTAGTGCCCGTGGATCCGGTGCATGATCACCAGGAAGATCGCCATCGCGAGCAGCGTGATCCAGGCCCCGGCCAGGAACTTCGTCACGAGTACGACGACCAACACCGTGCCGGTGAAGGCGAGACCGACCGCGTTGATCACCCGGGCACGATGCATGCGACGCCGCTCAGCCGGGTCCTTCGAGGTGGCGAGGTGGCGCGTCCAGTGCCGGATCATCCCGAGTTGGGAGAGCGTGAAGCTGACGAACACGCCGACGATGTAGAGCTGGATCAGCTGGGTCACCTCGGCGTCGAAGGCCCAGATCAGCGCGATCGCCATCACCGCGAGGAAGACGATGCCGTTGCTGTAGGCGAGCCGGTCGCCACGCGAGCCGAGCGCCCGCGGCGCATAGCCGTCCTTGGCCAGGATCGAGCCGAGCACCGGGAAGCCGTTGAAGGCGGTGTTGGCAGCCAGCACCAGCACCACTCCGGTGAGCACCACGACGAAGTAGAAGCCCGGGGAGAACCCCTCGAAGATCGCCCGCGCCAACTGCGCGACGACCGTGTGCTGGTCATACCCCTCCGGAACCGGAGTTCCGTCCGCCTGCACCAGCCGGTCGAGGTGGTGCGGGTCGACGTACCTGATCCCCATCTCACGGGCGAGGGTGATCACGCTCAGCATCATCGTGATCGCGATCAGTCCGAGCATGAGCAGGGTGGTGGCCGCGTTGCGGGACTTGGGGCGGCGGAAGGCGGGGACCCCGTTTGAGATCGCCTCGACACCGGTGAGCGCGGCACACCCCGAGGAGAAGGCCCGCGCCAGCAGGAAGATCAACCCGATCGTGGTGAGCTCCTGCTCGTAGCCGGCCGCCGGCAGCACCACGAGATCGGCGCTCTCGACCCGACCCAGGTCGCCGACCACGAGCCGGAACATTCCGTAGCCACACATCGCCAACAGCCCCACCATGAAGGCATAGGTGGGGAAGGCGAAGAACCGCCCGGACTCGCGCACGCCGCGCAGGTTCATCGCGACGAGCGCGAGCACCAGCACGATGGCGAAGGTCGCCTCGTGGCCGGACAACGCCGGAATCGCCGCCGCTGCATATTGCGCGCCGGACGAGATCGAGACCGCGACCGTGAGCACGTAGTCGACCAGCAGCGCCGAACCGACCGTCATCCCGGCCCGCGCCCCCAGGTTGACCTTGGCGACCTCGTAGTCGCCGCCGCCGCTGGGGTAGGCATGGACGGTCTGGCGGTACGACGCGACCACGGCGGTCATCACCAGCGCGACCGCAATGCCGATCTTCCACGACCAGACGTAGGCCGACGAGCCGGCCAGGGCCAGCATGATGAAGATTTCGTCGGGAGCGTAGGCCACCGAGGAGAGTGCGTCGCTGGCGAAGACCGGCAGCGCAATGCGTTTGGGCAGCAAGGTCTCGCCCAGCTGCGTGCTGCGGAGCTTGCGGCCCAGCAGGATCCGTTTCGAAACGTCTCCGACACCCACGACGAGGAGGCTACGGCAGATCGGGCCGCGAGACGTCGTCTGCGGTAGCGTTCCCGTTGTGCATGTCGTGATCATGGGTTGCGGTCGGGTCGGTTCGACCCTTGCGCGCAGCCTCGAGGACCGCAACCACACCGTCTCCGTCATCGACAGCAACGCCGATGCGTTCCGCCGCCTCGGGCCGTCGTTCAACGGCGACAAGGTGACCGGCTACGGCTTCGACCAGGAGGTGCTGGTGAAGGCCGGCATCAACCGGGCCGACGCCTTTGCGGCAGTCTCCAACGGCGACAACTCCAACATCATCGCCGCCCGGGTGGCCCGCGAGACGTTCGGCATCCAGACCGTCGTCGCGCGCATCTATGACCCGGGCCGCGCCGAGGTCTACCAGCGCCTCGGCATCACCACGGTGGCCACCGTGAAGTGGACGGCCGACCAGGTGCTGCGCCGGATCGTCCCGGCCGGCGCAGAGCCGACCTTCCGCGACCCGTCCGGCACGATCCGACTCGACCAGGTGTCCGTCCCGGAGGTCTGGATCGGGCAGCGCACCCGCACCATCCAGGAGCAGGCCGGCGTGCGGATCGCGTGGATCCACCGACTCGGAGAAGGCATGCTGCCCACCCCCGAGACCGTGCTGCAGGAGGGCGACATCATGCACCTGGTGATCCGGGAGGACACCGCGGCGCACGCCTACAAGATGGTCCACGGCGGACCGAAGGAGGACTGACCCGATGCGCGTCGCGATTGCCGGTGCGGGTGCGGTCGGCCGCTCCATCGCCAGTGAGTTGATCCAGAACGGACACTCCGTGCTGTTGATCGACAAGAGCCCCGGAGCGATCAAGCCCGAGCAGGTGCCGGACGCCGAATGGCTGCTCGCCGACTCCTGTGAGCTCAGCTCGCTCGAGGAGGCCCGGCTGCAACAGTGCGACGTGGTGATCGCGGCAACCGGCGACGACAAGGCCAACCTGGTCACGTCACTGTTGGCCAAGACCGAGTTCGGCGTGCCGCGCACCGTCGGTCGGGTCAATCACCCCAACAACGAGTGGCTGTTCACCGAGGCGTGGGGCGTGGACGTCAACGTCTCCACCCCGCGGATCATGTC
>JBEBTI010000301.1:0-3311 GCA_040393845.1 Nocardioides daejeonensis
CGCGATCGTCAGGTAGTCAGCCACGCAGTCCCCTCCACACGCACTGATGCTAGGGGAATCTCGCGCGCACCGGAGACACCCGGTGACGCCGACGGCCGGCGCCCCGAGGGACGCCGGCCGTCTTGGTGATGCGTGGTGGTGCTGTGGTCAGTCGACCTTGAGGGCGCTGATCTCCGCGGTGTTCACGTTGATCTCGCCCGATCGGGCATCGGACTGGTCCTCGGCGTATCCGAAGGCAAGCAGGCTCACCGAGGTCTCTTCCGTCAGCGTGATCGTGGTGGTGCCGCTGACCTGGATGTGCAGGTTCTTGCCGGTCGGCATCAGCGCGTTGGGGCTGATGCTGCCTTCGCCGTCCTGCCACCGGAACTCGCCGTTCTTGTCCTTGTCCAACCACAGCGAGAGCTGCGGGTAGACCGCCGGAGCGCCGTCGGCAGCAGCGGTCTCGCTGATGAAGTCGCCGTCGACGGTGATCTGGTAGGTGCCAGCCGGAAGGGTGAGGTCTGTGCCGAGCTTGGTGGCGTTGGTGTTGATCGGACCACCGATGTTTGCGAGCGGCTTCGGCGCCGCGAGTGCAGCATGGTAGAACGCGATCTCCGCGTCCTGGCCCGGCTCACCGGCCGGACCGGGCTCGCCGGCCGGACCGGGCTCGCCCTGCGGCCCCTGCTCGCCCGGCGCGCCGAGCTGGCTCTTGAGGCCGGAGGCGAGGTCCTTCTTCTTGATGGTGCCGTTGGCGATGTGCTTGCTCTTGACGGCTTCCTTCTTGATGTCCTTCGAGCCGATCATCTTGTCGGCGACTGCGCCGGTGGCGCCGAGGCCGACGACGATCATGGCGCCGGCGGCGACGACGGCGACGTTCTTGCGAATCTGCATAGGTGGTTCCCCCTGCTTCTCACGCAGCTTGGGCGTGGTCACGCACGCGCGCGTCCCCCGATGGGCCCGCGTCCTGCGGCGACCTCGCCCACTCTGCCGGATTTGTTTCAGCAATGCAGCCTCGGTGGCAACATCTTCAAGCGATGTACCCAAAGGTCCCGATCGCATGACCCGAACGGACTATGCGCAGTCGCGCTGCGCGCGCGAAATGCCGAAGGCCGGCGCCCCGCTGCATGCGGGACGCCGGCCTTCGTGGTGGCGCTGAACGGCGTGTCAGCCGATCTTGGACGCCGTGATCAGGGCCTTGTCGACCTTGATCTGGTTGCTGCCTTCGCTGCCCTGCGACGAGGTGTAGCCGTGGGCGATCAATCCCACGTAGGTCGGAGCGTCGAGCGTGATCACCGAGGTGCCGCTGACCGCGATGTGGCGGTTCTGGACCCGAGGGAGCAGCGCGTTGGGGCTGATGTCGCCATCAGCCTGCCACTGGAAGCCAGGGGTGTCGTTGCGCTCCACCCACAGTGAGAGCTGTGGGTAAACGTCGGCTCCGAAGTCGCCGTGGGTGTTAAAGAACGAGCCGTCGACGGTGACCACGTAGGTGCCGGGAGCCAACTCCAAGCCAGTGTTGAGGTTGGTGTAGTTGGTGTTGATCGGGCCGCCGATCTTCTCGACGACCACTCCATCAGAATTGTGCGTGAGAAGGTTTGCGTGCTGAACAGCGAGCGTGCCAGCCGGACCTGGGACACCCGGCGCGCCGTCCTTGCCCGGCGCACCGTCCTTGCCCGGCGCACCCGGCGTACCAGCGGCGCCGTCCTTGCCGGCCGGACCAGCCGGGCCCTGCACACCAGCGGGACCTTGGGCGCCAGCTGGGCCGATGTCACCGGCGGGACCCTGCTCGCCAGCCGGGCCCTGCTCGCCGAGCTGGTTCTTGAGACCCTTGGCGAGGTCCTTCTTCTTGATCGCACCGTTGTCGATGTGCTTGCTCTGGATGGCGTTCTTCTTGATGTCGTCGGAGCCGATGATCTTGTCAGCGACGGCGCCGGTGGCGCCGAGTCCGACCACGATCATTGCTCCAGCCGCGACAACGGCGAGGTTCTTGCGGATCTGCACGGTTGACTCCCCTGACTATCGCGCACCGGTGCGCGGTCGGAGCAGCGCGCATCCCCCGTGGACACAGCAGCCCCACTCCGACACCAGCAGTGTCGCCCATCTGCGCGAGCCGGAGGGAGTTCATTCAATCTTGTACCAAATCACGCAACATCGGTACGCCGCGGCCGGTTTGCTGGTGGGGTTGGGCTGCGCAGCGTCGGCGAGGCTCAACCGGAGGCGAGTTGCGAGAGCAGGTCCTGACGGGTCAGCACACCGACCGGCTTGCCGTCCTCCTGCACCAGCAGGGCATCGGCGTCCTGGAGCGCCTCCACCGCGAGGTTGGCCGCCTCGGTCGAGCCGATCGTCGGCAACGCCGGCGACATGTGCTGCTCCACCGAGTCGGTGAGCTTGGCCGCTCCGGTGAACAAAGCGTCCAGCAGGGTCCGCTCCGAGACCGAGCCGGCGACCTCGGCAGCCACGATCGGGGGCTCTGCCCGGACGACCGGCATCTGCGAGACGCCGTACTCCTGCAGGATGTGCACCGCCTCGGCGATCGTCTCCCCCGGGTGGGTGTGCACCAGGTCGGGCAGGCGACCGGACTTGCCGCGCAACACATCACCCACGGTGCGCCCCTCGGCCGCCTCGTCGGTCGGGAAGCCATAGGTGGAGAGCCACTCGTCGTTGAAGACCTTGGTGAGGTAGCCACGCCCCGAATCAGGCAGGAGGACGACGATCACCGCGTTCTCACCCTCCGGCGTACCGGCGAGCTCGGCGGCCAACTGCTTGGCGGCGAATGCCGCCATCCCGGCCGAGCCGCCGACCAGCATCGCCTCTTCACGCGCCAGACGTCGGGTGAAGGCGAAGGAGTCGGCGTCGGAAACCTCGATGATCCGGTCGGCGATGTCACGGTCATAGGTGTCGGGCCAGAAGTCCTCGCCGACGCCCTCGACCAGGTAGGGCCGACCGCTTCCGCCGGAATAGACCGAGCCGGCCGGGTCGGCACCGATCACCTGCACTGCCGGGTTGTGCTCCTTGAGGTAGCGGCCGATGCCCGAGATCGTGCCGCCGGTGCCAACCCCGGCCACGAAGTGGGTGACCCGACCGTCGGTCTGCCGCCAGATCTCCGGGCCCGTGGTCTCGTAGTGCGACCGTGGGTTGTGCGGGTTGGAGTACTGGTCCGGCTTCCAGGCCCCCGGCTGGGAAGCGAGGCGGTCGCTCACGTTGTAGTAGGAGTCCGGGTGTTCCGGTGCGACGGCGGTCGGGCAGACGACCACCTCGGCGCCGTACGCCTTGAGCACGTTGCGCTTGTCCTCGCTGACCTTGTCGGGGCAGACGAAGATGCACTTGTAGCCCTT
>JBEBTI010000302.1:0-3305 GCA_040393845.1 Nocardioides daejeonensis
CGGGGATCACTGCCCGTGCGGCACCAGCCGACCCCGTTGCGCGAGTGAGGGACCGCGTGATCCGCGGGCCTCATGGAGATTGCTGCCAATGGCTCCTCCTGGCGGCGGCTGACATCGGCCAAACGCTGCGGTGGTCGGGTCCTTGTTTCAGCAGTCCATCAACCTGACCAACAAGCCTGCGTCGGCAGAGCGTGGCCGATAACGTGCCGCTCGCTCTCTGCCGCGCCTCCCTCCCTGCGGCTGTCGACGAAAGGTTGCCGCATGCCCGAACTCCGCAGGTCACGACGTACCCGCCTGGCCCTCTCGCTGGCCGCTGCCGGAGGGATGGTGCTGACCCTGTCTGCCGCGCCGTCCACGGCCGCGCCGGCCGAGCCCTCCGTCTCCGCCACCCCGCATGCCGTCGAGCCGATCCAGCCCGTGGTCTGGCCGTCGTTCACCGGTGCACTCCATGTCGGCAAGACCCTGACCGCCGACGACGGCGCGTGGTCGATCGCCGGCGTGACCACCACCCGTCAGTGGCTGCGCGATGGTGATCCGATCGTCGGTGCCACCGGCAGGTCCTACACGTTGACCTTCAACGACCTGGACCGCTACATCAGCGTCGAGGTGACGGCGCGGCGTACCGGATTTGCCGACGGTGTAGCCGCGAGCGACGGCGGATGGGTGCAGGAGCGGGTCACCATCGCCAACGTCGCGCCGCCCCGGATCTTCGGCGCGGTCCGGGTCGGGGAAACCGTCACCACCGACGGCGGCGACTGGGCGCCCTACCACGACGAACTCGCCTACCAGTGGTTGCGCGCCGGCGCACCGATCGCCGGCGCCACGGACAGCAGCTATCAGATCGGGCAGGCCGACTTCGGCAAGACGCTCGCCGTGCGGGTCACCGCATCGGCATTCGCTGCCGTCAACACGGCCACCAGCACCTCGGCCCCGCAGATCGTTGCGCAGGGCAACACCCCGGTCGCGACCGTCGCGCCCACCCTGAGCGGAGCGCCGCAGGTCGGTGCCACCCTCACCGTCAACCGGGGCACCTGGGCACCGGCCAACACCACCACCGAAGTGCAGTGGTTCCGTGGCCTCACTGAGATTGCCGGCGCGACCGGGTCGACCCATGTGGCAACCCTCGACGACCTCGGCCACGATCTCACCGCGCGGGTCAAGGCGTCCTCGGTGTCGCTGACCGGCTGGACCATCGTGCACACCGCGCCGCTACGGATCGTCGACGGTCCCGCACCGACTGTCACGACCATGCCGTCGGTGCAGGGCACCGCTGCCGTCGGCGCGACGGTCACCGCCTTCGACGGCATCTGGTCGCCGGCAGGGGTCACCCTGACCCGGCAGTGGTTGCGCGACGGCCTGGCGATCGCCGGCCAGACCGGACCGACCTACACCCTCGCCACGGCCGACCTCGGCCGCAGGGTCAGCGTGCGGGTCACCGCCACAATGGCGGGTCGGGCCGACGGCACCTCGACCAGCGCCCCCGTCACCGTCGGCGCCCGCCAGGCGGTCGTCAACCTGACGGCACCGCGCGTCATCGGTAGCGCCCGGTGGGGCACGCTGCTCACCGCGGCTCCGGGCACCTGGAACCCGGCGCCGACCTCGCTGAGCTATCAGTGGCTGCGCGACGGCGTACCGATTGCAGGTGCCACCGGCGCCACCCACCGGGTCACCGACGCCGACATCCGTCGCCGGGTGAGCGTGCGGGTGCAGGCCAGCCAAACCGACCGGACCCCGGGCACGGCCACCAGCGCGTCGGTGCTCGCACTGCCGACCACCACCAAGCTGCGGGTGAAAGCGCCCAAGCAGGTCATCGACGGATCCCGCGCCACGGTGCGGGTGACCCTCAAGCTCAACGCGGCCCGTGCGGCCAACGGCACCGTGAAGATCTTTGACGACGGGCGGCGGGTCGCCAGGACCCGCGTGCCGGCGACCACGGGCAAGGTGAGGCTCATGATCGACACGTCACGCCTGCGCGGCACCGGCTGGCACGAGCTGCGGGTTGCCTACTCCGGCACGCCTCGCTCCGAAGCCGCGACGGTCTGGGTGGAGATCAAGGTGCGCAAGCGTTGACCTGAGGTCACGCTCTGCGGGCTCGCACTCGCTTTTGTGGTGGATCGGTGCTCGTGCGTGGCCCCGATCCACCAGAGTGCGCGTTGTCCCCAGTGGCAGGGCACCGCCGCCCAGGTCGGGCCAAACCCGCGCACGCGGGAGGCATGGATCAAGTCGGCGATCTGCTGCGACAGCAGGACGGTGTGATTGCGCGAGCCCAACTGCTCGAAGCGGGCCTGGTCCCTTCGCAGGTTCGCCGGCTCCTGCGTCGGCGTGAACTGTGCGTGGTGTTCCCCGGGGTCTATCTCGACCACACCGGCCAGCCGACCTGGTCGCAACGGTCCTGGGCGGCTGTGTTGTCAGTGGCCCCGGCGGCGCTGTGGGGCGAGTCCGCGCTGCGGGCCGAGGACGGTCCAGGACGCCGAGGCTTCGACGAGGCGGCGCCGATCCATGTCGCGGTCGCGCATGACCGGCACCTGAGGCGGGTGCCGGGCGTCGTCGTGCACCGGGTCAGGGGCCTCGACAGGCGGGTGCAGTGGAACCGGTCACCTGCTCGAGTCCGCATCGAGGAGGCGGTGCTCGACGTGGCCGCCGCCGCGAACCGCGAGATCGACGCGATCGCCGTCGTCGCCGCGGCAGTGGGTTCGCGGCGGACCACAGCCGGCCGGCTCCGCGAAGCGCTGGGACGACGGAGCCGGATCCGACGGCGCGCCTTCCTGACCGTACTGCTGGACGACGTAGCCGCGGGTGCCTGCTCGGTGCTTGAGCACGGCTACTTGACCAAGGTTGAGCGCGCGCACGCGTTGCCCACCGCAGACCGCCAGACCAAGGCATCCGTGCACGGGCCGGTCTTTCGCGACGTCTACTATCCACGCTTCGGCCGGGTGATCGAACTCGACGGCCAGCTCGACCACACTCATCTGCGCGACCGCGACGCCGACCTCGACCGTGACCTCGCCGCCGCGGCCGACGGATTGAGCAGCGTGCGGCTCGGCTGGGGTCAGGTCTTCGAGCGGCACTGCTGGACGGCCGTGCAGGTCGGACGCCTGCTGACAGCCGGTGGCTGGGCCGGCACGATTCGGCGCTGCCCGGAGTGCCCTGGCTGATTCTTCACAGGGCGGTGGAAGGTTGATCGGGGTGGATCAGTGCTCGTCTGTGGCACTGATCCACCCCAATGCTTGGTCTGCACCGATCCACCGCTTCTGCGGGTGATGTGTGTGGTCCAGGATCAGGCGGCCACGCCTGCGCACACGGCT
>JBEBTI010000303.1:0-3304 GCA_040393845.1 Nocardioides daejeonensis
GCCGACTACGGCGAGCCGCGCTCGCTCGACCCGACCGTCACCATCCCCAACGGCGCCGTCGGCGCTTCGGCGATGGCCGCGATCTACGACCTCCTGGTCCGTTGGGACGACGCCGAGAACACCTACGTCCCGCAGCTGGCCGAGTCGCTCACCAGCGACGACAACGTGACTTGGACCCTCAAGCTGCGCGAGGGCGCACAGTTCTCCGACGGTACGCCGGTCAATGCCGCAGCCGTGATGGGCTCGATCGGTTACTACATGCAGAACCAGGGCTTCAACGTCCTGATCCTCGCCACCAACCTCAAGGAGATGAAGCCGGTCGACGACCTGACCGTCGACTTCGTCATGAACGCGCCCTACGCGTCGTTCCCGGCGATGCTCGCCACGGGTCCCGGCATGATCATGGCTCCGGCTGCGATCAAGGACGGCAAGGAGAAGTTCAAGGCCATCGGTGCCGGACCGTTCGTGCTCGACAACTACAAGCCGAGCGAGGAACTCACCCTCAAGCGCAACGACAACTACTTCGGTGAGAAGGCGCACCTCGACGGCCTCAAGTTCGTCTGGCCCGCCTCCGACCCGGCGCGTCTCGACGCGTTGAAGAACGGCGACGTCGACCAGATCGCCGTGCGCCAGCCCGCCGTCGTCGAGGAGGCTCGCCTCGACGGCCGCCCCGGCGCGCTTTCCGCAGTCGGACTCGGCAACATGATCGCCATCAACAGCCGCGAAGGCCGCCCCGGCAACGACCTGAGGATCCGCCAGGCGATCAACCTGGCCATGGACCCGCAGACCTACATCGACCGGGTCTCTGACGGTCATGGCATCGCCACCCGCAACATCTACTCCACGTCAGCGGCCTACTACACCGAAGTGGAGACACCGGAGACCAACATCGAGGAGGCCAAGAAGCTCGTTGAGGCTGCCAAGGCCGACGGTGTCAGCACCGAGCTGACCTACGTCGGTCAGTCCGACCAGATCTCCAAGACCGGCGCGGTCACCGTCCAGGCCATGCTCGAAGCAGCCGGCTTCACGGTGAAGACCGATCTGCTCAACAGCATCACCGACCAGACCAATCGGCTCTACGTGACGCACGACTTCGACATCGCCGGTGGCTCGCTCGCGATCCCGTTGGACGACCCGTTCTCGCGCTTCACCAGTGGCGTGCTGAGCACCTCCCCGGCCAACATGCTCGGCTACGCCAACCCCGAGATGGACGAGCTCATCAAGAGCTTGCAGAACACGAGCGGTGACGAGCAGACGCCGATCCTGACCCAGATCAACGAGCTGTGGCAGGAGACCGTCCCGGCAGTCGCGCTCTCGGCGGGGGGCTTCTTCTTCCCATGGCAGGAGACCGTGCACGGCATTGTCCCGGCATCGGAATACCTGCTCCTCTACGGCAACGCCTGGAAGGAGTGACCCACTCCTCCTGACGAAGCGAAGGGCCGGTGCACCCCACAGCGGGTACGCCGGCCCTTCGTGCGCCCGGGTGGTGATCGGCGAGCTTCCCGGTGAGCGGGATGAGTGAGGTCCACGCCACACCAACCGGACCTACCGTCCCCCATGACACACAGCAGCGCCGTTCCCGGCACTGCGGCTGATGCATGGAGGATTTTGTGAGGATTGGCACCACGACGCTCGGTCGGGTCGGCGCCGTACTCCTGGCGAGCACGCTGCTCGTTGCGGGGTGCGCCGACACGGGCAGTGACGACAAGGACGACAAGACCGGCACCACCGGCGACAACTCATCCTTGACCAAGGACGAGATCTGGGCGGGTGGCGTCTACGGCGACCAGACCGAGGGCGAGCCGAAGACCGGCGGCGTCCTGACCGTCGCCGACTACGGCGAGCCGCGATCGCTCGACCCGACGGTCACCATCCCCAACGGCGCCGTCGGCGCTTCGGCGATGGCCGCGATCTACGACGTGCTGGTCCGTTGGGACGAGACCGAGAACGCCTTCGTTCCGCAGTTGGCCGAATCGCTCACCAGCGACGACAACATCACCTGGACACTCAAGCTCCGCGAGGGTGTCAAGTTCTCCGACGGTACGCCGGTCGACGCCGCAGCAGTGCTGGGCAGCATCGGCTACTACATGCAGAACCAGGGCTTCAACGTCCTGCTCCTCGCCACGAACATCAAGGAGATGAAGCCGGTCGACGACCTGACCGTCGAGTTCGTGATGAACAGCGCGTGGACCAGCTTCCCCGCCCAGCTTGCTGCCGGTCCCGGCATGATTCTCGCTCCGGCCGCCATCAAGGGTGGTCCCGAGAAGTTCAAGGCGATCGGTGCGGGTCCGTTCCTCTTCGACAACTACAAGCCGAGCGAAGAGCTGACCCTCAAGCGCAATGACGACTACTTCGGCGAGAAGGCCTACCTCGATGGCCTCAAGTTCGTCTGGCTCGCCTCCGACGATGCGCGCATGGACTCGCTCGCCCGTGGTGACGTCGACCAGGCTGCCGTGCGTACGCCGAAGGTCGTGGAGGAAGCACGTGTGGACGGCACCGCCGGCCTGGTGGTCCCCGTCGGACTCGGCAACATGTTCTGGATCAACAACCGTGAAGGCCGCGCCGGCAACGACCTCCGTCTGCGTCAGGCGATGGCGCTGGCCATCGACCCGGAGGCCTACCTGGCCCGCATGGCTGATGGTCACGGCATCGCGAGCCGCAACATCTATGCCCCCTCGGCGCCGTACTACACCGAGGTGGAGACCGTCGACAGCAATGTCGAGGAGGCCAAGAAGCTCGTCGAGGCCGCCAAGGCCGACGGCGTCACCACCGAGATCACCTACCTCGGTCAGTCCGACCAGGCATCGAAGACCGCCGCGGTCACCATCCAGGCCATGCTCGAGGCCGTCGGCTTCACCGTGAAGACCGAACTGCTCACCAGCATCGCCGACCAGACGCAGCGGATCTACGTCACCCAGGACTACGACCTCGCATCCTCCTCGATGTCGATCCCGGTCGACGATCCGTACTCGCGCTTCAGCAGCCAGCTCGTCGGCGGCTCGCCGTCCAACCCGAGCGGTTACAGCAACCCCGAGATGGACAAGCTGATCAGTAGCCTCCAGGGCTCCTCCGGCGACGACGCCACCGCGATCCTGACCGAGATCAACGAGCTGTGGCAGGAGACCGTCCCCGGCGTCGCGATCGCACCGGGCGGCTTCTTCTTCCCGTGGCTCGACACCGTGCACGGAATCCAGGGCAACAACGAGTTCCTGCTGCTCTACAACAAGGCATGGAAGGAATGACCTCGTCGTTTCCCACGCTGAGAACTGATTGACCGCGCCGTGGCCGGTGTCCCTCGTGGGCA
>JBEBTI010000304.1:0-3303 GCA_040393845.1 Nocardioides daejeonensis
GCCAACAACGGCAACCAGACCGTGCCGACCCTGGTCTATTCCGACGGCACGGCGCAGACCAACCCCAGCGTGGCGCAGGTCAAGGAGAAGCTCGCCTCCTTGGCCTGACCACGCTCACCACTGTCCGGGAAGGTCGCCGCCGTACCACGTCTCGATCAACGACCGCGAGATCGAGACTCCACCCGGCAGCACGAGCGTGCCCGCCTCGGCCTGCTCGCGCATCTCGGCGCGGGTGAACCAGCGTGCGTCGGCGATCTCGGACTCGTCGACCGAGATGTCACTCGACGTGGCCCGTCCGACGAAACCGATCATCAGGCTGGCGGGCAGCGGCCACGGCTGACTGGCGAAGTAGTCGACGTCGCCGACATGCACGCCGGTCTCCTCGAAGACCTCACGGCGTACGGCGTCCTCCATCGTCTCGCCCGGTTCCACGAACCCGGCAAGAGTGGAGAACCGACCCTCGGGCCAACTGCTGCCGCGACCCAACAGGCAGCGTTCGTCGGCACTGCCCGGCTCCCCGTCGGCGACGATCATGATCACCGCCGGATCGGTGCGCGGAAACTGCTCCTTGCCGCACGACCCGCAGCGCAGCACGTGACCAGCCTGCGCGGGCGACAACTCCCCGCCACAGCGAGGGCAGAACTTCGTCGCCCAGTGCCATTCGGCCAGGCCGATCGCGTGCAGCACCAGCGGGCCGTCACCGTCGACCAGCCCGAGCAGGGCCGACCGCAGACTGACCCATTCGGTGTCGTCCTTGGCGGGAGCCGCATCGGCGATCAGGGCGAACCAGGTGGAGCCGTCGCGCTCCCCCAGCAGCACCCGCGTGCCGTCGGGCGCCTCCTGGGGCGTCACCCACTCGACCTTGCCGTCGGTGAGTCGCACCCGCGTGCCGGCGATCACCAGCGCCTTGGTCGTCGGATCGGCCCACCGCTCATCGAGCCAGGTGTCGTCGGTGCGGTAGAGGCCGTGCCGGTCATGAGGGTGCCGGGAGAGTGCGACGTGCGGCAGGCGGCGATTCACGACGCCGCCATCGGGTCGTCGGCAAGCCACGCCTTGAAGGCATCGGCGGCGTAGGGCCGGCCGAGGAAGTCCTCGACCAGGTCGGCGGCATCCTTGCTGCCACCTGCGGCCAGGACCAGGTCGCGATAGCGCGTGGCGACCTCGGGAGCGAACAGGTCGGAGGTGTCGAAGGCGGAGAACAGGTCCTTGGCGATCACGAGACTCCACTTGTAGGTGTAGTAGCCGGAGCTGTAACCGTCGAGATGGCCGAACCCGGTGTGGAAGTGGGTGTCGGCGATCGGCTCGATCAGGCTGTACGCCGCCTGCAGTTCGGCGACCCGCGCGGTGAGGTCGGCCGGACGTTCTAGGTGCAGCCGGTAGGAGACCGCGGCGTAGAAGGTCTGGGTGCACGCCCGGTAGGCCTTGCCGAACTCCTCGGCCGCGCGCATCTGCTCCACCAGCTCGACCGGGATCGGCTCCCCGGCGGCGTTGAGGGCGAACCCACGCAGCACGTCGGCGTCCCACGCCCATTCCTCGAGCATCTGGCTCGGCGCCTCCACGAAGTCCCACTCGGTGGCCACGCCCGAGAACGGGATCCACGCGTGGCGACCGGCCAACATGTGGTGCACGAGGTGGCCGAACTCGTGGAACAACGTGACCACGTCACCGTGCTCCATCAAGCCGCGTGGGAAGTTGCAGACCAGCACGCCCTCGGCCAGTTGTACGCCGTCCCGTCCGGGCACCAGGTCGAACTGGGCGGCGTGGTTGTACTTGCCATCGCGCGGGTGCAGGTCGAGGTGGATCCGGCCCAGGTGCTGCGAGCCCAGGCTCACGTCGTACGACGTCACGTCGGCGTGCCACGAAGGGGCGTCGACGGGCGTCCAGGTCAGCCCGAAGAGACGGCCGGTGACGTCGAGCAGGCCCTGACGGACCCGGGCGAAGTCGAAGTACTCCCGCACTCGTTGCGCGTCCACCCCGAAGCGTTCGCGCTGCACGATCTCGGCCCAGTAGCGCGAGTTGGAGGTGTCGATCGCCTCGACCTGCGGGTCATGCGCCTGCGCGGTCGCCAGCAACACGGCCAGCTCCCGCTCGCCGGCAGCTCGGGCGTCGGCGGCGATGCCGTCGATGAACTCGCCGATCGCCGGGCCGCTGCCGATCATCTTGACCTCGGCGTCAAAGCTCGGCCAGTCGTCATAGCCCAACAACTGGGCGTGTTCGTGGCGCACCTGCAGGAGCTCGGAGAGCACGGAGTCGTTGTCGGGCCAGCCCCGGTTGAGGAAGACCTCGGTGACCGTGCGGCGGGCGTCTGCGTCGGTGGCATAGCACTGGAACGGCACGACATCGGGATAGTCGGTGGTGACCGTCACCAGACCGTCGGCGTCGGCAGGATGGGCCTCGATCCAGTCGGCCGGCAGCCCGTCGAGGGCGTTCACAGGCACCTTGGCGGTGCGCTTGTCGTCGCGGATCCCCCGCCCGAACGCCTGCCCGAGTTCGAGCTCGCGCTCCTGCAGTGCGGCCAGGCGGGCCCGGGTGGCGTCGTCGCGGTCGACACCGGCGCGCCGGAAGTCGCGCAACGTGTGGGTCAGCACCCGCCGGCCACCGGCATCGGTGCCGGCCGGGTCGACGGCGCCCAGCGCTCGGAACACCTGCGCGTCCATCATCAGGTCTGTGCGGAACGCGTTGGCCTCCACCTCGACCGCTTCGGCCTGTTCGCGCACTGCCTGGTCCGGATGCACCTGCGAGACCAGCGATGACACCGCGAAGACGTTGGCCAGCGCCGTGAGCAGGTCGTTCCAGCTCTGCAACGGATCGGTCGTCCCACTTGCGATCTCGGACCGCAGGCGGGCTGCGTCGGCGAGTGCCGAGGTGCACCGGTCGGCCAGCCAGCCCGACCAGTCTCCGTCGACGGTCGGCAGGGTGAGGGTGCTGAGTTGTGCAGATGTGGTCACCCCCGCAGGCTACCCATCCGCACCGACACCACCGCCCAGCAGAGCCTCGATCTCCTCGCGTCCCGGCAGCGAGGCGGTGGGGTCGACCGTGCGTCCACTGCGGACGTAGTGGACGCAGGCGCGCACTTCGGTGACCGGCACTCCGACCAACTCCGCCCACGCCAGCCGATAGAGGGCGAGTTGCAGAGGATCGGCGTCCTCGTGCCGCCCGGTCTTCCAGTCGACGACCAGGTGGCTGCCGTCCTCGTCGCGATAGACCGCATCGATCCGGCCGCGCACCACCTGGCCGCCGATCACCAGCGCGAAGGGGTGCTCGGTCGCCACCGGGTGTCGCTCTGCGAACGGTCCGGCCTCG
>JBEBTI010000305.1:0-3301 GCA_040393845.1 Nocardioides daejeonensis
CCGACGTCGGAGGCTGCATACAACTCAGCCAGGCTCGTCTCCGCGCGGTCGACGCTGCGCAGCGCCTCTTTGCGGAAGGGTGCGGCCTCCCAGGCCTCATAGATCTGGTCTGCCGTCTCGTCGGCCACGAACCCGAAGCCGAGCAGGGTGGTGGTGGGGCGCTCGATCCCCGGCGTGTAGGCGGTCTTGCCGGCGATCTCCAGTGAGAGTGACGTCTGGGGCAGCACCTCGTAGGACCAGGCGAGCACCTCGTCGCGCATCTCCTCCGGGAAGACCATCGCGCTGCGCAGGATCTTGTCGTACGCCGGGTGCGTGCGCAGGTGGTAGCGCACCACGATGCCGAAGAAGCCGGGGCCGGCTCCGCGAGCAGCCCACATCAGATCGGGGTGGGTCTCTTCGTTGGCGTGCACGATGCTGCCGTCGGCGAGCACCACGTCGATCGCTTCCACGCTGAAGCAGGCCGGGCCGAGCTTGCGGGAGTTCCACCCGTAGCCGCCGCCCAGGAGATAGCCGCCGAGGCCGACCGAGGGGCAGTGCCCGGTGGGGAAGACCAACCCTTGCGCGTCGAGCAGTTCGTTCAGCCGCGAGCCCTTGGCGCCCGGCTGGGCGGTGGCGCGCCGCTGCTCCTTGTCGAGGGTGATTCCGTCGAGGTGGGACAGGTCGATCAGGAGGGTGTCCTCACGGAGGCCGGTGGCGATCCAACTGTGCCCGCCCGACCGGATCCCGATCTGCCAACCCCGCGACTGGGCCAGGAGCACGCCCTGTTGCACGTCGTACTCGTCGGCGGCGACCAAAATGGCCGCGGGGCGTCGACTTGTCTTACGGCCGTTCCAGATGGCGTCCAGGCGTGCCGCTTCGTAGCCGGTCTCGTCGCGGTGGATCAGCCGTCCGCGGAAGGACGGTTCGGTTCTGGTAGCTCCTCAAGATGGACACGTGATGGCGCTCACGACGTCAGCATACTAGTCTGTCGACAGTAATGATGTTCTCGCTCAAGATTTCCGCCGCAGTGGTGGAGTTGTCGCCATGAGTGTCGACAGAAAGGAAGATCTGGTGGATCGACTCAAGGGGAAGGTCGCCCTTGTGACAGGCATCGGTTCGGGCATCGGCAAGGGCATCGCACTGCGGTTCGCCGCCGAAGGTGCCACCGTGATCGGTTGCGACATCGACGCCGACCGCGCCGCGGCGACGGTCGCGGCAGCAGCCGAGGCCGGCACGCCGATCAGGTCGGTCACACCGATCGACCTGACTCGCGAGGACGACGTCCGGCGCTACGTCGACGTGGCCCGTCAGGAACACGGTCGGGCCGACGTGCTGGTCAACGCCGGGGCGATCGCCCCCCACATGGCACGTGCCGACGAGATGGACTACGACCAGCAGTGGCGTCCGACGATTGCCGGCGAGGTCGACCTGGTCTTCCTGGCCTGTCGAGAGGCCTGGCCGCTGCTGCAGGCAGCGGGCAATGCGTCGGTGATCAACTTTGCCTCGGTGAACTCGTTCCGCGGCAGCCGGCAGATGGGCATGGTCGCCCACTGCGCCGGCAAGGGCGCGGTCCTCTCGATGACCAAGCAACTCGCCGTCGAAGGAGGTCCGGACGGCATTCGTGCCAACACAATTGCGCCGGGCCTCGTGCAGACGGACGCCACGGCCCTGGCCGGCGCATCTGAGGGATCCAAAGCCGAGGCGATCATCGCCCGCACCTTGGTGGGACGCCTCGGGGTGCCGGACGACATCGCCTGGTGCGCCGTCTATCTCGCCTCTGACGAGGCGCGATGGGTGACCGGGGCAAACTTCTCGATCGATGGTGGGGTGACTGCAGCGTGAGCACGCACGAACAACTGAGCACCGGGCTGCGCCTGGTGCGCCGCGGCGACGCGGACTACGAAGACCTCCGGTTGGCGGCGGTGTGGAACGAGCGCAAGCCCGACCGCCATCCCGAGGTGATCGTGGTCGCCCGGGACGAGGCCGACGTGGTGGCCGCGGTCCGGCACGCAAACGAGCACGACTTGGCGATCGGCATCCGCTCCGGTGGTCACAGCTGGGTCGGCAACGGAGTGCGAGACGGCGGCATGCTGTTGGACCTGTCGAACCTGCAGGAGATCACCGTCGACGCCGACGCGGCAATCGCAGCGGTGCAGCCGTCGGCCAAGGGGCCCGCGATCTATGCGGCCGTCAGCGAGCACGGCCTCTTCTTCCCGACCGGGCACGCCCCGACGGTGGGGATCGGTGGCTTCATCATCGGTGGCGGCTACGGCTGGAACTCGCGCAACCTCGGACCAGCCTGCCTGAGCATCCAGGCCATCGACGTCGTCCTCGCCGACGGCACCCAGGTGCACGCCGACGACGAGTCGCACCCCGACCTGATGTGGGCGGTGCGCGGGTCGGGTCCCGGCTTCTTCGGAGTCGTCACCCGCTTCCACCTGCGCTTGCACCCGCACCCCAGGCAGATCCTCCGCACGGTGCACTCCTACCCGATCGCGTTGCGCGACGAGGTGTTGGCGTTCGTGTACGACGCCGTGCAGGTGCTGCCACGCGAGGTCGAGATCTCCGCGAAGGTCGGGTTCACGCCCGGACGCGACGAGCAATTCGTCTCGTTGACAGCGACCGCCTTCTGCGACGACGACACGCCTTCGCAGCCGCTGGCCCACCTCGAGTCTGCCCCCTTCCGTGACCAGGCGGTGCGCGCTGTGGTTGCCGAGCCGATCACGATGCCGGAGCTCTACGACCTGGCCGACGCCCTCAACCCGGAGGGCATGCGGTGGTCGCTGGAGGGCATGTGGCTCGACGGCACCGCCGAGGAGGTGGTCGCGTTGGCCAAGCCGCTCAATGACACCATCCCGCCCGGAATGGTCTTCGTGCTCTGGATGGTGTGGGGCGGCTTCCCGGAGCAGGAGAACGCCTGTTGGTCCTCGCAGGCCGCGGTTTATCTCTCGCCGAACGCCGGTTGGACGGACCCTGCCGACGACCTGATGATGGAGAACTGGACCAACCTGCCGATGGAGGCGATCGCCGAGCACTCGCGCGGGATCCAGTTCTCCGACAACAACGTCGCCGACCGATGGGACCACGGCATCCAGCCCGAGCAGGCCGAGCGGCTGGAGCAGATCCGCGAGGCCTACGACCCGCGCGGACGTTTCAACTCCTACATGCGGCCGGAGGAGTCGACGACTGCCTACGCCGTCGCCAAGCGCACGGGCTGACCGCAACCGACGAAGAGAGCGGCCCCCGCCCCAAGGGGTGGGGGGCGCGTTGGGTGGGGTGGGGGGGGCGCAGAAGGCGGCCAGCGTGGGGGGGGTGTGGACCA
>JBEBTI010000306.1:0-3240 GCA_040393845.1 Nocardioides daejeonensis
GGCCCCACTGTTGTGCGGGAGGCTGCTGTCCGGCGGGCGGCTGCTGGCCCCACTGTTGTGCGGGAGGCTGCTGAGCGGCGGGCGGCTGCTGGCCCCACTGCTGTGCCGGAGGCTGCTGGGCGGCCGGCGGCTGCTGGCCCCACTGCTGAGCGGCGGGCTGCTCGGGCTGGCTGGCCTGCGGCGCGTGCTGCGTCTGGGCGGCCGACGGGTCACCAGGAGTGGGAGCAGGTGGGGTGGAAGGGCGTACCTGCGTGGCATTCGGGTCGGGCGTGCTCGCCGGGATGGGGCGACCGCACGAACCGCAGAACGGCGCACCGGGGGTGGTCGCCGCGCCACAGTGTGGGCAGGAGGTCATGGTCCTTGCTCCGATCATTTCTCGGGACTTCTTGACGCCACCCTAGTGAAGTTGCGCCGGCACGCGTGGGAACCCGTGCCGAACGTGACTACCCGGCAACTGGTTCAGACAAACCCGGCTCACCGACCGCCCAGGATCCGGACGGTGCTGATCGCCGTGGTGTTGCGCGGGTTCGGACCCGGCTTGCTGACCTTGAGCAGCCGCAGTCGCACGCTCGTCGTACGGACTGCGTCGACCGGAACCACTTGCACATCGGTGGTGTTGCGCAGGGTCTGGGACACCACGGTGCCGTCGTCGAAGACCCACTCGACCGACCGGATCTTGCGGTTGCTGGCATACCAGTCGCTGCGGTTGGCGCCGCGGCCGTCGACCTTCGCATAGCCGTTGACCAGGCCGACCTCGAGGATGGTTGCCTCGTCGGCGAGGGTGAAGACGATTTCGCTGCCCGACGCGTTGCCGGGGATCCGGTAGGCAGTGGTGGGGTCGTCGTCGAACATGTTGGTCGGCGGATAGGTCACGGGAGTGCCGTCGACGGCCTGCCCGGGCGCCACCGGCGCAGGTGCCTGTATGACGACCTCGGACGTCAGGTCCTCCGCGTCACCGGGGTCGACCGGCGGGGGAGTGTCAGTCTGCGGAGGATCTTCGGACGGCTGGTCGGACGGCCGATCGGACGGTGCCGGCTGGACGGCGCCGGGTCCGTCGCGACCGGTGGTGTCGTCGTCACGGATCAGCCACCACGTGCCGACCCCGCCCAGGACGGCCAGGAGCACCAGGCACACGGCCCAGACCAGGAGCCGCGAGCCAGCCGGCTTGCGCCGCCGACCGCCGGACGACGGTGCCGGCGGGTTTGCCGTCGGCTCGGCGTACAGGGGAAAGCGCGGACCGGTCGATGCATCAGGCTGCACCACGGGGAGGCGCACCTGCGTCTCGGCCGGATCAGCGGGCGCGGCAGCGGTGACGTCGACGGGCGCACCACAATTGGTGCAGAACCGGCCGAAGCCGAGTTGTGCGCCACAACGTGTGCAGAAGCTCATCGTCATCCCCTGGTCAGTGCGGAGGTGCCACCACACCGGGGGAGGCTACCCGACCGCGGGATCGCCGGCGGCGGTCGGTTCAGCCGGCCGCCGCGCGCAACCGCTTGAGGGTGGCGAGGTCGGCATTGCCCTCCTCGCGGGAGCCGGGCGTCTCCAGGATGAACGGGACGCCGGCAGTCGAGGGGTGCGCGAAGAGTTCGGCGAAGGCGCCTTCGCCGATGAAGCCCGCGCCGATGTTCTGGTGCCGGTCGAGGTTGGCGCCGCGCACGTCCATCGAGTCGTTGGCGTGGATCAGGCGCAGGCGCCCCGGTCCCGCGATCTCGTCGATCCGGTCCACTGCGCGGGTGCCGCCGCCCGCTTCGTCGAGCGGCTCGCCGGCTGCGAACACGTGACAGGTGTCCAGACAGATTCCGGCCCGCGGGTGATGGTCGACGGCGGCCAGGTAGTCCTTCAGGTCGTCGATGCCGGCACACAGGCTGCGTCCTTGACCCGCAGTGGGCTCGAGGAGCAACCACGGGCCGTCGTCGCCGATCGCCTCCAGGATCGGTAGCAGACCTTCGCGCACCTGCCGCATCGCTGCGGCCAACTGGTCCTCGCCGCCGGTCGGGTCGACGTACGAACCGGTGTGTACGACGACCCCCTCGGCACCGATCTCGACCGCCCGCTTGAGGTTGTGGGCGACCACCTCGACCGAGTTGAGATAGGTCTTCTCCGTCGGCGAGCCGAGGTTGACCAGGTAGGGCGCGTGGATGAACGCTCGGGTGCCGGTCTCGGCGCAGCGCTCACGGAAGGCCGCGTCCTCACTCGGCTTGCCGGCCGACAGCGCCCAGCCGCGCGGGTTGCCGACGAACACCTGCAGCGTCTCGCACCCGAGAGCCAACGCGTCGGTGAGAGCGCCCTTGGCAAGGCCCTTGCCGACCTGGACGTGGGTGCCGATCGGATTGCGGAGGTCGTGGTGCACCCGGCGAGGGTACGCCGTCGTACCAGCCGGGTCGTGGTGAGGTCAGAAGACGGTCAGGGTGACGGTGCTGCCCTTGGCAGCCTTTTCGCCGGAGCCGGGTGAGGACGAGGTGACGATGCCCAGCCCGACGCTGTCGAAGTGACGTTCGGTGCGCACGACGAAGCCGAGCGCCTCCAGTTTGTCGGTGGCGGCCTGGACGCCCGAACCCCGCAACTGCGGGATCTCCACCAGTGGGGGGCCCTGGGAGACGACGACGGTGATCGCATCGCCCCGGAAGAGGCTGCCGTCGGCCGGACTCTGCGAGATGATCCGTCCCTCGGCGACCGACTCTGAGTAGTCGCGTTCGACCGTGAGCGTCAGTTTGCGTTGAGCTGCCCACGCTTCCGCGCGCTGCAGCGGCTTCCCGGTCCAGTTGCGCACCTCGATCGGCTTGCGACCCTTGCTGACCACGAGGCTGACCCGCGTCGTCGGAGGACGCTGCTGGCCGGCCTTGACGGTGCGCCCGTTGACCTCGGTGCGGATCGCCTGTCCTTCGGGGAACTTCTCCGACCAGACCTCGACGGTGGCGTCATAGACGAAGTGCTCGGTGAGCAACGCCTGTGCGTCGTCCTCGGACTTCCCGCGCACCTTCGGGATCGCATAGAGCTCCTTGCCGAGCGACACGATCACCGTGACCGTGCCGCCGTCGAGGACCCGGTCGCCCGGCCCCGGATCGGTGCGCAGCACCAGACCGGCCGCGAGGTCGGAGGAGTACTCCGGCTCACCGATCTCCACCTCGAGACCGGCGTTCTCGAGCTTGGCCTGGGCATCGGCACTGGTGAGTTCCAGCACCGCAGGGGTGGTGGTCCACCGCGCGACGCCGTACCACCACGCGCCACCGGCGGCGCCGG
>JBEBTI010000307.1:0-3222 GCA_040393845.1 Nocardioides daejeonensis
TCGACTACGCGATGGCGGTCATCGTCGGCCGCGCGCTGCCCGACGTACGCGACGGACTCAAGCCGGTGCACCGACGCGTCCTCTATGCGATGTACGACGGTGGCTACCGCCCCGATCGCGGCTTCAACAAGTGCGCCCGCGTCGTCGGTGACGTGATGGGTAACTACCACCCACACGGCGACTCCGCGATCTACGACACCTTGGTGCGCCTGGCGCAGCCGTGGGTGATGCGCAACCCGTTGGTCAACGGGCAGGGCAACTTCGGCTCGCCGGGCAACGACCCGGCTGCGGCCATGCGGTACACCGAGTGCCGGATGGCTCCGCTGGCCATGGAAATGGTGCGCGACATCGACGAAGACACCGTCGACATGGTGCCCAACTACGACGGCAAGACCACCGAACCGTCGATCCTGCCGGCGCGCTATCCCAACCTGCTGGTCAACGGCTCGGCCGGCATCGCGGTCGGCATGGCGACCAACATCCCTCCGCACAACCTCGGTGAGGTCGCCGACGCCGCCACCTGGGCACTGCAGCACCCTGACGCGACCAAGGAAGAGCTCCAGGAAGCGATCATGGAGCGGGTCAAGGGGCCCGACTTCCCCAACGGCGCGCTGATCGTGGGCCGGCAGGGCATCGAGGAGGCCTACCGCACCGGCCGCGGCTCGATCACCCAGCGCGCGATCATCGAGGTCGACGAGGACAAGAACGGTCGCACCATGCTGGTGATCACCGATCTGCCCTACATGGTCAACCCCGACAACCTCTTGATGAAGATCGCCGAGCTGGCCGACGCCGGCAAGGTCCACGGCATCGCCGACGTGCGCAACGAGACGTCCTCGCGGGTCGGGCAGCGGATCGTCGTGGTCCTCAAGCGCGACGCTGTGGCCCGCGTGGTGCTCAACAACTTGCTCAAGCACACTGAGCTGCAGACCAACTTCTCCGCCAACATGCTGGCGCTGGTCGACGGCGTACCCCGCACCTTGAGCGTCGACGCGTTCATCAGCAACTGGGTCGACCACCAGATCGACGTGATCCAGCGGCGTACGGCGTACCGCCTGCGCAAGCGCGAGGAAGAGGCCCACATCCTGCGTGGTCTGGCCAAGGCGCTGGACATGCTCGACGAGGTGATCGCGCTGATCCGGCGCTCCCCCGATGTCGCCGAGGCCCGCGAAGGCCTGATGGCGCTGCTCGACGTCGACGAGCTGCAGGCCACCGCGATCCTCGACATGCAGCTGCGTAAGCTCGCCGCTCTGCAGCGTCAGAAGATCATCGACGACCTGGCCGCCATCGAGGTCGTCATCGCCGACCTCAAGGACATCCTCGCCAACGAGACGCGCCAGCGTCAGATCGTGGTCGACGAGTTGGCCCAGATCGTCGAGAAGCACGGCAACGAACGGCGTACCCAGATCATCGCCGCCGACGGCGACCTGTCGATGGAAGACCTGATCCCCGACGAGGAGCTGGTCGTCACCATCACCCGCGGCGGCTACGCCAAGCGCACCCGCGCCGACCAGTACCGCACCCAGAAGCGCGGCGGCAAGGGCGTGCGCGGGGCGACGCTGCGTGGTGACGACGTGGTCGAACACTTCATCGCGACCACCAACCACCACTGGTTGCTCTTCTTCACCACGGCCGGTCGGGTCTACCGCACCAAGGCCTACAACCTGCCGGAGGCGGGTCGTGACGCGAAGGGCGGTCACGTCGCCGGGCTGCTGTCGTTCAAGCCGGACGAGTCGATCGCACAGGTGTTGGCGATCCGTGACTACGAGCAGGCCCCCTACCTGGTGCTGGCCACCCGCAACGGCCTGGTCAAGAAGACCCGACTGGGTGACTACAACAGCCCGCGCCAGGCCGGCGTCATCGCAATCAACTTCCGCGAGGAGGATGACGAGCTGATCGGCGCCGAGTTGGTGAACGCCGAGGATCACGTGTTGTTGGTCTCCCGCAAGGGCCAGGCGATCCGGTTCGAGGCTTCGGACGCGCAGCTGCGACCGATGGGTCGGGCCACGTCGGGTGTCACCGGGATGAAGTTCCGCGACGGAGACTCGGTGCTGTCGATGTCGATCATCCGGGCGGCCCAGGTCGCGGCGGAGGAGAGCGACGTCCTCGAAGAAGGCGCGGAGCCCGAGGCGGCGTCGCCGTACTTCGGCCTGCACCCGCAGTACGTCTTCACCATCACCGATGGCGGCTACGCGAAGCGGACCCGCATCACCGACTACCGCGTGCAGTCGCGCGGCGGCATCGGCATCAAGGCGATGGCGCTGGCCAACGAGGACCGCGGCGTCCTGGTGGGTGCGTTCATCGTGGAAGAGGGCGACGAGGTCCTGTCGATCACGCACAGTGGTCAGGTGGTCCGCAGCCCCATCAACGAGGACTTCCGGCCGACCGGACGCTCCACCATGGGTGTGAAGTTCGTGACCCCCAAGGGCAAGGACTCGGTGGCCGTGGTTGCCCGCTCGGTGGAGAGTCGCAGTGACGACGCCGACGAGGCCGTCGAGGGCGACGAAGCTCCCCAGGGCGACGTCGTCGACGTCGTCGAGGACGTCGAGGAGTCGGCCGAGGCGACGGGTGGTGCAACAATCGACGCCGCAGCAGACGCAGCACCCTCCGACGAGAACGGTGAGTAGTCGATGAGCGAAAGCTCCAAGGCCCCCTTGGGCGAGCGGATCAGTACGGCGATCTCGTCGGCAGCCGACCAGCTGCGGGCGAACGCGAACCCCGAGTCGAAGTCTGCGCAGGACGCGGCCGCTGCCTCATCAGGCGGCAAGCGTCCGCGCCGGGCGCGGCTGACGCTCAGTCGCATCGACCCGTGGTCGGTGATGAAGACGTCGTTCCTGCTCTCGGTGGCCTTCGGCGTGGTGACCGTGGTTGCAGTCGGCATCGTCTGGTCGGTGCTGGGATCGGCCGGCGTCTGGGACTCGATTGACCAGACCATCCACGACGTGATCGGTGGCGACGAGGGCTCCGACTTCGCGATCGAGGACTATCTCGGGATGTCGCGGGTGATGGGCTTCACGATGCTGATCGCGGTGATCGACGTCGTACTCCTGACCGCCATCGCAACTCTGGGCGCGTTCCTCTACAACATGGCAGCGGCGCTGCTCGGTGGGGTCGAGCTGACCCTCTCCGAGGACGAGAAGTGAGCCCCGTTTTTGTCGCAAGGCACCGGGTGGGCTAGTCTTTCCCGGTCGCTGGGGCCTATAGCTCAGACGGTTAGAGCGC
>JBEBTI010000308.1:0-3219 GCA_040393845.1 Nocardioides daejeonensis
CTGGCCAAGATGGACGGCGGCATCATCGTCGACGCCGACCTTTCCCGGATCCACCGTGCCGCCGTACACCTGATGCCCGACCACACCATCCCCTCCGAGGAGACCGGCACCCGCCACCGCACCGCCGACCGGGTCGCCAAGCAGACCGGCTTCCCGGTCATCTCGGTGTCGCAGTCGATGCAGATCATTGCCGCGTACGTCGGCTCGACGCGCCACGTGCTCGAGGACTCCGGGCAGATCCTGTCGCGCGCCAACCAGGCGCTCGCCACACTGGAGCGTTACAAGCTGCGCCTCGACGAGGTGTCGAGCACCCTGTCGGCCCTGGAGATCGAAGACCTCGTCACCGTCCGCGACGTGGTCGTGGTGGCCCAGCGTCTCGAGATGGTCACCCGGATCGCCCGAGAGATCGAGGACTACGTGCTCGAGCTCGGCTCCGACGGTCGCCTGCTCTCGCTGCAGCTCGAGGAACTGGTCACCGGTGTCGACGCCGAGCGTGAGCTGGTGATCCGCGACTACCTGCCCTCCGGCAAACGGGTGAAGTCTCCGGCCGAGGTGCTGGCGCGCATGGAGACTCTCTCGCCCACCGAGCTGGTCGACCCAGGCGCGGTGGCGAAGGCACTCGGCCTCGGTACGGCCGAGCACCTCGACGGCGCGGTCGCGCCCCGTGGTTTCCGACTGTTGGCGAAGGTGCCGCGGCTTCCCGCCGCCGTCGTCGAAGGTCTGGTCGTCCACTTCGGCACCCTGCAGAAGCTGCTCTCCGCCGGCATCGACGACCTGCAACTGGTCGACGGCGTCGGCGAGCTCCGCGCCCGGAGCGTCCGCGAGGGTCTCTCCCGGCTGGCCGAGTCGAGCATCCTGGAGCGCTACGTCTGACCCGGAAGGTCACCGAGGACTCGACCACGTCACGGTTGCTGCCGGGCCTGCTCAGGGCTCCTGAGCACCGTCACCGTCGGGAAGTTCGCGGGTCGGCGTGGTGCCGGTCCGCTGGTTCTTCCGGCGGTCACGGTCGGAGGTGTCGTTCTTCTTCTCCTGCTTGGGTTTGCGGGTCTTCGTGATCACCTCGGGCTTCGGCTTGGTCAGCTCGAAGTAGCGATCACTCGGTTCACCACCGAGCGCTGCCGAGATGGCGTGATAACCGCCGATGTCGGCCCACGCAGTGCCTCGGGCGCAGTTCGGTGCCGAGCGCCGACCGTTCCAGGCAACCGTCACCGTCGCCGGTTGTGCCGCTCGGACCACGACGTCGTGGCTGCCGAGCACGCGCGGACACTGCTGACTGGTCCAGATCTGGTCGCTGCCCGAGAGAATCTTCAGCACCACGGTCTGGCGCGACACCGTGAAGGTGCACGCCTCGCGGGCAGTGCTCAACTCGAGGGGGATCGCGATCCTCGGACCGCCGGCCGGTTCACTCCGGATCGTCGAGGCGACGACCACCTCCGACGGCGCACACGGTCCGTCGGGCGCGGCGAGGGCAGCCTGCTGCTGCTTCCTGCGCTCACGACGCTTGGCCCGACGCTCCGCCCGCGCAGCATCCTCGGCATCCGTGACGGCCGCAGGCGTGGTCTCGCCACCCTCCTGCGGCTGGGTCTCCCCCGCTGCCTGACGAGCGGTCGGCTGTTCGTCGTCGCTGCCGCCGAAGACCCGAGTCACGGTGAAGACCAGGATGAAGACGACACTGAGCACGAGCGCGCGGCGTACCCAGTAGACGCGTGCGGGCAGCGGACCACGGGGCCGGGTCACAGTGCTCATGGCAGCACGGTAGTCCGCCGACGCCGTGGAGTCGGGCAGCGACACCGTGGCGAGGGCTCCGACTCGTTTGCCCGGTGCGTGGCGGCATCGCCGCGGACAGATTCAGTGGCCGGCTCAGGCCACGTCGGGTCGGACAAACAGGGTGCATCTAGGGTGGCCCGGACATGAGTGAGTTGCACGCCCCCGTCCTCGCGTGGTTCGACGCCAACGCCCGGGAGTTGCCCTGGCGAGGCGAGTCGGCGTCTCCGTGGTCGGTGATGATCTCGGAGTTCATGCTGCAGCAGACCCCCGTCGTGCGGGTGCTCCCGCGGCACGCCGAATGGCTCGAACGGTGGCCGACGCCGGCCGATCTGGCGGCCGACGAGCCGGGCGAGGCAGTCAGAGCATGGGGACGTCTGGGCTATCCGCGCCGAGCTCTGCGCCTGCACGCCGCCGCCACCGCGATCGTCGAACGTCACGGCGGCGAGGTGCCGTCGTCGTACGACGAGTTGTTGGCCCTGCCCGGCGTCGGCGACTACACCGCTGCTGCGATCGCGTCGTTCGCCCACGGGCGTCGCCACGTCGTGCTCGACACCAACGTGCGGAGGGTCTTTGCCCGGGCCGTCAGCGGTGAAGAGTTCCCGGCCACATCCGTGCGTCGCGCCGAACGCGACCTGGCCACCTCGCTGCTGCCCGACGACGAGGCAACCGCGGCCACCTGGGCGGTTGCGGTGATGGAGCTCGGCGCGCTGGTGTGCACGGCAGCCAACCCGTCGTGCGGGGCCTGTCCGATCAGCGAGCAGTGCGCGTGGGTCGCGGCAGGACGTCCGGCGTACGACGGCCCGCCCCGCCGCGGCCAGACGTACGCCGGCACCGATCGCCAGGTGCGCGGGCGCCTGCTCGCAGTGCTGCGTGAGGCTCCCGGCTCGGTCTCACGGGCGCGCCTCGATGCTGCGTGGGGTGAGGCCGAGCAACGCGACCGCGCCTTGCAGAGTCTGCTCGACGACGGACTGCTCGTGCGACGCGACGACCGCTACGCCCTCCCCTGACCCGCGGACTGGCAGAGACCTCGCGCGAGTACGCCGTGGACACTCTCCACGCCGGGCGCGACTGCGGGTTCGCTCGAACTTCTTGCCAGTTCGCGTGAACTCTCTGGCAGCTCGCGCGGGTGGGAAACAGCAGCGAGCCGCGAGCCCCGGAGAGGGCTCGCGGCTCGTGGCGTCATCAGGGTCAGGCAGTGTCGCCGTCGGCCTTCGGGACGTCGCTGCCGCTGGCGGCATCGGTGTCCGGGCCACCGTCGAGAACTCCCTCGAGCGGCGGGGAGTCGGGCAGCGTGCCGACCTTCTGGCCCTTGAAGGTGAAGCTCGCGCCGGGACCTTCGCCCTCGACGTCGACCAGCACGATCTGGCCTGGGCCGACCTCGCCGAAGAGCATCTTCTCGGCCAGCACGTCCTCGATCTCGCGCTGCACCGTGCGACGCAGCGGACGCGCACC
>JBEBTI010000309.1:0-3209 GCA_040393845.1 Nocardioides daejeonensis
ACCATCACCAAACACCGCGCCTCAATCCTCGCAGCCATCGAACACGGACTATCCAACGGCCGTATCGAATCAGTGAATACGAAGATCCGCCTGATCACCCGCATCGCCTTCGGATTCAAAACCCCCGACACCCTCATCGCCCTGGCCATGCCCAACCTCGGCGGCCACCGACCCATCCTCGCAGGCCGACGATGACCCACGGATCAGTCAGGAGAGCCCAATTCTCGCAGGCATTGCCGTCCAAGTCGGACTGCTGCGCGACGACGATGTCGCCGTCGTGGTTGGTGGCGACGAAGTGTTGCGCGATCCCGGAGCCCTCGGTGAGGTAGTAGTCATCGGCACGCGAGCGGTCGGCTTCGACATAGTTGCGGGCAGCGCTCGCACTGCCGCGGTAGAATTTCACCCCACCGTGCACGGCCTAGGTCACCGCCCGTCACTACTCGTCAAACGCTGCTGAAACGACGCACGGCCCGTCCCAGGGGACGGACCGATCTACGAACCTTCGTAGCATGCGTGCCGCTCGGTTTGAAGACGGACCAACGGACAGCGTGCCTGCTGTCCTGAGGCTCGTAACTAGTCGTCATCGGGTGGGCGAGTGAGTTCGGAGACCCGGGATGCATCTCAAGGCCAGTGGGAACTGCCCGGTGGCGATCATGAACCCGCGCGCTGACGCCCTCGAGAGTTGCCCGGGGTGGCCATGGGAGCGGCGTTCAGACGGGGATGACGCCGGCGTCGGAGTCCATGAACCGGTCGTGGGCCGTTTCGCAGTTGTCGAGCGTTGGCGCGAGCGTCTGCGCGACCTCGTCGAGGAGCGCGTCGAGAGGCAGTTGGCCGTCGAGTTCGGCCCACCGCGACATCGCGACTATCCGGGCGTTCACGGTCAGCGATGCGGCTAGGCGCATCGCCAGAGAACCAGGCGATTGGCCCGAGATTTCGCCGAACAGTTGCGCGAGGGTGTCCATGTCCTCGTACCTGCCGCGGGCCATCGCGATCTCCAGCCCGATGTCGCGGTGAATGACCTTCAGGCGCGTGACCACGTTGACCTGATAACCCGCTGCCATCGTGGCATAGGCCTTGAACAGAGACGCAACAGCAACGGCCAGACCTTGAGTCTTGTCGATGTGGGGAGCCAGTTCGGCCAAGCGTTCTGGTGAAAGCCAGCGACGAGTCAGCACCTCCTCCTTGCCACTGAAGTGGCGATAGAAGGTGGCAGCGGACGTGCCGGCAGCACTGGAGATGTCGTCGACGGTGACCGCCTCGTAGCCGCGGTCGACGACCAGTTGCCACGCGGCGTCGCGCACGGTCTGTCGCAACGCGGCCTTGCGTTGCTCGCGACGGCCCGGCGGGTTTGGTGTCGTCATTGAATCAGGGCCAGCCCGACCCGAGGTTCGCCGGTGTGCGTACCCATGCTGTCGGGACGATGGATTTGGCTTGCCGTCATGGCGACCGGAATCGAAACGGGTTGATGGTCACTGCACTGACTACGGCAGTCCTCGACCGAATGGTCGTCCATCCAGCGCAGGACTTCGCCTTCATCCCAGTTGAGCGTGCCCCCCGACTGGTCACGCGCCTCGGGGACTGCGCCGTGGGCGTGCAGCGTGCGCCAATCGTGCCCCGTCATTCCCGTGAGTGCGGCGCACACCGGCGCGGAGATGTGGTGCCCGTGGCAGGCGGACGATGGCGGTCCGAAACGCAGCCACTGGGCGAGGGTCTGGCGGTCGACTCCCGCCAGTCGGGCGATCCGAGTCGAGGTGGCCAGATTCCCGTGGGCGACAGCCGTGGCGACGGCGCGTTGGATGAGGCGGGACTCGGCGGCGTTCACGTCCTCGCTGGAGGTGAGGGTCTCGAGCAGGGACAGCCCGCACACAGCGAGCCAGGCCTCGGCAAGAAGTCGGTCGGTCGTGGCGGGATGGGTCAGCACCGCTTCGGCGAGTTGCCGTGCCTCGTCGTACAGGTTCCGGCCGGAGGCCAGCAGGCTCTCGCTCACCTCACGGAGCCAGGTCGCGGTGCTGGCCGCGTCCACGGCGCCGGTCGCCGGATGGTTGGCCAGCATCGGTGCGGAAGTCGGAGTGCCCAACCCTGCATGCGCGACGGTGGTCATCATCGTGGCGACGAGGACTCGGGCGTCCGCCTCGGTACCGACCAGGGCGTCAGCGCGGGCGGTGGTGATGGCCACACCGGTCTCGGCGGCTTCCCAGCAGGTCGCGCGCCTGGGCAATCTGTGCAGCCCAGCCCGCTTGATGGCCGCACGCTGACCTCGGTGGAGAACCGTTCCGAGTGTGCCGGTCACCGCCGGAACGAGCCCGCTGATGTCGCGCACTGATCGCAAGGACACGCTTGACCTCTCTCTGCATCCGTCTGAAACATGAGAGACGTCTCTCACTTGAGTTAGTGTGTGCCACGGATGCCGAATCGTCAAGCATTATGAGAGACGCCTGTCACAATTTCAGCGGGAGGGCTAGGAACTAGGCGCAGTGCACCAAGAATTGCTTGCCTTGTCGCCGAATCACGTGGTGTGGGCACCGATCTAGGCGCGTCCGGGCGGGTGGCGCGATGAAAGGAGGGCCAGCCAGTCGAGGGTGCGGCACTGCCAGGGTGGAGGCCTCGGGCCAAGGTCGTTGATTGTCGACAAGCCAGCGGGCGACGCCCAGGTTGGCGACGGCGGCTTCGAGGTTAGCCGGCCTTGTCGGGCATCTGGGCGGTCAAGAAGTCAAGAAATCTTGGGGCTCGTACTCTCGAACATCGGCCGCCTGTGCGGAAACTGGACGGAAGTCCGGCACCGGGCGCAGGACGACCCGACGCGGTGGCGCCGCTCGGATCCGCGGGCATAGCTTGCCCGGGGCCACCCTGGAGACGGGTCTGATCCTCAGATTGACCGCGTCGAATACCAATCTCCCAGTGCGGCGTTTCGCGATGAGACACCAGTGGAGCCCGCCGCCCCGCGCCAGATGGCGGTCATCGAAGGACGCATCGCGCCGTGGAGCGCAGGTCAGCCCGCGTGTCGCTCGCTGGACGCTGCTGCAGACGAACCGAGGCCCAGCAAGCCCTCCAGCGTCGCGGTCAGTTCCTCGGCGCTGCTCGACTTGGTCGGCGGCATGACGGTGAGCGAGATGCCGCAATGGACGACGATGCGAGCGATCTGCTCCTCCTCCACCGAGCCGTTCTTCACCTGCTCGACCTGGATCAGCGCGGGATGCAGGCATTCCTGC
>JBEBTI010000310.1:0-3194 GCA_040393845.1 Nocardioides daejeonensis
GAAAGCGTTTGTGGGTGCAAGTCCACCGAGGGTTCAAATCCCTCCAGCACCGCCATGTGATGTCGCAAGACATCGGAGACACCCGGACCCACGAAGAACGTGGGTTCGGGTGTTTGTCATTTCGGGGTTCGTGGCTGGTAGTCGCGTGTGGTGTCGATGGTGAGTTCTCGGAGGAGTTCGCCGGTGATGGCGTTGACGACGCGTACGTCGAGGTCCGGGGTGAGCAGGATGATGTGGGCTCCGGCGTGGGTTCGTCACGGCGTGGTGTCGGGTCAGGTGCGAGCCGGTGGTGTCTGCGCCGGCGGCGTGGCCGGCCTTGAGATTTGTCGGGATGCTTGGCATGCGGCAACAAGTGCAGCACAATCTGCTGCATGACCATGAATGGCCGTGCGGTTACCCGCAAGTCGCTCCCGCTCACCCAGCGAGATCTCGAAGCCATCGAGACTCTGCGTGGGTCCACCGAGAAGTGGGCTGCGTTGCACAGCCTGGCCGGCGCAGAGTATGTGGCCGACACCGACGCGGCAGTGCTGCATGCCCTCGTGGAGATCGGCTTGGCGGCAGTTGCTGCGCACTCCGAAGAGGCTGGTTACGCTCAGCTCGCAGCTGAGCGGAATGCAGCGCAGCGGCAGCAACTAGCTCGGCGTCGGCGCCCGTCCTGGGCGGACGCTGGATGACATGGCCGCCGCTGCGCGGACAGGTCATTCGCGCGCACATCGGACTTGACGAACCGAAGCTTTTTCTGGTCGTGTCCAACAACTCGCGCAACCGAGTGCTGGGCTCAGTGCTGACGGTCCGGCTCACCACATCGAAGAAGCCGAACTTGGCCAGCATCGTGGAACTCGACTATCCAGAAATTTTCGTGGGCAGGGCTTGCTGCGATGACATCGTGGAGATCTTCGACGACGAGTATGTGACCACTTTGGGCGGATTCAGTCCGTCGACCATGCGCAACATCGATGGAGGGCTCAAGGCAGCCTTGGGCATGTGAAGGTGCTGCGAATCCCCCCGGGATTTCATAGAGGTTAGTTGGATCTGACCTCGGTGAGGACCGGGTTCACGCGGTGTGCTCGACGGGTTGTGATGCTGAGTGGTTGGCCTCGAACTCGGCCGGCGGGACGAGTCCGATCTCGCCGTGAAGACGCCGATGGTTGAACCAGTCGACCTACTCGGTCACCGCGATCTAACGGTGGCGGTCTTGCTCTCGCTGGGTCTTGCTGGCTACCTACTCTTCGCGCCCGTGTCGCCTTCCCCTAGCGCGCCCGTTGCTGGTCGACGTTGCCACCTCGGGCGGCTTTGCCTGACACCTCACGGTGCACATCAGCCGGAGCGCTCGCGGCGCTTGCGTTGGGGTAGTGGCCGCGGGGAACCACGCAACCGCTACTCGGTGCGCAGATTGGCGGGGTCGGTCGCGCGACGTGTCCACGGCCTGGTGAGAGCGCCGGCGAGGCGAATCGCGACCCAGACCAGTGCGGCCGTCACCGCAACGGTCATCGTGGTGCAGACCAGCCACCAGAACCAGTAGCCGGTTGGGGCACCGGGGGAGAAGACGCCGAGCCCGATCGCACCGAGAAGTGCACCGCCCAGACTCATCGGGAAGGCGATCAGGCCGGCCTCGATCCGTTGGGTGCGGGGGAGCAGGTCGGCGTCGGCGCCGAAGGCAGCCAACGCGGCCGCGGACCGCCGGTGCTGCATGAGCGACTCCACCGAATGGACGCTGAGCGAGCCGACCACTAGGACCAAGGCGGCAACGAGGGCTGCTGCGACGACGGCGAGCGCGGCGTAGTAGAACGTGTCCACCTGCGACTCGCTTGCGACGAGGTCAGCCAGGAATGCTGCGCCCCCGCCCGCGACCAGACCGATCCCACCGACAGCGGCCGCTGCGCGCGCTGCCGGCCGCGGCCGAAGACCTGGTGCAGGAAGCCTTGATCAAGGTGGCCCAGCGGTGGCCGCGGCTGCGCGACGGCGACCCGACGGCGTACGCCCGCCGGATCCTGCACCGTGACCACATCTCGTGGTGGCGGCGACGCCGTGCTCACCTCGGCGTCCGGCCCTGGACCGAGTCGAGCGATGCAGGGCCCGACATCCCGCAACGACTGGTGATTGTTGCCGCACTGCAAGAGCTTCCGCCGCGGCAACGTGCCGTGATCGTGCTGCGGTACTTCGAAGACCTGACCGAGCGCGCGACCGCGGAGGTGCTCGGCGTGAGCGTCGGAACCGTCAAGAGTCAGGCATCCGACGCGCTGAGGCGGTTGCGCGCCCATGCAGCTCTGGCGGAACTCATCGGCAAGGAGATCTGATGTCCGAGCACCAGTTGGCCCACCTCCTCGAGGAGGCGACCACCCCCGTCGAGTCCGATCTTGATCCCGCCACCGTGTGGGAGGCCGGCCGACGTCGCCGGCGCAGGACTGCAGTAGCGACGGCCGCCGGCGCAGCCGCGGCGGTCGCCGCCGTGGCAGTCGTCGTGCCATGGGTGGCCGGGAACGGCTCCGGCGCCCGGTCCGGGCCGGCGCCCGCGCCCGTGCCCGTGCCCGTGCCGACCGTCACCGAGAGCACGACGGCCGACCCCGACTTCGAAGCGCCGTACCTCACCGACGCCCAGGTCGCACCCGAACTCGACCCCACGACGTACGACGAATTGCCCGTGCGCCCGTTCGCCAGTTGGCTGACGGTTGGCCAGACACCCGACGTGACCTCGTGGGACCCGGTCGCCCCCGTGCCCTTGGCGCAGGACCCGGTGGAGACAGCGGTGGTGGCGGTGCAGAGCGGATGGGACGAGCCGCCGGCGATCTCGGTGCTCGGCATCGACGGTCGGTGGCGATCGGTCGACCTGTCCGGCATCGAGCCGCTCGACGACTCCTACGAGCACCACCTCGGGCTCAGCCGCCGTTCCTTCTCTCCCGACGGCGAGACGCTTGCAATCACCCAGGCCAGGAGCGTGGTGCTGGTCGACGTGACCACCGGAGCACGGCAGGAGTACGACGTACCCGGACTCGGGCCCGTGTGGCACGGACGGGAGGCGAGTTGGGGCGACGACAACACCGTCTACGTCAGTGCGCCGATGGGCGGTCGGAGCACGGCCGTCGACGTGCGGACCGGGGCGGCGAGCGAGCCCCAGTTCGACCCGAGCCGGTCGGTGACCCTCCACGACGGGTCGGTCGTCGAAGACCGGATCGACGTGACCACGGGCGCCCGCA
>JBEBTI010000311.1:0-3191 GCA_040393845.1 Nocardioides daejeonensis
GAGTTCTTCGGCGACGAGATCGAGCGGCTGATGACCCTGCACCCGGTGACGGGCGAGGTGATCACCGAGGACTCAGAGATCCACGTGTTCCCGGCGACCCATTATGTGGCCGGCCCGGAGCGGATGGAGCGCGCGATCGCCGGCATCGAGACCGAACTTGCCGAACAACTGCGGGTGTTCGAGGCACAGGGCAAGCTGTTGGAGGCCCAGCGGCTCCGCATGCGCACGACGTACGACGTCGAGATGATGCGCCAGGTGGGCTCGTGCTCGGGCATCGAGAACTACTCCATGCACATGGACGGCCGGGCGCGGGGCACGGCACCCAACACGCTCCTCGACTACTTCCCCGAGGACTTCGTGCTCGTGATCGACGAGTCGCACGTCGCAGTGCCGCAGATCGGCGGCATGTATGAGGGCGACATGTCGCGCAAGCGCAACCTGGTCGACCACGGGTTCCGGTTGCCGAGCGCGATGGACAACCGACCGTTGCGTTGGGAGGAGTTCCTCGAACGGATCGGCCAGACGGTCTATCTCTCGGCAACGCCCGGCGACTACGAGCTCGACCGCGTCGGCGGTGACGTCGTCGAACAGATCATCCGGCCGACCGGACTGATCGACCCCGAAGTGATCGTGCGGCCCACCAAGGGGCAGATCGACTCCCTGATCCATGACATCCGAGAGCGCGCCGAGCGCAATGAGCGGGTGCTGGTCACCACGCTGACCAAGAAGATGTCCGAGGACCTCACCGACTACCTGCTCGATGCGGGCATCCGCACCCGCTACCTCCACTCCGAGGTCGACACGCTGCGCCGCATCGAGCTGCTCCGGGAGCTGCGGATGGGCGAGTACGACGTCCTGGTCGGCATCAACCTGCTGCGGGAGGGTCTCGACCTGCCCGAGGTGTCCCTGGTCGCGATCCTCGACGCCGACAAGGAGGGCTTCCTCCGGTCGGCGAAGTCGCTGATCCAGACGATCGGCCGTGCTGCCCGCAACGTGTCCGGTCAGGTCGTGATGTATGCCGACCGGATCACGCCGTCGATGGAACAGGCGATCGACGAGACGAACCGGCGTCGGGCCCTGCAGGTCGACTACAACACGCGACACGGCATCGACCCGCAGCCACTGCGCAAGAAGATCGCCGACATCACCGAGATGTTGGCCCGCGAGGACGAGACGACGGAGGAGCTGCTCGCCACGTGGGGCAGGGGCAAGGACGGCAAGAAGGTGGCGCCGGTGCCGGGGCTCTCCCGGATGGGGGAGTCGGGCAGGGCCGACACCTCCGGGCTGCCGTCTGCCGAGCTCGCCGACCTGGTGCAGGAGCTGACCACGCAGATGCACAATGCAGCCGCCGACCTCCAGTTCGAGGTCGCCGCGAGGTTGCGTGACGAGATCGGCGACCTGAAGAAGGAACTCCGGCAGATGATCGAGGCCACGCGGTGACTTCTGGCGTTCCGCCGCGTTGGACCAGCGACACTCGGTGCACAAGTGTTGCTCGAAATGAGAACACGTTCTAGCATTGCGTGCCGTACGTCACGTGGCAGGAGGGCTGTCGCGGAGGGAGCCATGAGGGAGGTGAGTCGGCATGGGCTTTTCTGCAGCGTCGATCCTGCGTGGGCCGGGGGAGATCGCCCTGATGGTGACCGGCGTCACCAGGCGCATCTTCACCCGCCCCTTCCAGATGCGGGAGTTCATCGAACAGGCCTGGTTCATCACCAGCGTCACGTTGATGCCGACCATCCTGGTCTCGATCCCCTTCGGCGCCGTGATCTCGCTCCAGGTCGGAAATCTGACCGGGCAGCTCGGTGCGCAGTCCTTCGCCGGCGCGACGGCCGTGCTGGCGGTGGTGCGGGAGGCGGCCCCGATCGCGGCTGCACTGATCATCGCGGGAGCCGCTGGCTCGGCGATCTGTTCCGACCTGGGGGCGCGCAAGATCCGTGACGAGATCGACGCGATGGAGGTCCTCGGGGTCGATCCGCTCGAGCGACTGGTCGCGCCGCGTGTGGTGGCGACCGTGTTCGTGTCGGTGATGATCATCGGTCTGGTGATCGCGGCCGGCATCGGTGGCGGCTACTTCTTCACCGTGATCATCCAGGGCGGTTCCGCCGGCGCCTTCATCTCGAGCTTCACCGCGCTGGCGTCGATCAACGACCTGTGGATCGCCATCGTCAAGTCGGCCGTCTTCGGCTGGCTCGCGGCGATCATCGGTGCCCACAAGGGCCTGACCGCCGGAGGCGGTCCGCTGGGAGTGGGCCGCGCGGTCAACGAGACCGTGATCGTGGCGTTCATGATGCTGTTCTTCATCAACGCCGTGATCACGCTGGTCTACTTCCAGATCGTTCCACCGCCGGGGATGTGATGGCGAACCTCACCGCAGTCGGGGCCTCTTTCGTCCAGGGGCGCCGCAACAGTCTCGAGGCGTACGGCGACCAGTTCCTCTTCTATGTCAAGGCCCTCGCATGGACGCCTCGTGCCCTGCGCCGCTACCGACGGGAGATCTGGAACACCCTCGCCGAGGTCACCTGGGGCGCCGGTGGCCTGAGTGTGATCGCCGGCACGGTCGGCGTGATCGGCTTCCTGGCATTCTTTGCCGGCACCGAGGTCGGCATCCAGGGCTATGCGTCGCTCAACCAGCTCGGCGTCGCCAAGTTCAGCGCGTTCATCTCCGCCTACTTCAACACGCGCGAAGTGGCCCCACTGATCTCGTCGATCGCGCTGGCGGCGACCGTCGGTTGCGGCTACACCGCGCGACTGGGTGCGATGCGGATCTCCGAGGAGATCGACGCCCTCGAGGTGATGGCGGTGCCGTCGCTGCCGTTCCTGGTCACCACCCGGATGATCGCTGCGTTCATTGCGGTGATTCCGCTCTACATCGTGGCGCTCTCCGCCTCCTACCTGTCGCCCCGCCTGATCACGACGTACATGTACGGACAGTCGGCTGGCACCTACGACCACTACTTCCTGCAGTTCCTGCCACCGATCGACATCCTGTGGTCGTTCTTCAAGCTGATCTTCCTGGCGGTCTCGGTGATCCTGATCCACTGCTACTACGGCTACTCGGCGTCCGGTGGCCCGGCCGGTGTCGGCATGGCCGTGGGCCGCGCGATCCGCACCTCGATCGTGTGGATCGTGGTCGCCGACTTCTTCCTGAGCTTCGCCATCTGGGGTTCCACCACGACCGTCCGGATCACGGG
>JBEBTI010000312.1:0-3169 GCA_040393845.1 Nocardioides daejeonensis
CACGTGCGCCGAACGCGGAAGCCACGTACGTCGAGCGGGAGCTGTGGGGCTCGCTAGGCTGGCGGGCATGAGTTCTGACCAGCGCCTCCTCCTCGTGCACGCGCACCCCGACGACGAGTCGATCGGCCAGGGCGCCACGATGGCGCGGTACGTCGCCGAAGGGCGCGGCGTCACCCTGGTCACCTGCACCGCGGGTGAGATGGGCGAGATCCTGGTGCCCGAACTCGAGCACCTCGCTGCCGACCGCGACGACAAGCTCGGCGAGCACCGGCGCACCGAACTGGCCGACGCGATGGCCGAACTCGGCGTCACCGACCACCGGTTCCTCGGCGGTTTCGGCACCTACCGCGACTCCGGGATGCAGTGGCACGTCGACGGCCACGCGATCGCCGCCGACACGGTGCACGACAACGCGTTCTGGCACGCCGACCTCACCGAAGCAGCCAGCCACCTGGTCGCGATCATCCGCGAGGTGCGGCCACAGGTGCTGGTCACCTACGACGAGTTCGGCGGTTACGGCCACCCCGACCACATCCAGGCGCACCGCGTCGCGACGTACGCCGTCGCGCTGGCCGCAGTGCCGTCGTACCGGCCCGACCTCGGCAAGCCGTGGGACGTCGCGAAGGTCTATTGGGGCGCGATGTCGGCGAGCCGGATGCGCAAGGGCCTGCGCGCGTTGCGCGACGCGGGCGACCTGACCACCTTCGAGGGCATGGACCCCGACGGCCCATTGCCGCACTTCGTCGCCGAGGACGACGCGCTGACTGCTGCCGTCGACGGCACCGCGCATCTCAAGCAGAAGATGGCTGCGCTGGCTGCCCACCGCACCCAGATCACCACCGACGGGCCGTTCTTCGCGCTGTCCAACAACGTCGGCGCCGAGGCGATGGGCGTGGAGTTCTTCCGCCTCGCCAAGGGCACGCCGGGCCCGCTCGGCACCGACGGCCTCGAGACCGACCTGTTTGCCGGACTCTGATGAAACCACTGCTGGCGCTCGCCGCTGCACTCGTCGGCGGCGTCACCGCAGTCGCATCGGTGGCGGTGCACGACGGCAACTGGGCATGGTTCCTGTTCGCCGTCGGCGCTCCGATCGCCGCGCTCGTCGCCCTACCGAACGGGTGGATCCGGGTCGGCTTCGTCACCGGATGGTTGGTCGTCGTACTCGTGGCGGTGGCCGGCACCTCCGCGGGGTCGTATGCGATCTCGGCCGACCTGCGCGGCTACCTCTTCCTGACCGCCGCGATGGGCATGATGATCGCCGCAATCGTGACGCTGCCCACGCCGAGTCGGAAGAAGCAGACGCCGTCCGTAGGATGACCGGGTGAATGAGAAGGTGAAGGAGACCAAGGGGGGACGCGTCGTCGCCCTCACCATCGTCGGCCTTCTGGTATTGGTCGGGGCCGGTTATGCCGGGGCGTACGCCGGAGCTGGCGCCAAGGTGCCGCGTGGAGCAAGCGTCGCGGGCGTCGAGATCGGCGGGATGGACTCCGACGCCGCTGTCGACAAGCTGCGCGACGCGTTCGCCGGCCGCAACCAGATCGACGTCTCAGTCGCAGGACAGACCACCACGGTGAGCACCGCCGACCTCGGCATCGAGCTCGACGCCGAGGCCACCGTCGCCGAAGCCGGCGGCGAGCGCTCCTGGTCGCCGAGCCGCCTGTGGACCTACTACACCGGCGGCGACGACGTCGACCCCGTCGTCAGGATCGACGACACCGGGCTCGAGACCGTGCTCGCCGGCATCGACGAGGAGTACGGCGAGCCGGCTGTCGACGGGCGGGTCGCCTTCCGCAAGGGCGACGTCCGCACGAGTGATCCGGTGATCGGCAAGGGCGTCGACCGCGACGCGGCCCGCTCCGCGTTGACCGATGCATTCCTGAACGGCGACACCGCCGAACTGTCGCTGACCGAACTCGAGCCCGAGATCGACGAGAACGACGTACGCACGGCCCTCGATGACTTCGCCAACCCCGCTGTCTCGGGCGCAGTGACCCTTCGCTTCGAAGAGGCGAAGGTGCAACTGACACCGCGCGAGTTCACCAAGGCGCTGTCGATGGAGGCCGTCGACGGTGCGCTCGAGCCGAATCTCAACGAGAAGAAGTTGACCAATCTCGTGCGCAGCAAGGTTGCTGACCACGACGGTGCGCCGGTCGACGCGACCGTGCGGCTGGTGCGGGGCAAGCCGAAGGTGATCCCGTCGAAGCCGGGCGTCGACTTCGCGCCCGAGGACATCACCTCGACCTTCCTCGACCTGGTCGTGGAGCCGAGTGGTTCACGCGAGGCCGAGGTGGAGGCGACCGTCCAGGAGGCGGAGTTCACCACCGAGGATGCCAAGGCGTTGGGCATCAAGGAGGAGGTCTCCAGCTTCACCACCTACTACCCGCCGGCGAACTACCGCAACGTCAACATCGGTCGCGCCGCCGAACTGGTTGACGGCACCGTGCTCAAGCCGGGCGAGACGTTCTCGCTCAACGACACGGTGGGGGAGCGGACGGTCGAGAACGGCTTCACCGCAGGCACCATCATCAGCAACGGGATCTTCAAGACCGATCTGGGCGGCGGCGTCTCGCAGATGGCGACCACGTTGTTCAACGCGATGTTCTTCGCCGGTCTCGAAGACATCGAGCACAAGCCGCACTCGGTCTACATCGACCGCTATCCGGTCGGTCGTGAGGCCACTGTGGCCTGGGGTGCGGTCGACCTGCGCTTCCGCAACGACACGGACTACGGCGTGCTGATCTCCGCCAAGGTGACGCCCGGCTACTCCTCCAACGGCGTGGTCACGGTCAAGATGTATTCGACCAAGGTCTGGGACATCACCACCACGGCCAGCGAGCGCTACAACTACCGCTCGCCCAACACCCGCTACATCACCACCCCCGGCTGTGAGCCCTACGGTTCGCCGACCAGCGGCTTCGACATCGACGTCAAGCGCCACTTCCACGAGCCGGGCTCGAAGAAGGTCGTCCGGACCGAGAACTTCCACACCGCCTACATCGCCGGCGACCGCGTGGTCTGCGGCCCGCCGCCCGGCGCCGACAAGAAGAACGACGACTCCGACGACGACGCCGCCTGACCCGCGAACTTGCACGTAGCTCACGCGAACTTGCACTCACCCCGGTCCGAGGTCTGGCACTGCAAGTTCGCGTGAGCCAACTGCCGGTTCGCG
>JBEBTI010000313.1:0-3162 GCA_040393845.1 Nocardioides daejeonensis
GGCTCGGGCCGAACCCTCACCTACGGCCAACTCGACGAGCGCAGCACCCGGCTCTCCCGGCACCTGTACGACGCGGGGTTGCGCCGCGGTGACGTGGTGGCACTGATCTCGGACAACGTGCCGGAGTCCTACGAGGTCTACTGGGCGGCGCTGCGCTCGGGGCTCTACATCACCGCGGTCAACCACAACCTGTCGCCGGACGAGACCGCCTACATCGTCAACGACTGCGGTGCCAGAGCCGTCGTCGTCTCGGCGGGCAAGCGGAAGCTCGTCGAGGCGCTGGCCGGTAGCACCGACGTCGGAATCCGCCTCGCCTACGGCGGCGAGGTGGCCGGGTTCGGCGACTACGAGGCAGCGCTGGCCGCTGCGTCACCCGAGCCGTTGCCCGCGCAGCCGCACGGCGACGACCTGCTCTACTCCTCCGGCACCACGGGGCGTCCCAAGGGGATCAAGCTGCCGCTGCCCGACTACTCGGTAGAGGAGCCGAAGTATCCCTACGTGTTGATCTTCGGTGGCATCTACGGGTTCGACGAGGACACCGTCTATCTCTCGCCGGCGCCGGTCTACCACGCGGCACCGCTGCGATTCGGCGGCGTCATCCATGCCACCGGCGGCACGATGGTGATGATGGAGAAGTTCGACCCCGAAGGGGCCCTGCGCGCGATCCAGGAGCACCGGGTCACGCACACCCAGATGGTGCCCACCATGTTTGTCCGCATGCTCAAGCTCCCCGACGAGGTGCGCACGTCGTACGACGTCTCCTCGCTCACCTGCGTGGTCCACGCGGCCGCGCCGTGCCCGGTCGAGGTCAAGCACAAGATGATCGAGTGGATGGGCCCGATCATCAACGAGTACTACGCATCCACCGAGGCCAACGGCGCGACGATGATCAACTCCGAGCAGTGGCTCGCCCACCCGGGTTCGGTCGGCGTCCCATTGCTGGGCGTACCGCACATCTGTGACGACGACGGCAAGGAGCTGCCGGTCGGAGAGATCGGCACCATCTGGTTCGAACGCGATGCAATGCCGTTCAGCTATCACAACGACCCGGAGAAGACCCGCAGCACCCAGCACCCCGACCACCCCATGTGGACCACGGTGGGCGATCTCGGCTACCTCGACGACGACGGGTACCTCTATCTGACCGACCGCAAGGCATTCATGATCATCTCCGGCGGGGTGAACATCTATCCGCAGGAGGTCGAGGACCTCTTCACGCTGCACCCGTCAGTGCAGGACATCGCGGTGATCGGCGTGCCTGACGACGAGATGGGGGAGCGGGTGGTCGGCTACGTCGAGCTCCCGCCCGGCGTCACCGGTGACGATGCGCTCGCCGCTGAGTTGACCGCCTATGCACGCGAACGCCTGGCCCACTTCAAGGTGCCGCGTGAGTTGCACTTCGTCGACGAGTTGCCGCGCACGCCGACCGGCAAGATGGTCAAGGGGAAACTGCGTGACCTCCATGTCACGCGTCGATGACGACTGCGTCGGCCAGGCCTGTGGTCACCGCAGCCTGATCACAGCGGGTCGACCAGCAGCGCGGTGCCGACGCCGGCCACCCGCGTCAGCACCAGGGTGGCGGCCTGGTCGCCGCGCAGTGCCAACCGCCTGCGCAACTCCTCCGGCACCACCTTCACCCCACGTGGTTTGATCGCCAGAGTGCCGATGTTGCGTTCGCGCAGTGCCGACTTCAACTGCTTCTCGCGATACGGCAGTTGCTCGAGCACGCGATAGCTGCGGGCAAATGGGGTGGGTCGTGCGACGTCGCCGGTCACCCAGGCGATGTGCTCGTCGACGAGCCCGCCGTCGACCGCGGCTGCGACCGCGGTGACCAGCCCGGCACGGATCACGGCGCCGTCGGGCTCGTGGAGGAAGTCACCCAACCTGCGGACCGGGCGGGGGAGACCGGCGTACGGATCGTCGGCGTCGGTCAGGCTGGCCAGGCCGTCGCCGACGATGACGGTGGCGCGGCGCCGGCAGGAGGCGAGGTACGACGTCCACAGGGCGGCCTCCTTCACCTCGCCGGACTCGCTCACCCATTCGGCCTCGACACTGTCCGGGATCAGGGCGTGGTCGAGGCCGGGGGCGACCTTGACCACTGACGCACGTGCGAAGAGCGTCTCCACGAACGCCCACGGGGGAGTCCAGCCCTCGACGCTGAACACTCGACCCCGCGCGCCCCGTCGGGCCGGATCGGCGAAGACCAGGTCGAAGGCCGAGTGGTCGAGCGTGGTGGCATCGGCACACTGCACGGCGCCGGGCAGGTCGAGCGCCGCGAGGTTCGCCTCGGCCACCGCGACGCGCACCGGGTCGAGGTCGACTCCGGCGACGGTCAGCCCGGCTCGGGCGAAGGCGACCAGGTCGCCGCCGATGCCGCAGCCCAGGTCGAGCACCGTCTGGACATCGCCGGCGGCAGCGCGCGCGGCGCGATGGGTCGCCACGCGGGTCCGGGTCGACTGCTCGAGGCCGTCGGGAGTGAAATACATCCGCACCGCGTCTGCGCCGAACTTGCGCACGCCGGCCACCCGCAGATGCACCTGGGTGAGTGCGGCCGCGGCGCGTTCGGGGTCGGGCTCGATCTTGCGGACCGCAGCGGCGGCGCGCACCGGATCGCCGGAATGGTCGGCATACACCTCCGCGGCACGGGTGAGCAGTCGTTGACCGTCTTCGGTGAGCAGCGATCGGAACGCCTGGAGATCCACGGCGCCATTCTGGCAGGCCGGTGCCCGCCCTCCTCTGGCACTCCCTTCAGGTGAGTGCTAACGTCTGTTCTGGCACTCTCGCCATGAGGGTGCCAGCGCTTGCAACGAGGTGCGATCCCCGCGACGGCGTACCGCAGAGCAGGCTCGAACTTTCCTTGCGGAGACCCCTCCGCGCTGTCAGCACACTTTTGAGAAAGTGGAGGTCGATCGACGTGTCGATCAACATCAAGCCCCTCGAGGACCGCATCGTCGTCAAGCAGGTTGACGCCGAGGAGACCACGGCTTCTGGCCTGGTCATCCCGGACACCGCGAAGGAGAAGCCCCAGGAGGGCGAGGTCGTCGCGGTGGGCCCCGGTCGTGTCGACGACAACGGCAACCGCGTCCCCGTGGACGTCGCCGTGGGCGACAAGGTCATCTACAGCAAGTACGGCGGCACCGAGGTCAAGTACGCCGGCGAGGA
>JBEBTI010000314.1:0-3146 GCA_040393845.1 Nocardioides daejeonensis
CGGTGAGCGCGGAGGCGTGGAAGACCGAGCCCGGCACGTGGATGGCGTGCGCCAGGCCCATGTGGCCGTCGCGCCAGAAGCGCTGGATCGGGTTGTCCATCCGCAGGCCGTTGCCGCCGGAGCGGGCCACGATCTCGTCCATCGCCCGGACCGCGCGCCAGGCAGCCGCGACCTGGGTACGACGTGACGCGGCTCGCTGCGCCAGCGACACCTCTTCGCCGCGGGTCGCCATGTCGTGGAAGCGGGTGACGTTCTCGAGCAACGCCGTACGCGCCGCCTTGATCTCCTCGGCTGCCGCACTGATCGCGTAGAGGACGTAGGGATCGTCCTTGATCGCGGTGCCGGTGACCTGCACGCGGGTGCGCTGGTAGGCCATGTGCGCGGCGAGCGCACCCTCGGCGATGCCGATCACTGCCGAGGTGATGCCGAGCGGGAAGGCCGTCGTGAAGGGCACGTGGAACAACGGGTTCGGGCGCCCGGACTCGCGCGGCTGGGAGCCGTCGAGGAACTTGGCGAACTGCACCACCCGGTGCGACGGAATGAAGGCGTCCTTGACGATCACGTCCTTGGAGCCGGTGCCACGCAGGCCGACGACGTCCCACGAGTCCTCGACGATCGTGTAGTCCGAGCGCGGCAGGATCACGTGGTAGGACCGCGGCGGCATCAGCGCCTTGCCCTCGTCGTCACCGAGGAAGGCGCCGAGGAACAACCACTGGCAGTGGTCGGTGCCGGAGGAGAACTGCCAGTGCCCGTTGAAGATGTAGCCGCCGTCGACCGGCCGCAGCACCCCCATCGGCGCGTACGGCGACCCGATCCAGGTGTCCGGGTCCTCGCCCCAGACCTCCTGCTGGACCTGTGGATCACACATCGACATCTCCCACGGGTGCACCCCGACAATGCCCGCCACCCAGCCGGTGGAGCCGTCAAGCGAGGCCAGCCGCATCACCGCCTCGGCGAAGTCGCGAGGGTGGTCCTCGGTGCCGCCGTACTCCTTGCACTGCAGCATCCGGATCACGCCGGTCTCGCGCAACAGCTCTGCTGCCCGGTCGGTGAGCCGGCCGAGCTTCTCGTTGTCCCGGCCCTGGGCGGCGAACTCCTCGGCGCGCGCCTCGATTGCCGCCAGCACCGGGTTCATCGGCCAAGCTCCCGGGTGAGGAAGGCCAGCACCGTGGACTCCCAGGCTTCCTTGGCCTCGATCATCGTCCAGTGCCCGCAGTTGGGGAAGACGTGCACCTCGACGTCCGGCACCAGACGCATCGGCAGCAGCATCATGTCGACCGGGCTGACCCGGTCGTCGCGACCCCAGGTGATCAGGGTCGGCGCAGTGATCTTATGGAGCATCGACCAGTACGGCGGTTCGTCGGACGCCTCTGCTGCCTTGGCCATTGCCTGGAGCACGCCCCGGCCATACATGCGACGCGCCGAGGCGAGTGCCTCCGGATCGAGTGCCAGCTCCCATCGCTCCGCGATCAGCTCCTCGGTCACCATCGAGCGGTCGAAGACCATCGAGTTGAGCCACGCGACCAGTCGCTCCCGCGTGGGGTCCTCCACGAAGTCCGTGAGCAGGTTGATCCCCTCGCCCGGTGACGGACTGAAGATGTTGCGGCCCATCCCACCGATCGTGACCAGTCGCTCCACCCGGTCGGGATGGGCGATCGCGAACCGGGTCGCGACGACGCCGCCCATGGAGTTGCCGATGATCGACGGCCGCTCGATGCCGAGTCCGTCGAGGAAGGTGCTGACGGCCGGCAGGGCCGCTGCCATCGGGTGCCGGTCGGTGTCGTCACTGACGCCGAACCCGGGGAACTCCAGTGCCAGGCAGCGGAAGTGCTGGGCGAAGAGTGGCAGGTTGCCGCGGAAGTTCCGCCAGGCGGAGACGCCGGGCCCGGAGCCGTGCAGCATCAACAGCGGAGGGGCGTCCGGGTCGCCGGCTTCGTGGTAGCGCAGCACGCCCGCATCGGTCTGGAGTTCGCGGAGAGTGGACTCTCGTGTCAGCTCGGTCACACTGCGCACGCTAGGTCGGTGAGCTCGGGCGAGGTGGATGTTCCCGGTCACTGGGAGGGACGGGACCGGGCACGACACCTTCGACGAGAACCCTTGCCACGCTGATGATCCGCGCCGCTCAGCGAGACGGACACGGCGACGCCGCTCCGATCGCGTTGACTGGTGCCATGACAGCCGAGGTCGATCTGGTCCAGTGCGAGTCGCCCACGCCTGCAGAGATGCGGTCGGCACTGGGCAGCTTTGCGTCAGGGGTCACGGTCGTGACCGGTCTCGACGCCGACGAACCGGTGGGATTCACCTGCCAGTCGTTCGCATCTGTGTCCCTCGAGCCGCCGCTGGTGCTCTTCTGCGCCGATCACCGGGGACGCGCGTGGCCCCGGATCCGGCAGGCCGGGCGCTTCTGCGTCAACGTGCTCGCCGAGGACCAACGCGACCTGTGCGACCGGTTCGGCTCCAGTCGCGGGGCCCGGTTCGACGGTCTCGAGTGGGAGTCGTCCCCGTGGGGCACCCCGTCGTTGCCGTCCGTGTTGCTGCGGGTGCACGCCCAGGTCGAGTCGGTCCACCTCGCGGGTGACCACGACGTCGTGATCGGCCGGGTGCTCGCACTCGACACCGCCCTGCGCGACAGCAGCGCCACCCAACGCCCGATGGTCTTCTACCGCGGCGGTTTCACCCTCGAGCCGGGCACCGACCCTCGTGGTAGCCAGGCCCCACGCGCCACCGGAACCGCCCCGCTCGACGAGACCCCTCTGTGGCACCTCGACTGGGGCAACGGCACCCGCTGGGGCTGACCCGCCCACCCCGCGAACCCGCAAGCAATTCACGCGAACTGACAGAAAATTCAACGCGAACCCGCAACGCTGCGGGTTCGCGTGAATCTTCTGTCAGTTCGCGAGGGGCGGGAGGGGTGGGAAGATCGGGCCGCCGCCGAACATCACGCGGGGCGAGATCGGCTTGCCACCGTCGGACTCGGTGATTCCGTAGTCGACGGCCGCCTCGGCGGTGATGAAGACGCTGCCGGTGCGCTCGTGGATGGCGGGGTCGGCGGCGATCGCGGCCAGCACGCGGCCTTGGAGTTCGGGGGTCTCGGCATCAGTCACGGGTACGCCGGCAATGTTGTCGACGCCGCTGGCGAGCAGTTG
>JBEBTI010000315.1:0-3140 GCA_040393845.1 Nocardioides daejeonensis
AGAACGGATAGCAACAAGTGGAGCCAGGCCCGAAAGCCTCCCAGGAGGCACGTTCAGCTCATTCTTCGTGGTCAACTTCGATACCAGCACCGACGCTAGGACGGTCGGGTCATGGCAAGCAGAGTGAACGTCTGGGGTGCCCAACTCGGGTACGTCGCCGTCGGCCTAGCGCTATTTGCCACCCCAACCGCCAGTGCCGTGGATCCTCAGCCCTGCGGAACCAACAGCAACATGTCCACCTCTCCTCAAGGGAGCGCTTTGCCGGGGCACTTTGCCATCTCGGCAACCGCTAGCCAGAACGGAGCTTGTTCGCCACCGTCCACGAGCCTGACCAACGGTTCGTCGTGGTCACAGACCTCAGTCTGTTCGATCGACGGCGACCATATCTGTCGTTCAGAGCAGCTCTGCCCAGATGGGCAACCCATGTCGCACGTGTACGAGCATCCTGCCTCTGGGGCAACCATCGATCGTGGCACCGTTTGTCCCGCCGAGCAATCCACCGCTCCCCCGACCATCACCAGCGAAATGGTGCTGCGGGCGCTGCGACGGATCGAGTTGCCGATCCCGAAGTTGGGCGTCCAGCCGCCGGGTGGGAAGACGTTGGTCAACCTGGAGACGATCTTCTCGACGGAGGCGGACGCATTCACTCGCACTCTGACGTTGGTGGGCCAGCGGGTCACCGTCGAGCTGACTCCCGCGAGCTACACGTGGCACCACGGGGACGACACCTCTCAGACCACGGACGGGCCGGGGCGGGCCTACGAGCGGGGACTGCCGATGGGCCGATACATCACGCACACCTACGCCCGGGCGGACGTCACGGTGCGGCCGACGGTGACCACCACCTGGACCGCCAGGTTCCGCACCCCGTCCCAAGGGTGGCAGGCCGTCGACGGCACGGTGAGCGTCACCAGTGCGCCGAGTGCGATCCGGGTGGTCGAAGCGACCCCACTCTTGGTTCAGACACCTCGGTGACACCGTCCTTCGAGGCTCGGGCGCAGCCGCCCTCGACACCTCAGGCATCGGACCGGTGGGAGCTCAGGGGCTGGTTTCACGCCCTGCCTGGAAGTGCTGGGCGAGGCGGTGATGGCGGTGACGGAACAGATGCCGGAGCACGGGTTCGACGGCTCCCCCGATGCCGGGTATCCGCGGCTGAAAACCGAGGACGTCGGTGACCTCCGTGCGAACGGCGCCGACCGGACGCAGCTCCCTTCGGTGCTCCCACCGACGCATCGTCAGCATCGTGGACACCTCTTGGAAGTGCGAGTTCTCCTCCACCTCGGTCAACGTCAGAGCGTCGTGGTCGAGAGGCAGCACACCGCCGTAGAAGAGCCAGGCACGTCCGAGCGGTACGCCGACCGGCACTGTCGCAATCGTGGCACCACGAAGGCCCTTCGGCACCCGCATCCGCAGCCAAGGCATCAGCTCGTGGTTGATGCCGGCAAAGTCGGTCACACGTTGCCATACGTCGGGCACGGGTGCCTCAACCACCGACGTCTGCCTGAAGGTCCGGAACAAGCCGACTCCCTCAGACGACCGACGGAAGCGGCACCCGGAACTTCTCTGCCCAGGCGCGACCCTCGTCGGAGAGCGTGCCGAGCTCAGCACACCGCTTGGCATAGCCGGCCGCAGCCTGCATGAACTCCATCGGGTTGTAGACGTCTTCCTGCTCACGCCAGAGCCCGTCGCCTGCATAACGAAGGATGCTCACGTTGCCCTGGCCGTGCTGCGAACCGTCTCCCGGATCGCGGAACGGATTGTCGATCTCGGTGATCACCCATCCGAGCCGCTCGTCGATCACGACCCACTTCGGCGGAAAGGCGATCATCTCCTTGCCGGGGAAGCTCCCCATCGTCTTCATGATCCAGGTCCGGATCTCCTCGCGCCCGGAGAAATTTCCGTAGGCGTGCTCGACGTAGGTGGCGTCCTCCACGAACAGGTCCGCGAACGGGGCCCAGTCACCGGTGTCCACACACCCTTGGACGGTGGCGGTGTAGGTGGCGAAGGCTTCCTCGAGGTCGGTGCGGGTCCAGTCAGTCATGGCAGCAGCGTGGCACCAACGATCACTGCCTGCGATCGGAATCTCATCGGACGGTCAACGAATGCCGAAGAGGCAGCCTCACGGGTCCCGGTGCTTGTCCCAGTCGGTGCCGGGAGGAGAGGCCTCGAGCCAGGACTGCAGTCCCATCACTGAACTGGAGTTCATCGCCAGTTGCACCTCGTCACCCTCGACGGTCTCGAGGTTGACGATCAAGTGGTCGGTGTACAGAGCGAGTTGTTCACCGGGACCGGGTACTCGCCGACCTGCGTAGGTCACCCGCGAGCGCTTCCAGACCAGTCGCGGTCGCGGCGAGAGCGAGAACACCCGGAACCACTCGAGGCGATCACCGGCGTAGCGTCCGATGCCGAGCACCCAGCCCCGACCGACGCGGTCGGACCGCGCTCGATAACTGAGCTCGAAGGTGCCCCCGTGCCGTGCGAGGAGACGGCGTCGAATGATCAGGGCCAAGCCGTAGCCGAGCAGCAGAACGATGAGCGCGAGGACAATGTTCAGCACCCATTGCCACAACGGCATTCAGCCCTCCTCCACCCTGGAGCAACACCCGACCTGCGATCGAGCGCCACTCTAGGGCATGGAGGAGGGCTGACGTGTCAGGAGGCCTTCTCGGCCGCCCGGATGCGTGCTTCTGCGTGCCGCACGGCTGCTTCCGCAGCGTCGTCGTTCTCTCCAGCAGCGCGCAGCCGCTCGAGGTCGTGCCGTGCGTTCTCGAGGTCGATCTCGTGCGACATCTCGGCCCGCTCCGACAGGATCGACACGCGGTCGCCTGCCACGGAGAGGAAGCCGGCGTCCACTGCGGCGATCCACGTCTCGCCCTCGGTGGTGGTGACGTCGACGACGCCTTCCACCAGGACCGAGAGCAACGGGGCGTGGCCGGGCAGGACACCGACGTCACCCTCCGAGGTGCGGGCGACGACCATCTTGGCCGCGCCCGACCACACGAGCCGGTCAGCAGCGACCAACTCGACCTGAAGGATGCCTGCTTCGCTCATCAGAGGCTCTTCTGGATCTCGGCCCAGTTGCGCTCGACGTCGTCGAGACCGCCGCACATGAAGAACGCCTGCTCGGCCACGTGGTCGTA
>JBEBTI010000316.1:0-3129 GCA_040393845.1 Nocardioides daejeonensis
CGAAGTCGCGCAGGTGCGCCAGCGGCGAACCCATCTGCAGCATCGGGCAGAAGCGCGCCGTTGCACCGGTGTCGACGATCATCTCGTCGACCAGCTCGTCGAAGCGGCTCTCCAGCGCAGTGGCGAGGCGACGCAGAGCGTCGGCCCGGTCGGCCGGGGTCAGTCGCGACCACGGGCCGTTGAAGGCCTTGCGGGCAGCGGCGACTGCCTTGTCGACGCCAGCCTTCTTGGTGTCGGGCACCATGCCCCACACCTCGCCGGTGGAGGGGTTGTCGACTTCGATGACACCCTTGGCCTTGACCCAGGCGCCGTCGATGAAATTGCTGAACTCACGCATCAGAGTTCCCTCTCGAGTCACGGAGTGACATGCCCTTAACCGAAAGTCATTCGGTTGGGCTCTGTTGGGCGAAACCTTACTGCGTTAGATAAGTGAGGTCAACACTCTTCTGTGTCTGCGATCACAGTATTTTTCGGTGCCCCAAATCAGCGGTCCCCGGCACCGGCTTGAGCGGTGCCGGGGGAGGTCAACCGCGCCGCAGTTGGGACGAACTGCCTGTGCCACAAGGCAAAACTCAGTGGGACAAGTCGAGTTCGTAGCGAACATCGGTCTGGTCGTGCACCAGGTCGAGCTCACGCGCCACCGAGACAGCGAGGTCGTCGAGCGCGGGCACGTGCGACTGCACCATCCGCACGCCGGCACCCTGCAGGATGAGCAGTGCTTGGCGAATCAGGGTGGCCAGCTCAGTGCGTTCCTCGTCGCCGCCGCGCAGCAACGTCAACGTCGCCAGCTCCGCGCCAGGGCTGTCGGTGCTCGCGCCGATCATCGCCCGAGCAGATCCGCCGTCGAGGGTCAGCTCCTCAGCCGTGCGCGAGAGCACGGTGAGGTCCGACGGACTCATCGCGTCGCGGTGGCCGGGCACCAGGTCCCACGAGTCGGCGTCCGCCGGCGTGCGGCGTACGTCGTTGACATTGCCGACCAGTGGCCGACTGCCACCGAGCATCCGCAGCGTGCGGAAGACCGCTTCAGTGGTCTCACCACCGAAACGCATCCGCATCCGATCGGCCGCCGGGTGCGAGCCGTGCGCCCACACCTCGAGTGCGCGCAGACCGGCAATCGCACGCCAACCCTCGGCTTCGGCCTCCAACTGCTCGACCAGCAACGTGCCCACCCCACGAGAGCGGAACGGCGGGCGCACCACGAACTGCACCCGGCCGACGCCGTCGACGAGGTCGAGACGGAGATAGGCGACCACCCGTACGTCGGGCAACGCGTCGAGATCGGGGCTCTCACGGGAGCCGACCGGCGGCATCGACACCAGCAGGTGGTGCAACTCCCCCACCGGCTCGGCGTCGGGGCGGGCCGTGGAGAAGCCCGCCTCCTCGTCGTACGGCACCGCCTCGGCGAGCAGGTCAGCGACCTCGGCGGCGTCCTGCTCGGTGAGGGAGCGGTGCCACGCCCACGTGATCATGACGCATCGTCAGCTGAGGTCAGCTCTTCAAGCATCCGGCGGAACACCTGATTGGCCACCTCGTTGCGGCCCAGCACCATCCGGCCGGCGCTCTTGCTCGACATGCCGAGCTGCGAGTGGCGCAGCACCGGGAAGTCCTCCTCGCGGAGCACGGCCAGCAGGATCTGCCAGTTCTTCTCCCACAGGCGCTCCCAGCGCTCCTCCTCCAGCCCCATCTCCTCTGCCGAGCGCACCATCAGGCGCATCTCCATCACACCGTGGGTCGGCGAGGTGGGGTGCGGCCGGAAGGTCAGCAACTGGAAGTGGTCGGGCTGCTTGAGCAGCGTGACGTTGGGCCCGAGGAAGTGGGTCTCGGTCACGTAGTCGACCAGGCTCTGGTCGCCGGGGTCCTCCTCGAGGAACCGGTCGATCGACTTGCGCGGGGCCACGAACCGGACGTGGTTGCCGAAGTCCTCGAAGGCCATCACGTTGGTGTGGATGATCTTGCCCGCCGTGTTGGGGTGGGCGTACTGGATGTGGTAGCCGTCCAGGAACGCATCCTGCATGATCTTCCAGTTGATCGGCTCGTCGAAGGCCTCGTCGCGGATGCAGTTGAGCTGGTCGAGGTTGTAGGTCGCCAGGATCGCGTCCATCTCAGGGCCGAGCCACTTGGCCACGTCGATCTCGACGCCGGCGCGGTCGATCACCCAGATGAATCCGTGTCGCTCCTCGCAGGGCAGCTCGACCAGGCCGAGCTCCGAGCGGTCCAGCTCGCCGACCGTGGTGTCGCGGGTGATGGTGCGAAGCTCACCGCTGATGTCGTAGGACCAGCGGTGGTAGGGGCACGAGAAGAGTCGGCGCTTGCCGCACGACTCGTTCTCCAGCAGGGCACCGCGGTGGCGACACAGGTTGACCAGCGCCTTCACGCCACCATCGCGCTGCCGCGAGATGATGATGTTGTTGCGCGGCATCCGGATCGACTTGAAGTCATAGGTGTTGGCGATCTCCGAGCTGTGCGCGACGATCGACGGCACTCGCCCGAAGACCATCTCGCGCTCGCGCTCCGCGATCTCCGGGTCGGTGAAGTCGGTCGGCTCGAAGTAGGTCGGCTGATCGAACTGGTCGGTCGTCTCGTTCTTCAGGTGCTCCAACGCGCGACGGATCCGCGCCTCCCGGTCGACAGCGACCTCGTTGCCATGAACCGAGTTCATTGCCTCAGACATCTTCCAGCCTCCTCAGCTGCGCCAGCCGCGAGAGTTCGGGCAGGCAGATCACGATGCTTAAAACCTAACTACATAAGGTAATGCGGAATGCGACGACGTACAAGGGCCTTCCCGATTCCGGCGCGCCCTCGCCGCTCAGCCGACCCTCAGGCCGAAGCAGCAGGCAAACACCGGGCGCACGGGGTCATCCCGGTCGTCTCCAGGTCACTGCGCGCACCGCGGGCGACGGGATAACCGAGCACGTCACCACAGTCCGGGGCATGGAAGGTCCCCTGGCGAGGCAGGAAGACCACCTCGTCGTCCGGACTGCCGGAGACGTCACGCAAGCCTGCAGCCGCCCCCACCGGGGCGACCACGCCGTCCTCAGGCACGTCGTCGGCGGGTACGTCGGCCGCGCTGTCCGCAGGTACGTCGTCCTCAGGTACGTCGTCCTCAGGTACGTCGTCCTCAGGTACGTC
>JBEBTI010000317.1:0-3102 GCA_040393845.1 Nocardioides daejeonensis
GAGCCGCGATCCGCTACGGATCGTCGCTGACCGACCGCGCCCGCGAGATGGCGATCCTGGCCGTCGCCACGCATCACGACAGCGACTTCGAGCGCTACGCCCACGAGGCGGTGGGGAGTGCCTCGGGGCTGAGCGACGACGAACTGCTTGCACTACGTGACCTCCCCGCGCTGCAGCCCACGGATCCCTACGAGGCGGCGACACTCGACGTGACCCGCAGCCTGCTGCTGCACGGCGACCTCGACGACGACCGGTACGCCGACGCAGTGGCTGCGCTGGGCGAGGCGCAACTCGTGGAGCTGATCACCCTGGTGGGCTACTACGCGACGTTGGCGCTGGTGTTGCGGGTCTTCAGGGTGCCGTCGCCGGACGCCTGACAGGTGCGCCGGTTACGCCGGTTGGGACCCGCAGGTGGTGCCGCCCGAGTCGTGTCGAGTCGCGCGGAGAACGTGGCATGAGAGATGGCATGACCTGGCGAGTGTCGACAGTTAGTGTCGACACTCGTGAGGACAATCACTGAATCAAGCGGAGATCCCCTAGAGATTGACCGGACTGTGTCGACAGAGTCCGACTGGCTGGGACTGCAAGGCGCCCGCGTCCTGGTCGCCGGAGCAGGCGGCATCGGTGCCGAGTGCCTTCGGGGTTATTTGGCCGCCGGAGCGCGAGTCGTGGCGGCCGACCGCGACGCCGACCGGTTGTCGGCATTTGCCGACGAGGAGGGTGTCGCGGCGACCGTGGTCGCTGATCTGACCGCGCCCGGAGAGGGTGCGCGACTGGTCTCTGATGCGATCGAGGCATTGGGTGGCTTGGACGTCCTGCTGCACTGCGTCGGCGTCAATGACCGCCGGCCGGTGCTCGACTTCACCGAAGAGGAGTGGGACCGCGTCATGCGGGTCAACCTCACGTCCGCCTTCGGCGTCGCGCAGGCGGCCGGTCGCCACATGGTCCAGCAGGGCAGCGGCAGCATCGTGATGTTCTCATCGGTCTCCGGGTGGCTCGCCCACGAGAACCACGGCCCCTATGCCACGTCCAAGGGCGGCATGAACCAGATGATGCGGGTGATGGCGCGCGAATGGGCGTCCCATGGCGTCACCGTGAACGCGGTTGCGCCCGGCTACATCGAGACCAACCTGACCTCTGCCTACCTGGACAGACCCGGCGTCCGCGAAGGACTGACCGAGCTCGTCCCGGCCGGGCGTCTCGGCCGTCCCGGCGAGGTCGTCGGTCCCGTCCTCTTCCTCTCCTCGCCGCAGGCCGCCTTCGTCACCGGTCATGTCTTGATGATCGACGGCGGCCGCACCCTCGTTTGACCCCTTCATTGCGACAACACGACCAGGAGTTTCCATGACCAGTCCCACGATCTTCCCGCGCTTCGCCGGCCAGTCCGTGCTCGTCACCGGCGCCGGCACCGGATTCGGGCATGAGATCGCCTTCCGGGCCGCCCAGGAGGGCGCGCGGGTGGGCGTCCACTACAACCGTTCGAAGGAGGGCGCGGAGCGGACCGCCGAACGCATCCAGAGCATCGGTGCCGAGGCGTTCATCTTCCAGGCCGACATCTCCACCTGGGACGCGATCAAGCAGTTGGCTGATGAGGCATTCGATCGCTTCGGTGGGCTCGACGTGTTGGTCAACAACGTGGGCGACGTCGCGACTGAGCAGATGTCGTGGAAGGACCTGACCCAAGAGGGCCTCGACCGCGTCATCGACGTCGACCTCAAGGGAACGCTGCTGATGTGCCACGAGTTCGGCGCGCGCATGATGCAGCAGGGCCACGGCAACATCGTCAACATCGGGTCCACCGTGGTCGTCCGGGGCAGCTCGCGGGCGCCGCAGTACGCCGCCGCGAAATACGGCCTGCTCGGCGTCACCAAGTCGTATGCGTCGGCGTTCGCTCCGACCGTGCGGGTCAACACCTTTGCCCCGGGCTTCATGGAGACCGGCGCAACCCTCGAGCGCGAGGACTGGAAGGGCGGTCGGCGCGAAAAGCTGATCGCGCAGACCCCGCTGGGCCAGATCCCGCCGCCGGAGGTCGTCGCCGGCACCGCGCTCTTCCTGGCCACAGAGGACGCATCGCACATCACCGGCGCCTACATGCTTGCCGACGGCGGCTTCAACATGGTCGGCGCCTGAGCCGCGCCGTACGACGACTTCAACCATCACGTTCTAGATCTGGAGACAACTCATGAAGCTGATCACATTTGACGAGAGCCGGGTCGGGCGCCTGGAGGTCGACGACGTCATCGAGCTCGACGTGCCTTCGACCCGTGTCTACTTCGAGCTGGAGGGCAAGGTCGGTGAGACCGGCGAGCGGCTGAAGCTGACCGACGTGCGGCTCCGGGCCCCGATCCAGCCGAAGAAGTTCTTCCACACCGCGGGCAACTTCGCCGACCACCACGAAGAGCTCCAGGCCGTCGACTGGTCGCACCCGGTGCACAAGGGCATCGTCTTCTTCCAGAACGTCGACGCCGTGATCGGCCCCGAGGATCCGGTGGTCTACCCCGAGGGCCTGACGCGTGAGCTCGACTATGAACTCGAGCTCGCGGTGATCATCGGCAAGCCGGGCAAGTTCTTCGGTCCCGACGAGGCGCTCGAGCACATTGCCGGCTTCACCGTCTTCAACGACATCACGGCGCGCGACATCCAGCGCAAGGAGATGGAGTCTGGTGTCTTCTCCTTCTCCAAGGGCATCGACACCTTCTGCCCGATCGGGCCCTACATCGTGACCGCCGACGAGATCCCCGACATGCACAACCTGGCGATGGAGCTGCGCGTCAACGGCGATGTGCGCCAAGTGGGACACACCAACCAGATGCGGGTCTCGATCCCGCACCTGGTGGCCTACCACTCTCCGCAGGTCTACAGCGCCGGCGACATCATCACCACCGGCACCGTCTCCGGAGTCGCGGCAGTGCAACCGAACCCGTTCGACTTCTACCTCCAGCCCGGCGACGTGGTGGAGGCGGAGATCGAAGGCGTCGGAGTGCTGCGCAACCAGGTGATCTCCTGGAAGGACGCTTACGGCGAGCCGGCGCCCGAGCGCGTCGACTGGTGACAGATCCACTGGCGACGTGACAAAGGGGCCGCCGCTCATCCCATCCGGAT
>JBEBTI010000318.1:0-3100 GCA_040393845.1 Nocardioides daejeonensis
GGGCACCGCGACGTACGCCCTGATGATGGACGACGACGTCGTGTGCGAGCCCGAGAGCATCATCCGCTCGGTCACCTTCGGTGACCTGTGCAAGCGCCCGACCTTGGTCGGCGGGCACATGTTCAGCCTCTACTCGCGTTCGCGCCTGCACTCCTTCGGCGAGATCATCCAGCCCTACCGCTTCTGGTGGATGTCGCCGTCGTACGCCGTCAATGACTGGGACTTCGCGGCGCGCAACCTGCGCTCGGCGCGGTGGCTGCACCAGCGCACCGACGTCGACTTCAACGGCTGGTTCATGTGCCTGATCCCGCGTGAGGTGATCGCCGAGATCGGCCTGTCTCTGCCGCTGTTCATCAAGTGGGACGACTCCGAATACGGTCTGCGCGCCAAGGCCGCCGGATTCCCCACGGTGACCTTCCCCGGTGCCGCGGTCTGGCACGTGCCGTGGAGCGACAAGAACGACGCGCTCGACTGGCAGGCCTACTTCCACCAGCGCAACCGTTTCGTGGCGGCGCTGCTGCACTCCAGCTACCCCAAGGGTGGCCGGATGATCCTGGAGAGCTTCAACCACCAGCTCTCCCACCTGGTGTCGATGCAGTACTCCACGGTCGAGTTGCGCCACATGGCCCTCGAGGACGTCTTCGCCGGACCCGAGCAGTTGCACGCTGACCTGCCGACGAAGTTGGGCGACGTACGCGCCTTCGTGAAACCGTTCTCCGACGCCCAGATCAAGGCCGACCGTGACGAGTTCCCGCCGGTCCGACGCAGCAAGCCGCCCAAGCGTGGCAAGGACGAGTACGAGGTCCCCGGCCGCAAGTCGCAACTGGTCACTGCTGCGTTGGCGCCGCTGCGCCAGTTCCGACCCACCCGACCGCTGGCGAAGAACTTCCCCGAGGCAGAGATCCCGGCCATGGACGCACGGTGGTATCGCCTGGCTCGTTTCGACTCGGCAGTCGTCTCGATGCCCGACGGCACGGGCGCCGCGCTCTACCAGCGCGACCCCGAGAACTACCGCGACCTGGTCCGACGCACGGTGGAGATGCACAACCGGCTCCGCAAGGAGTGGCCGCGACTGTCTCAGCGCTATCGCGACCATCTCGCGCAGGTGACCTCGCCCGAGGCATGGGCCCGGACCTTCGGTATTGCCGAAGAGGACGGACCCACTGATCGCGATGACTGAGGCGGTCGAACAGCGCGTCGTCGACGCCCCGCTCACTTCGCCGGCCCCCGAAGCGGGACTGGTGGAGGTCTTCCGTCGGCGCTACCTGCTCAAGCTGTTGGTCAAGCGGGAGATCTCGGCGCGCTACCAGAGCTCCGTTCTCGGCATGTTCTGGTCCTACATCAACCCGTTGAGCCAACTGTTCATCTTCTGGGTGATGATGGGCATCATCGTCGGACGCGGCACCGAGATGTTCGGCATCCACGTCTTCTGCGGCCTGATCGTCGTGCACTTCTTCGTCGAGACGTTCAACGCCGGCACCCGCTCGATCATGCGCAACAAGGCGCTGGTGCGGAAGATGGCGGTGCCTCGGGAGATGTTCCCGGTCGCCTCGATGCTGGTCTCGCTCTTCCACGTCGGACCTCAGTTGGCGATCCTCGCGGTCGCCTGTCTCTTCCTGGGGTGGACGCCGACCTGGATCGGGATGGCGGGCTTCGGGCTGGCGATCCTGATCATCGCGATCCTCGGCACCGCGCTCGCCCTGATGTTCAGTGCGGCCAATGTCTTCTTCCGTGACATCGGCAGTTTCGTCGGCATCCTCACCAACTTCGTGCGGTTCGGCGTGCCGATGATCTATCCCTACACGATGGTGCAGGACCGGTTCGGTCCGGCGGCCGCCTACTACCTCTACAACCCGATCGCGGACGCGGTGCTCCTGGTGCAGCAGGCGTTCTGGGTCGGGACCACCGAGGACCCGGTGCAGACCCAGGCCGACCACATCCCCGACCACCTGTTCGCCTACGGGTTCTTGGCGTTGGGCATCTCGATCGTGATGCTCGGCGTCGGACAGTTCGTCTTCCGCAGGCTCGAGAACAAGATCCCGGAGCGGCTCTCGTGAGTCATTCGAGCAGTACGTCGATCGTCGTGGACGACGTCACCAAGGAGTTCACTCTCCGCTACCACCGCACCCTCAAGCAGATGTCGGTCGCGCTGGTGAAGGGTCGCGACATCAGCGACACCTTCAACGCCCTCGAGGACGTCTCCTTCACCGTCGAGCAGGGTGAGTCGGTCGGCCTGATGGGGCTCAACGGCTCGGGCAAGAGCACGTTGCTGAAGTTGGTCAACGGCATCATGCGGCCCGACAAGGGCAAGGTGTTGACCCGTGGACGGATCGCCGGCCTGATCGCGACGGGCGCCGGCTTCCACCCGCAGCTCACCGGCCGCGAGAACGTCTACCTCAATGCTGCGATCCTCGGCATGAGTGAAGCCGAGACGGCCCGCAAGTTCGACGAGATCGTCGAGTTCGCCGACATCGGCCGGTTCCTCGAGACGCCGGTCGGCAACTACTCCTCCGGAATGTTCGCGCGCCTGGGGTTCGCGGTTGCCGTACACGTCGACTCCGACATCTTTCTCGCCGACGAAGTGCTCGCGGTGGGGGACAAGCCCTTCAAGAAGAAGTGCCTCGAACGGATGCAGCAGATCCGCGCAGAGGGCCGCACCCTGTTCTACGTCAGCCACGCCGCCGGGTCGGTCCGCAAGATGTGTGATCGGGTGATCGTCCTGGAGAAGGGCAAGCTCGGCTTCGACGGCGACGTCAACGAGGGCATCAAGTACCTCAAGTACGACCGTGAGCACGATGCCCACGACGACGAGCACGATGACGACGACGAGGAACTCGGCGCCGACATCTGACCCGCCGAGGGGTCACTCTCGGTCGCCGAGCGGTCACCTTCGGCGGCGCGCGCGGCAACTGACCTCTCGGGCGTAGTCACGTTGACGTCTCGACACACAGCAAAGGACGTTTCGGCTGCGGGACGTGGCGTTTCGGGCGGAATGGCGTGTGCTTCTTCGGTGCGCGGGGACGCGCCGAAAAATGTGAGGAAATTCGGGCGTGTCGGCGTGTCGACTGGAAATTACACAGTTGTAGTTACTCACGAGGTC
>JBEBTI010000319.1:0-3096 GCA_040393845.1 Nocardioides daejeonensis
CGGGCTCGAAGGGGCCGCCACCGACGATCAGCAGCCGGGCGCCGTCGACCCGGCGTCGAAGCTCCGGCAGCGCGCGGATGAGCTGGTCCTGCCCCTTGCGCTCGACCATGCGCGACACGCAGACGACGACCGGCTCGTCGCCATCGCGCGTGGAGTGACCGAGGTCCAGTCGGTCTGACCCGGCTCGGTGCGCCCGGCTGCGCATGGTGCACCGGGGAGCCCGTGCCGGGTCACCGACTGGTGACAAGGTCGCCGGGCGGCGTGCGCCAGCGGCACTTCATCGCCGTCCGGCCATCGCGTGCGCCAGTGCCGCGGTGAGCCCTCCCGCGAGGGCAGCGACCGCGAGCGAGGTGGTGACCGGAGCGGCCACGCCGACCAGCACGGCCACCAGCCCGCCGGCGATGAACTGCACGGTGCCCATCAGGGCGAGGCTCACGCCGGTTGAGCCGGGCACCGCCGATGCGGCGAGGCTGTAGGCGTTGCCGGTGACGGAACCGCACGGCGCCACCAGCAGGAACATGCCGAGGAGGACCGATGGAAGCGTGGCGACGCCCAGCGCACCGAGCGCGATCAGCGTCGCCCCGCTCAGCGAGATCGCCAGGGCAATGCTCGTGATGCGTCGCCGGCCGACCCGCACCACGAGCGCGGCGCTCGCAGTGGAGAAGGCGATCAGCCCCACCCCGTTGACTGCGAAGAATGCGGTGAACGACGCGGTGGACAGCCCCAACTCCTCAGCGACGAAGGGAGACGCCGAGATGTAGGCGAACAACGCCACGAACGATGCGGTCGCGACGACGACCTGCCACCGATAAGCACGGATCGTCCATACCCGGCTGACCTGCTGGCCCAGGGAGCGCAGCGGCCCTCGGGTCCGGAGTGCTGGCGGGTGTGACTCGGCGTGCTTCAGCGCGACCAGCAGCAGTGCCACCTGGGTGAGCGCGATCGTCCAGAAGATGGCCCGCCAGCCGTTGGCATGCTCGAGCCAGGCCCCGATCGTCGGCGCCAGCACCGGGCCGAGGCCCGCCGCCGTACCGATCGCGATGTAGGCGCGAGCCGCGACCCGTTCGGAGAGCAGGTCGGCGACCATCGCACGACCGCTGACCACCGTCGCGGCCCCGCCGATGCCTTGCATCACCCGGCCGGCCATCAACACCTCGAGGGTGGGTGCGAGTGCCGCGACGACGCTGCCACAGATGAGCAGCAGCGATCCGCCGACGACAAAGGGTCTGCGCCCATGGGCGTCGGAGAGGGCACCGAAGAGCAGTTGGCCGAAGGCCAGCGGGATCAGGTACGCCGTGATCGTCGCCTGGACGGCCGCCGGCGACACGTCCAGGTCGTGGGCGAGGGCCGGGAAGGATGGCAGATACATGTCGGTTGCCATCGGCGAGACGGTGCCGAGGCCGACCAGCAGGAGCGCGAGCTTGGCGCCGATCCGTTCGCCGGGCGGTGGAGCGTCCGAGCTGTTCAGAGTGGTCTCTCCAACTCATCGAGCAACTGCAGCGCGTCGGTGCGGGGGATCCGTTCGACCGTGAGGGTCTCGTCGAGCACCAGGCTGAGCCCGTCGGGCGTGCCGTCGTACGGCGGCCACGTCGGGAGGTCGGCGCCGTTGGGGTCGAGGTTGCTGACGAAGCGGGCGACCAGGTCGGCGCAGCGACGTGCCAGGGTGCGGTCGACGTCGGTCCACGGCCAGGGGCGGCAGCCGAGGTTGTCGGCCGTGTAGGGCAGTTCTGCGGTGTGGAAGGCGCCATAGGAGGGGCCGCCGTCGGGTGGGGGTGCGAGGTCGATCCCGTCGGGCAGTGGCGGGTGGTGGCGGAAGTGGTAGAGCCACGTGGGTGCGCCGAGCGTGGCGACGTGGGTCCGGGCCCAGCGCCACACCGGGTAGTTGAAGCGGGTCTCGCCCACGAACGATCGGGCTGACGCGCGCAGCTGGTCCTCGGTGATCGGATAGTGGGTGGCCAGTTCGGCGCCTCGATCGCCCGTGGTCACTCGCTCGACGAGGGCGCGAGCGGCGGCGGGAGTGGTGAAGTTTGCGCCTTCGTCGCTGGTCGCCCCGACCAGCAGGGGCATGTCGGCTTGGCCGCCCTCGACGAAGACCTCCTGGGTGTCGCGGGTGATCAGGCGACCGTCGACCACGACGCCGAGGTGGGCGTCGAGCAGCAAGGAGGTGGCCGGCAGCCGGCGCAGCTGCTCCAGCGGTGCGGCGGCCAGGTCTCCCAACGCGCGGAGGCCTTCGGCCTGGGCGTCGGCCTGGCTGGCCATCGGGCCCTCGGCCCGGAAGATCCCTGACGCGCTCTGGCCGAGTGCAGCGCGGAACAGGGTCTTGGTGGTCGGCGCGGCCATCAGGTGGGTGACGATCGCGGCACCTGCGGAGTTGCCGCCGAAGGTGACCTTCGTGGGGTCACCGCCGAACGACTCGATGTGCTCGCTGACCCAACGCAGCGCGGCCGCGACGTCGAGGACGCCGTAGTTGCCGGAGGCGCCGAGCTCGTCCTCGGCGGCCAACTCCGGGTGGGCGAGGAACCCCAGCGCGCCGACGCGCATGTTCAAGGTGACGACCACGATGCCTCGAGCGGCCAACGATGCTCCGTCGTGCAGCTCTTGGCCACCGTGGCCAAGACGGTTCCCGCCACCCTGCAGGAAGACCAGCACCGGTAGCTGCGCCTGCCGGCTCGGCTCAGGGGTCCACACGTTGAGGTGGAGACAGTCCTCGCTCATCACCAGGGCGCGGCGGTCGGCGAAGTTGGTGTGCCACATGATGCTCGACCGGAGCGGTTGCGGTTGGATCGGTGCCGGCCCGATCTCCGACGCCGGCCGCACGCCCTCCCAGGGGTCGATGGGTTGCGGCGGCCGCCAACGAAGAGGGCCGACCGGGGGTGCGGCAAACGGGATTCCCTTGAACGCAGCGACGTCACGGTGTCCCTGCAGGCGGCGTCCGTTGAGAGCACCAGCGGTGGAGGTCAGCACCAGTTCCGGATCTGGCTGCGGATGAGGGGTGTGCACGGCTTTCCTGTCTGGCCTCGGCGGTTCAGTCCCGGTTGATGATCTCGATCAGGTTGCCCCAAGGGTCAGCAACGAAGGAGACCAGCGCACCGGGGC
>JBEBTI010000320.1:0-3086 GCA_040393845.1 Nocardioides daejeonensis
CCTCACTTGTAATGAGGATGTCGCGGGTTCAACTCCTGTCTCCGGCTCCAGACAGCGTTCGGACGCGGCGTCGGACCGGCGACCGGTGCCGGTGGCCGGTGCCGGCGGTCGGTCCCGCAGTGAGCTGTCGATCCGGTCCAGCAGTTGGATCCGGCCAGCATCCTCGCGGCGACCGACGGTCCAGTGCGGCCAGCGGGTCGGTGGCGATCACCTTGCCCTGTCCGGCCTCATCTTCTGGTCATCCAGTACTTCCAGATCGTGCACGACTTCGGCCCGCTGCCCTGACTTGCCGCAGCAGACCCGGGGATCAGCGGACCTGGCGCACCTCGAACTGCATCCGCGGGTGGGCGTAGGCCTCCTGCGACTCGACGAGCAGCAGTTCACGCGAGCCGGCCTCGTGGGTGTTGTGCAGCAGGTCGAAGATGCTCGACGTCGTACGGGCGAGGGCATCGGCAGCGTCGCCGGTCGACCGGTAGTGCGCGCTGAACAGTGCCGCGGTGACGTCGCCGGACCCGTTGGCCTTCATCGGCAGCAGGGGCGTCCGCACGATCCACGCCCCGTCGGGGGTCACCGCCAGCATCTCCACGGTGTCGACGGGGCGGTCGGCCTGCTCGACGCTGGTCACCAGCACTGTGCTGGGGCCCATCGCGCGCGCCGCATCGGCCGCATCGAGGATCTCCTCGAGGGTGCTCGGGTCACGGTCGGTGAGGAACCCGAGCTCGAACTGGTTGGGGGTGATCAGGTCGGCAGCCGGGACGACGCGTTCGCGCAACAGCACGGGGATCGCCGGGTTCACGAAGCAACCGCTCTTCGCGTTGCCCATCACCGGGTCGCAGGCATAGATCGCGTTCGGGTTGGCTGCCTTCACCCGGGCGACGGCGTCGAGGATCACGTCGCCGATCTCCTCGCCACCCTGGTAGCCGGAGAGTACGACGTCGACCTCGGCCAGTGCGCCGCGTTCCTCGATGCCGGTGATCACCTCGCGCACGTCTGCCGCCGCGATCAGTGGACCGCGCCACGCGCCGTACCCGGTGTGGTTGGAGAAATTCACCGTGTGCACCGGCCAGACCTCGTGCCCGAGGCGCTGGAGCGGGAAGACCGCTGCGGAGTTGCCGACGTGGCCGTAGGCGACCGAGGACTGGATGGAGAGCACCTTCACGTCGACAAGTGTCGCACCGCGGTTCACCCGGTCCGGGCGCGGACCCGGCAGCGCACCCATACCGTCGGTCGGTATGTCTTGTCGCCACAAAGTAGAACGCGTTACAGTTGGGCCACTGGTGTGGGCCGTGCCACACCCGGGAGCAGATGAGGTTGATCATGGGCAAGAAGTCCTACGCAGGAGAGGCCGACTACGTCGTCGTCGGCGCCGGATCCGCTGGCTGCGCCGTGGCCGGTCGCCTCGCCGAAGCCGGCGAGCACGTGATCCTGATCGAGGCCGGCGGCTCGGACAAGTCGATCATGTTCAAGCGTCCCGGGATGATCGCGATGATCCACAGCGAGCCCAAGCTGAAGAAGCGCTTCGACTGGGGCTACCGCATGGTGCCGCAGGAGCATGCGCTCGGCCGGCGGCTGCCCGCCTGGCGCGGCAAGATCATGGGCGGCTCCGGATCCGTCAACGGCATGATCTTCGTGCGGGGGAACAAGGAGAACTTCGACTCCTGGGAGGCAGAGGGCAACAAGGGTTGGGGCTATGAGGACGTGCTGAAGTCCTACAAGCGCATGGAGGACTGGGCCGGACCCGCCACCGAGTACCGCGGCAAGGGTGGCCCGATCAAGGTGTTGGAGAACCCCGACATCTGTGACGCGGCAAAGACCTTCATCGCCGCCGGTGCCGACGAGCTCGACGTACCGATCAACCCCGACTACAACGGTGAGTCCCAGGACGGCATGCACGTCATCCAGGAGAACACCGGCAACAACCTGCGCTACTCCACCTCGCGTGGCTACCTCACCGAGGCCGACCTGCCGACGCTCGAGGTCCAGCAGCGCGGGACCGTCTCCCGCGTGGTCATCGAAGGCGGCCGTGCGGTCGGCGTCGAGGTGATCGGGGCCAAGGGCGAGCGCCGGATCGTCCGGGCCCGCAAGGAGGTCATCCTCTCCGCCGGTGCGTTCGGCTCGCCGCAGATCCTGATGCTCTCCGGCGTCGGCCCGGCCCAGCACCTGCAGGAGAAGGGCATCAAGGTTGTCTCCGACCTGCCGGTCGGTGACAACCTCCACGACCACATGTTCGTGCCGATGACGTACGCCGTCGACAACTCCCCGCGCCGCAGCACCGCCCGGTACTTCGGTTCGGCCATTGTCAAGGACCGGCTCAGGCCGGGCTCGACGTTCCTGTCGCACTCGGTCTTCGAGGCCGGCGGGTTCGTGCACACCTCGCTGTCGACCGGCGTGCCCGACATGCAACTCTTCGCGATTCCGTGGTCCTACCCGCCGTTCCAGGACGAGCAGGTGCGCCTGCGTCCCGACACGCGTCCGTCGCTGTCGGTCTTCTCGACGCTGATCCGGCCCAAGTCGCGCGGCACGGTGCGTCTGGCCAGCGCTGACCCGTTGGCTGCGCCGCTGATCGACGTGAACGCACTGGCCGAGCCCGACGACGTCAAGGTGCTCATCGAAGGCATCGAGATGCTCCGCGCCGTGATGGCCAACTCCGCGATCGCCAAGCACGTGGTCCAGGAGTCCGAGCCCGGGTCGGCGTACTCCGGCCAGAAACTCAAGGACGAGGTGCTGCGCCGCGTCACCACCGTCTACCACCCGGTCGGATCCTGCCGAATGGGTGTCGACGACCGTGCCGTCGTCGACCCCGAGTTGCGGGTGCTGGGTGTCGAGGGGCTCCGGGTCGCCGACGCCTCGATCATGCCGTCGATCATCGGTGGCAACACCAACGCGCCGTCGATGATGATCGGCGACAAGGCCGGCGCAATCATTTTGGAGGAACAACTCTGATGACCACCACCACCGCCGCCGCGCTCACGCGTCCGGCCTCCGTCACGCCGGCATTCCTGGAGCAACTGGTGGCCCGAGTGCCCGGGACCACCGGCAACACCTGGAAGCTCACCGAGGTCTACACGGGCGACGTGCTCGTCGAG
>JBEBTI010000321.1:0-3067 GCA_040393845.1 Nocardioides daejeonensis
GCCGGCTGCACCTTGCCGGTGGAGGTCTTGATGAAGTGGGCGCCGGCCATCATCGCCAGCCACGACACACGGCGTACGTTGTCGTAGGTCTGCAGTTCGCCGGTCTCGAAGATCACCTTGAGATGTGCGTCACCACACGCCTCGCGGACCGCGACGATCTCCTCGAACACCTGCAGATAGCGGCCGGAGAGGAATGCGCCGCGGTCGATCACCATGTCGATCTCGTCGGCGCCGGCTCCGACGGCATCGGCCGTGTCGGCCAGTTTGATGTCGAGGGCCGCACGGCCGCTGGGGAAGGCGGTGGCCACGGCAGCGATGTTGACGCCACTGTCGCCGAGCACCTCCTTCGCGACCCCGACCAGGTCGGGGTAGACGCAGACCGCTGCCGTCGCCGGACACGTCGGGTCTGCCGGATCCGGACGCATCGCCTTGTTGGCAAGGGCTCTGACCTTGCCGGCGGTGTCCTGTCCCTCGAGTGTGGTGAGGTCGACCATGCGGATCGCGAGGTCGATCGCCTGTGCCTTCGCGGTGGTCTTGATCGACCGGGTGCCGAGCGCGGCGGCGCGGGCCTCTGCGCCGACCTGGTCGACCCCGGGCAGGCCGTGCAGGAAGCGACGCAACGACGCGTCGGAGGAGGTCACGTCAGCGAGCTGCGTGCCGAGCGTGGCGGCAGGCGTCGTGGAGGTGGCGGTCACCCGGCCAGCATACGGAGCCGGGCGGCGTGGGCACGTCTTCTAGGGTTGCAGTTCCACAACGACCAGCCACGACGTCAGGAGCATGCATGGCTGTGGCACCCCCGATCCGGTTCCCGGCCTCCAACGGTCGGGTGGTCGGCTGGGCCGGCATCGCCCTTGTCGGGGTCGGTGCGGTCGCGACCCTGGCCGACGGCTGGCACGACACCGATCCGGTGGTGCTGGCGTTCCTGCTCACCGGCGCGGTCGCGCTGTGGGTCGTCGTACTCCGCCCGCACGCGGAGGTGCTCGACGGGCAGCTCGTGCTGCACCACCCGTTCCACGTCGTACGGGTGCCGCTGGCTGCGATCGAGGACGTCGAGGTGCGGATGACGATGCTCGTGCACACCGCGCACGGCCGGAAGACGTTCTCGCCGATCTCGCGCACCCGACGGGCGATGGTGAAGGGCGGTGCGCCGGATCCGCTGAACAACTACCAGGATCTGGTCGAGGAGCGGTTGGTCGGTCTGGCCAAGGACGCCCGCGACCGCGGCGACGGGCCCGGCGCGATCACCCGCGCCGTGCAGCCGTTCCCGGTCGCCCTCGTCGTCGGACTGCTGGCCGTGTCGGTGTTGTTCGGTCTGCTCCGTTGAGCCCTGGCCCTGTCACGAGCGGTCAGAGACCTGCGGCAGCCTTGATCCCGTCACGCAACGCGTCGAGGCGTCCGGCTGCGGCGATTCGTGCCGCGTCGACACCCGACTCCGGCTCGACGGGTACGACGACCTCCAAGTAGCACTTGATCTTCGGTTCGGTGCCGCTCGGCCTCACGATCACCCGACCGCCGTCTGCCAGTCGGTAGCGCAGCCCGTCGGTCGGTGGCAGTTCGGGGGTGCCGGTGCTGAGGTCGTCCACCTGCTCGACGGCGTACCCGCCCAGCTCGGTCGGTGGCGTGGCACGGAGCCGGGCCATCGCCGCAGCGATCACTGCCAGGTCGTCGACGCGCACCGAGAGTTGGTCGGTGGCGTGCAACCCGTGCTCGCGGGCGATGTCGTCGAGCAGGTCGGTCAAGGTGCGTCCGGCGGCCTTGGCGCGCGCGGCGATGTCGCACAGCAGCAGCGTCGCGGAGATTCCGTCCTTGTCCTTCACATGGTCGGGGTCGACGCAGTAGCCGAGGGCCTCCTCATAGCCGAAGGCCAGCCCCGGGATCCGGCCGATCCACTTGAACCCCGTGAGGGTCTCCTGGTGTGGTCGGCCGGCGGCCGCGGCGAGTTTGCCGAGCAGGGAGGACGAGACGATCGACTGGGCGTAGACGCCTTGTCTTCCTGTCTCGAGCAGGTGGTGGCCGAGGAGTGCGCCGACCTCGTCGCCGCGCAGCATCCGCCAACCGAGCGGTCCTGGCACGGCGGCGGCGCAACGGTCGGCATCCGGGTCGTTGGCGACGACGAGGTCGGCGTCGACCTCCACGGCCAGTGCCAGGGCAAGGTCCATCGCGCCCGGCTCTTCGGGGTTCGGGAAGGCGACCGTCGGAAACTCCGGATCGGGCTCGAACTGGGCCGTCACGACATGGGGGGTCGGGAAACCGGCGCGTTCCAGGGCCTGCAGCATCGACGCGCCACCGACCCCGTGCATGGGGGTGTGCACGATGCGCAGGTCGCGTGGACCGTGCGGTACGACGGCACTCACCGCGGCGAGGTATCGCTCGACCACGGCCTCGTCGAGTCGACTGCCCGCGGCGCCGCGAGGGATGGCGGAGAGTGCCGGGACAGCGGCGATGTGCGCGGCGATCTCCAGGTCGGCCGGGGCCACGATCTGACTGCCGTCGCCCAGATAGACCTTGTAGCCGTTGTCCTGAGGCGGATTGTGGCTCGCGGTCACCATCACCCCAGCGACTGCGCCCAGGTCGCGGATCGCGAAGGCGAGGACCGGCGTCGGCAGGGCGCGGGGGAGGAGCAGCGCCTCGAACCCGGCACCGGTCATCACCTCCGCGGTGTCTCGTGCGAAGGCATCGGAGTTGTGGCGGGCGTCGTACCCGATCACCACGGTGTCGCCCGGTGCCGCGCCCGTCTCGATGAGGTACGCCGCCAGGCCGGCGGCGGCACGGGTCACCACGACCCGGTTCATCCGGTTGGGGCCGGCGCCGAGGGCTCCTCGCAGCCCGGCGGTGCCGAAGCTCAGCGAGGCGGAGAAGGCATCGGCGAGGGTCGTCGGGTCGCCGCCGGACTCGACGAGGGCGATGGCCCGTTGGAGTTCGGCGCGGGTGGTGGCATCGGGATCTTCAGCCAGCCAGGCGCGGGCCGACTCCAGCAGTGATCCGTCCATGCTGGGAGGTTACGCCTTGCCCCTCGCGCGGACCTTGCGCCAACCGTCCGCGATGTCCCAGAGGGTGATCGCCGCGA
>JBEBTI010000322.1:0-3062 GCA_040393845.1 Nocardioides daejeonensis
TCAGTCGTTTGCGCAGGTCAGGCGGGTTTTAAGGGTCTCCCGACCCCCCTCCGGTCCGCAAAAAGTCCGCAAGAATGCCAGGGGCGCTTTCGGAGCAGGCAATGCGCAGGTGATCAGCCGTCAGGAGCACGGAATCTCCTTGGTCCTGTCGGCTCGCGCTGCTACAGTTGGCGACCTGGGCTGGCCGCGAGGCCCTGGTCCAACCTTTAGGCGGGGACATCCCCCGCCACCCTCTTGAGGCGGGTTCTTCCCGCCTCAAGTCGTTTCCGGGGGACCAGGCGTTGCGTGAACTGAGCATCTTCATCGACGAATCCGGGGACTTCGGGCCGTTCGAGAAGCACTCGCCCTTCTACGTGCTCAGCCTGGTCTTCCACGACCAGAGCGACGACATCAGCGGCCACCTCGACAAGATCCACGAGGCGTTGGTGGTGAGAGGGCTTCCGGCCAACCATGCGATTCACACCGGGCCGCTGATTCGACGCGAACAGGACTACGGCCTGCTCGACCGGGCGTCTCGGCGATCGATCTTCCGTCCGGTGCCCTGTGGCCCGGTTGGACAGCATCCCGGCCGTGCGATCACGCCGGGTCGCGGCTTTCCCGTATCGACTCCTCTACATGGTGCAGCCCGATGCACTGGTCGTGATCGCGCTCGCTCACGAGAAGCGCAAGCCCGGTTACTGGCGCGACCGTTTGGTGTCGAGCTGAGTGGCCAGGACCGCAGCGGCCATGCCTGACGCGGCGGCCCGGGTCTTGTCTTCCACGGTGGGCCACAGGTGGGCGTAGGTGTTCAGCGTGGTGGTTGCGGAGGCATGTCCCATCGCTCGCTGCACCGTCACGACGTCGCAGCCGGCGGCGATGAGTCCGCTGGCGAAGTAGTGACGCAGCTCGCGGAGCTTGTAGCTGACTCCAGCATCCGCACGGGTGGAACGCCAGCGGTAGTCGACGAGGTTGTCGTGCCACGGCTTGCCGTGCTCGTCGAAGAGCCATCGGTTGGACCCGCCTTTCGGCGTGTGCTGGCGAACGTGCTCGGAGAGGATCGTGACGAGTTCGTCGGGCAGGTAGATGGTCCGCTCTGACTCGTACTTCGGGGGTCGTACGACGACCTTGATCCCCGCGACGGCCTCGACGATGTCTTTGCCTGCCGCGATGTCGCCGGGCTTGGCGCGTTGGAGTTGGCGTGTCACGCGCAGTCGGTCGGGTCAAACCGGTGCCTGCCACCGATGAAGCCGCCGTCGCCGGTCAGCTCGATCTCACCAGCGTCGATCGCCCTGATGCTCAGGGTGAGTACGACGGCGACCTTGACTGGTAGGAAGCGCGCGGCATGGGACAAGGGACCTCGGCGACTGACGCTTCGAGCGTGAACGGCGTAGTGTCATGAGACGGAGCCGTTCAGGCTTCCTCTCAGAGAGATCCGTCCATGAGTGACAAGTCACCACGGCAAGGCATGTCCAAGAAGTCCGGGAAATCGATCAAGGAGAAACGGGCGGAGAAGCGCAACAAGGGCTCCGCAGAGACGCTCTCCGACAAGGTGCACCCGGGCAAGAAGAAGTGACGCTCCTGGGCCTCGGCGTGATCGGGTCGTCGGTGATGGAGAACGAACGTCGACTGCCGCTCCACCCCGACCACATTCCGCACTTGGACGCAGACCTCCGGGCCCGGATCACGCTCGAGCACGGGTACGGTGCCCGGTTCGGCGTCTCGGACGACGCCCTCGGTGAGCACGTCGCCGGGTTCGCCTCGCGGGCGGAGCTCCTGGCGGACGCGGACGTCGTACTGCTTCCGAAACCCCAGCATTCGGACGTCGCCGCGCTGGGCCCGGGACAGGTGCTGTGGGGATGGCCGCACTGCGTGCAGGACCGGGAACTCACACAACTCGCGATCGACCGCCAGCTCACCCTGATTGCCTTCGAGGCGATGAACCACTGGACCCGCGACGGTGGGGTCGGTCTGCACGTGTTCCACAAGAACAACGAACTGGCCGGTTACAGCTCCGTGCTCCATGCACTCGAACTGGCCGGCCTGACCGGCGACTACGGACGACGTCTGAGTGCAGTTGTGATCGGGTTCGGCGCGACCGCACGCGGTGCCGTGACCGCGCTCAACGCGCACGGAGTCCACCAGGTGGCGGTCCTGACGAACCGCGGTGTCACTGCCGTCGGCTCGCCGATCCACTCGGTGCTGATCCGGCAGTTCGACCACGATCCGGCCGGCAACGTGAGCCACGTGATCACCGAACGGGGACGCGAGCCGTTGGCGGCGTACCTCGCGGAGAACGACATCGTCGTCAACTGCACGCTGCAGGACACCGCCAACCCGCTGGTCTACCTCGCGACCAATGACCTCGATGCCTTTCGACCCGGCAGCGTCATTGTCGACGTGTCCTGCGACCTGGGCATGGGCTTCAGTTGGGCTCGTCCGACGACATTCGACGAGCCGACCTTCGTGGTGGGTGAGAATGTCCTCTACTACGCGGTCGACCACAGCCCGTCGTACCTGTGGAACTCCGCGACCTGGGAGAACAGCAACGCTCTGATTCCGTTCCTCCGCCCGGTGCTCGAGGGCGCCAGTGGTTGGGACGCCGATGAGACACTCAGCCGGGCGATCGAGATCCGGGAGGGTCGCGTGGTCAACCCCGCGATCCTGGCTTTCCAGGGGCGAGCTGCCGAGCCTCCGCACGCGTTGGTCTGAGGGCTTCGAACGACGAAACGGGCCCGGTCACACGCGATGGCCGAGCCCGTTCGCGGGGCGGAGCCGAACTGACTTGATGATGGTGCTGCCCACAGCGTCGACCGACGGCTCCTGCGCTGACCACGGTCGCGTTGTGTGGGGTATGCGCGCCGCAAGCTCGGGAGGTGCGTGGCGAGCTGCCACCAGAGCGACTGCGACGTCAGCGGTCGTCGTACGCCGCCTGGAGCGCGGGACCGTTGAGCGGAACGAGGGCGGTGGAGAGCATCGCCTGTTGGGCGCGGGCGGCGCCGTCCGCGTCGGGACCGGCCAGGAGCCCCAGCAGGTTGGCCGGCGTGAGCTGCCACGAGAAGCCGTAGTGGTCCTTGAGCCAACCG
>JBEBTI010000323.1:0-3026 GCA_040393845.1 Nocardioides daejeonensis
CCGGGGAACCCGATGATCGCCAGATAGCCCATCGCGAAGGTGAGGAACGTGACCGGCAGCATCTTGCGCAGTCCTCCGTAGTGGCGCATGTCGACGTCGTCGTCCATCGCATGCATCACCGATCCGGCTCCGAGGAACATGTTGGCCTTGAAGAAGCCGTGCGTGATCAGGTGGAAGATCGCGAACGCATAGCCGGCGACGCCGAGCCCGGCACCGAGCATCATGTAGCCGATCTGGCTCATCGTGGAGCCGGCGAGCGCCTTCTTGATGTCGTCCTTGGCGCAACCGATGATCGCACCCCACAGGAGGGTGACCACCGCGACGATGACGACCGTGGTCTGTGCGATCGGTGCGTTCTCGAAGATGAAGTTGGAGCGCACGATCAGGTAGACGCCGGCGGTGACCATGGTGGCCGCGTGGATCAGTGCCGACACGGGCGTCGGACCTTCCATCGCGTCCAGGAGCCAGCCCTGCAACGGGACCTGGGCACTCTTGCCGCACGCGGCAAGGAGCAGGAGGAGGCCGATCACGTTCATCGTCGCCTCGGTGGGCCCGTGGTTGTTCGCGGAGACCACCGTGAAGGCGGTGCTGCCGAAGGTGACCACCATCAGCATGATCGCGAGCGCCATGCCGACGTCACCGACGCGGTTCATCACGAACGCCTTCTTGGCCGCTGCCGCTGCGCTCGGCTTGTGCTGCCAGAAGCCGATCAACAGGTACGACGCCAAACCGACGCCCTCCCAGCCGAGGAACACGACGAGGTAGTTGCCGGCGAGCACGAGCGTGAGCATCGCGGCGATGAACAGGTTGAGATAGGCGAAGAACCGACGGCGACGTTCGTCGTGGGCCATGTAGCCGATCGAATAGATGTGGATCAACGATCCGACACCGGTGATCAGCAGCACGAACAGCGACGACAGCGGGTCGTAGAGCAACTCCAGACCGACGTCCAGCCCACCGGTCTGGAACCAGGTCCAGAGGTGCTGGCTGTGGGAGCGGGCGGATTCGTCCTTGCCCAGCAGGGACACGAACATCGCCAGGCCGATGCCGAAGGAGCCGAGCGCGGTCGCCGTACCGAGCAGGTGGCCCCACCTGTCGGTGTGTCGGCCACCCACGAGCAGGATCACGGCTCCGGCCAGCGGCAGCACGATCACCAGCCAGGCAAGGGAGAAGACGCCGTCGGCCGCAGTCGACAGCACCGTCTCCCCATGCGCATTCACGACACCGGTCAGCACGGTGGAAGCTTGGGGAATCACTCAACTCACCTCAGTACTTCAGCAGGCTCGCGTCGTCGACCGAGGCCGAGCGTCGAGTACGGAAGATGGTCATGATGATGGCCAGCCCGACCACCACCTCAGCGGCAGCCACGACCATCACGAAGAACGCGGCGATCTGGCCCTCGAGGTTGCCGTTCGCCTTCGCGAAGGTGACCAGCGCCAGGTTGGAAGCGTTGAGCATCAACTCAATGCACATGAACACCACCAGCGCATTGCGTCGGACCAGGACACCGACCGCACCGATCGAGAACAGGATCGCGGAGAGCAGGATGTAGGGCTCGGTCTCCATCAGGCGTCACCCTCCTGTTCCTCGGTGCTCGCCGCGGCGCCGGACCGGCCGGCGACGTCGGGGGCCACGTCAGGTGCCTGCCCGAGCTGGCGCAGCACCTCGTCGACCTGGTCGGCACGGGCCACGCGGACGGCGCCACGAGCAGCCAGCACCCGCGAGATCGAGGCCTCGGCCGGCGTTCCGTCCGGCAGCAGAGCCGGGGTGTCGACCGCGTTGTGGCGTGCGTAGACGCCGGGCGGCGGGAGCGGTCCCGGGTGTCGACCGTGTTCGGCGTACTCCCGCATCCGCTGGTCGGCGAGTTCCCGCTGACCGAGCTTGGGGGTGAGCTGCTCGCGGTGTGCCAGCAACATCGCTCCCATCGCTGCGGTGATCAGCAGCGCTGCGGTCACCTCGAAGGCGAAGACGTAGTCGCTGAACAGCATGTTGGCCAGCGCCTCGACGTTGCCGCCCCCGTTGGCCTCCTCGAGACCGACCACGGCGCCGAAGGTGACCTGGGTCAGGCCGAGGACGACGGTGACCACGAAGACCAGTCCGACCACGGCTGCCAGCACCCGCTGCCCACGAATCGTCTCCACCACCGAGTCGGAGGCGTCGACGCCGACCAGCATCACCACGAACAGGAAGAGCATCAGGATCGCGCCGGTGTAGACGATGATCTGCACCGCGAAGAGGAACGGGGCGTCCAGTGCGGCGTACAGCATCGCCAACGAGATCATCACCACGGCGAGCAGCAGAGCCGCATGCACCGCCTTGCGGACGAACAGCACGCCGAGCGCAGCGAGGACCATGATCGGCGCCAGGATCCAGAATGCGGTCATGAGGTCACCTCCCGAGGACAGGCCGGCAAGGAGCGTGCGCCGAAGGACCAGTCGCGTGCGGTCATGAGCCGGCGCCTTCCTGACCTGCCGGGCGCTGGGCGCCGCGGTAGTAGTCGCCGTCGGTCTCGCCCAGCAGCATCGGGTGCGGGGGCTGCTCCATGCCGGGCAGCAGCGGTGCGAGCAGGTCCGACTTCTCGTAGATCAGGTCGGCCCGGTTGTTGTCGGCGAGTTCGTATTCGTTGGTCATCGTCAGTGCCCGGGTCGGGCAGGCCTCGATGCACAGGCCGCAGAGGATGCAACGCAGGTAGTTGATCTGGTAGACGCGTCCGTAGCGCTCCCCGGGGGAGAAGCGGCCCGAGTTGCCGTCGGCGTCGACCGAGTCGACGTTGTCGGCGCCCTCGACATAGATGGCGTCGGCCGGGCAGGCCCAGGCGCACAGCTCGCAGCCGATGCACTTCTCGAGACCGTCCGGCCAGCGGTTGAGCTGGTGCCGGCCGTGGAATCGAGGAGCCGTGGGGTTCTTCTCGAAGGGGTACTGCTCGGTCACCACCTTGCGGAACATCGTCCGGAAGGTCACCCCGAACCCGGCAATCGGGTCCCAGAGCTGCTCCTTGAGCGTCGGCTGGTCAGCCATCACTTCTC
>JBEBTI010000324.1:0-3008 GCA_040393845.1 Nocardioides daejeonensis
TCCGCTCCACACCCTGGCTTGTACGCTTTTCCCTGTGGTTTGCCCCCGTTTACATTTTTTCCCCGGGGCGGGGGCGGGTTGCCCTGGTGGCCCCGGCCCACGGTCGTATCCGCATCGTCCAGCAGGAGGACCCCATGGACAGCACCACCCTGGGCACGGCATGGCAGGACGCCGCCGGTCGATTCCCCGAAGTCGCTGAGCTCGTCTCGGAGCTTGCGCCCACGCTCACCGCTCTCGACGTCGCCGAGGGACACCGACTGTTCCTGCGCTACCTGAGCATCGGCCTGGACAGCTTCGTGGAGCACTCAGACCCTCGATTTCCGGCGTTCTACTCGAAGAGTCGTGACGGGGTACGGAAGTTTGCCGGCGACAGCCCCTCGCAGCTGTACGACACCGCTGCGGTGTCGGCCGACCACGAGTACGAGGTGCGTGGCAACATGCGCGACGTCGACCTGCTCGAGATCGGTCTCTACTCGGGCGACCTGACCGGGCTCAACCCCGCACCACGCCGGTTGATCGACCACCTCGTCGAGACCGACCTCGTCACCACGACCGACGGGGACTTCCGGTTGCTGTTGTCCCGCGACCCGGGCTCACAGGGTCTGCGACTCGAGGACGACGCATCAGTGCTCTCCGTGCGTCGTTACCTCCGTGATCCGCTCAACGACCGGCCCGCGCCGCTGCGCATCCGGCGGCTCGGCACGCCCATCCCGCAGGAGCCGCTCACCCCTGAGCGCTTGGCCGACGGTCTGCAGACCGCGTCGTCGTTTGCCGTCAACAACGTGCGAATGTGGGCAACCTGGGTGGAGCGCCTGCAGACCGAGCCGGCCAACGAGATCCGGCCGATGCCGGACAACGGTGACATCTACACGCCCGGCGGGCACTCCTACCTCCACGGCCACTGGCATCTGCCCACCCCGGAGGCGGCGCTGGTGATCGAGTTCCCGGCACCCGATCCGGCGGCCTACTGGAGCCTGGTGCCGATGAACCACTGGCTGGAGTCGTTCGAGTGGCGCTTCGGCGAGCGGGTGCACGCCACCAGCCACGACGTCACACCCGGCCCTGACGGCATCGTCCGACTGGTGCTCGCCGACCGCGATCCCGGCCTCACCGACCACGCCTGGATCCACACCCAGGGTCACCTGGCCGGACCGATGGCGTTCCGGTTTGCGCGGCTCGACGGTGACGTCCCGGCCGTCACGACCCGCCTGGTGAGAGGCGACTGAGCACGCTCCCGACGTCAGTCAGGCCAGATGCGTGGCCAGGAAGAGCTCCTCTTCGCGGGCCTGGTCGTCGCGCTCGGGCCCGACCGGGAAGTTGCCGTGCGAAGCACCGTCCCAGACGTGGAGGTCGGCCTGCACTCCGGCACGCCGCATCGCTCGGTGCAGCAGCACCGACGGCGAGAGCAACAGGTCCCTGGTCCCGGTGGCGATGAAGGTCGGCGGAAAGCCAGCCGTGAAGTCGCCGAAGAGCGGCGACAGGTAGGGATCCGTGGGGTCCGCGTCGCCGCGGTAGAGGTCGCGAGGCCCGCCGAGGTCCTGCAGCAGGTGGTCGACGCCCAGGTTGAGTGCGAAGGAGTCGCCGGAGTGGGTCAGGTCGGCGTACGGCGTGGAGAGCAGGAGGCAGCGCGGCATCGGGAGGCCGTTGTCCCGCGCCTTGAGCACCGCTGCCGGCACGATGTTGCCGCCGGCTGAACCTCCCGAGATGGCGACGCGGGCTGCCGGGTTCTCCTCCAACAGCGCGGCGTGGACGGCGATCACGTCGTCCACTGCTGCCGGATAGGGGAACTCGGGCGGCATCCGGTAGTCGACGCCGACCGTCAGGCACCCGGTGCGGGCTGCAGCCACCGCCGCTTCGGCGGCGGCGAACCGACCGCCGAGCAGCACGAACGCGCCGCCGTGCACGGTGATCCGCAGCCAGTCGGTCTTCTCCGGCGCGATCGTCGTCGGGCGGGCGACGTGCACGGTCACCCCGGCGAGTTCGGTGGTCTCGACCGTGCTGCGGCCTTCACACACCGCGAACATCTGGTCGATGCGTGGATCCATCACTTGGTCCGCCGCCGCAACATAGGCGTCCCATGCCGCGGGATTCGCGGCCAGGTTGCTGATGTCGACCCGCGGCGCCCGCGGGGTGGTGAAGAACGCCGCGGCCTCGGGGCTGACCGAGGCCGGCACCGGGATGGTGCGGCGCGGCAGATGCAGGGTGCCGTCGGCATCCACGCGGGGCTCGTCGATCTCTGCAGGGTTCTCGCTCACCAAGATCTCCTCGACCTCCCGCGACACCGCGGTTGGGTCAGGCGCTGACGTTGTGACAGGCCACGAACTGTCCCGGCCGCATCTCACGCAGCACGGGCTCCTCGGCCGCGCACTGCTCCGTCGCCAGAGGGCAACGGGTGCGGAACCGACAGCCGCTGGGCGGGTTCAACGGCGACGGGAGGTCGACCGCCTTGACCGGTCCGGTCGCCACCTCCGCCTGAGCATCGGCCGCGCTGGGCACGGAGGCGAGCAGCAGCCTGGTGTAGGGGTGCAGCGCGGTGTTCTGCATGTCGTCGGTGGGGACCACCTCGCAGGTCTTGCCGAGATACATCACCAGGACGCGGTCACTGATGTTCTTGACCACCGCGACATCGTGCGCGATGAAGATCATCGACAAGTCGTAGCGCTCGCGTGTCTCCTCCAGCAGGTTCAGCACCTGCGCCTGCACGGAGACGTCCAGGCTGGACACCGGTTCGTCGCAGATCAGCACGTCCGGGTCGAGCGCGAGAGACCGCGCGATGCACACCCGCTGGCACTGGCCCCCGGAGAGCTCGTGCGGCCGGCGGTCGCGCACCACCTCGGGGTCGAGGCCGACCGACTGCAGCAGGTCGTCGACGAACTTGTCGCGGTTCTTGCCGTCGAAGCCCCAGATCTCCAAGCCCTCCGCGACCAGGTCCTTGACCTTGCGGCGCGGGTTGAGCGCAGAGACCGGGTCCTGCATGATCATCTGCATCTTCGCCCGGGCGCGACGCA
>JBEBTI010000325.1:0-3007 GCA_040393845.1 Nocardioides daejeonensis
TCGACGCCGCAGAGACCAAGCCAGCGGCCCGCATCTCCGCGGCACTCGCGGCCCGTGTCGGCGAGAGCCCCTCCGGCACGCGCACAAGGCAACTGCTCGACGTACGCGTGCCGGAGCTGGTGGCCTATCAGGGCGAGAAGCTGGCCAACCGCTATCTCGACATCGTCGAACGGACGGCAACCGCCGAGCTGGCCGCGCACGGCGAGCTCGGCGCGCTGACCGAGACGGTCGCCTTCCAGCTGCACCGGCTGTTCGCCTACAAGGACGAGTACGAGGTCTCACGCCTGCACCTGCTCGACAGGGAGAAGCAGCGCATCGAGGACGAGTTCGGTGTCGGGGCCAAGGTCTCCTTCTATCTCCACCCGCCGGTGCTCGCCGCGTTGGGCGTGAAGAAGAAGATCAAGGTCGGTGGCTGGTTCCGGCCACTCTTCGCGGTGATGGCACGGATGAGGTTCCTGCGCGGCACACCCCTCGACATCTTCGGAGTCGGCGAGGTGCGCCGCGTCGAGAAGGCGCTGGCACAGCACTACTCCGCACTCGCTGCCGAGGTGACCGCACGGGTCGGATCACACGAGCGGGACTCCCTCGTCTCCCTCCTCGCGCTCGCCGAAGACATCCGTGGCTACGACGAGGTCAAGCTCCGCAACGTCAAGGAGTACGTCGATCGCCTGCGTGAGCAGGGGATGCGCCTGGGCATCGACGTGCACCTCGACGAGACCCTGACCGCAGTCGGGCGCTGAGAGACGCGTTCGCCTCACGGGCCCAGCAGTGCCAGCGGTACGACGGCCACCCCGTCGCGGCGGCGGTAGGCATGGGCTCCGGTGTTGATCACCAACCGCTCCACCACCCGGTCTCCGAGCTGGTCGTGCAGCCAGTTCAGGTGGCGGACGTCCACGTCGTCCACCGTTCCGCTCAGCTTGACCTCAACAGCGAGGATGCTGCGGTCCGCCGCCTCAACGACGAGGTCGATCTCACGCTTCGCGTCCTTGGTGCGCAGATGCCCCACCTGTGCGTTGGCCGACTCCGCATACACGCGGACGGATTGCGTCACCAACGACTCAAACAGGGCTCCCAGCCAAGTGCCAGCGTCGGAGCGAACCTTGATGCGATCACCCTTGCCCATCAGCAACCCGGGCTTCGCAATGCCTGCCAGTCGAGCAGCGAGGGCGGGGTCCACGAGGTGGTGCTTGGGTGATCGGGTGAGTCGCTTCAACGGAGAGAATGAAGGGATCCAGGCAGGCACCGGGTCGAGAATGAAGAGCCGCGCGAGATGGTCGCGATAGTAGGAGACCGTCTGGCGAGCAGGCTTGTCCTGCTCACCAGGCGTCGCCGCATCCAGGATGGCCGTGTAGGCGGCGTCCGTCGAGGTCGCCGCACCGTAGGCAGCCAGCCACTCGCGAAGCACGGTGGGTCGTCGGACTGCGACCCCGTTCTCCGCAAGCTCACGATCGACGAGCCGAGCGACATAGCTGTCGAGCTGGATGTTGCGGGCCGGCTCCGGAAGTGACCGGATGCCGGGGAACCCTGAGCGAAGGATCTCGTCGGCGTAGTCGGCAATCTCGACATCGGTGGATCCGGTGATCCCCGGGCCGTCGCCCATGAGCAGCGAGCTGAGCGAGATCGTTGGCGACGACACGCGGCGTTCGGCGAAGGACAGAGGGCGCATCCGGAAGCTGACGATGCGGCCCGCACCCGAGTGGATTCGCACACCTGGAGCAACCCCAGCAGATCCGGTCAGGAGGAACTGCCCGCCCGAGCTGTCGTCATCTACGGCACGACGGACCCGGTCCCAGACTGATGGGACGAGCTGCCACTCATCGATCAACACCGGTGGAACGAGTCGGGTGGCAAGGTCATGGTCCGCCGTGGCGCTGGCTCGCTGAGCCGGGTCGGCCAGATCGAGTACGGAGTGTGCGCGCTGGCCTGCCGTGGCTGTCTTGCCGACGCCCTTGGCGCCCTCGAGCGCGATGGCCGCCAGATGAGGAAACAGGTCGTCTAGTGCGGTGTCGATGATGCGTCGCTGATACGTCGCCACAGCGCGAATCTAACAGATTGCCGGGTTTCTATCTAACAAATAGTCGCGGCTCTATCTAACAGATCGTCGCCACGCCGATCAGGGGCGACCGACGATCTTGCGGCCGATGATCATCTTCATGATCTCGTTGGCGCCGCCGAAGATGCGTTGGATACGGGCGTCCTGATAGGCGCGGCCGACGGGGTATTCGAGCATGAAGCCGTAGCCGCCGTGCAGTTGCAGGCAGCGGTCGATCACGTCGTTCTGCAGGTCGGAGGTCCACCACTTGGCCTGCGCGGCGTCGACGTCGGTGAGCTCGCCGGCGTTGAACGCGAGGATGGCCTGGTCGACGAAGACCCTTGCCACGTTGACGATCGTGTGCATCTCGGCGAGCTCGAACTGGGTGTTCTGGAAGTCGGCGATGCGCTGGCCGAAGGCCTTGCGATCCTTCGTGTAGGCGATCGTGTCGGCCAGCACGGCTTCGGCGACGGCGACGGCGTGGGCGGCGATGGAGAGGCGCTCCAGCGGGAGCATGTTCTTCAGCTGGCCGAAACCGCCGCCGATCTCGCCGAGCACTCCTGCGTCAGGCACGAAGACGTCCTCATAGACCAGCTCGGCGGTGTCCTGGGCATGCAGGCCGACCTTGTTGAGCTTGCGGCCGCGCGAGAAGCCCTCCATCTCGCGCTCGACGATGAAAAGCGTGAAGGCACGGGGTCCGCCCTCCGGGTCGGTCTTGGCGACGGTGATCACCAAGTCGGAGTTGATGCCGTTGGTGATGAAGGTCTTGGCGCCGTTGAGCACCCAGCCGCCTTCGACCTGCTTGGCGGAGGTCTTGATGCCCTGGAGGTCGGAGCCGGTGCCCGGCTCGGTCATCGCAATGGCACCGATCAGCTCACCGGCGATCATCGGCGGCAGCAACCGCTGCTTCTGTTCGTCGTTGCCGATCTCGTTGATGTAGGGGATCGCGATGTCGTCCTGCAGCGAGAAGCTCGA